>CAYXJB010000138.1:0-1508 GCA_964465445.1 uncultured Verrucomicrobiota bacterium
GGCCGACCGCGCCGCATTCGTATGCCACCAGGGAACGCACCGCCGCAATCGCCCGCACCACGGCCGCAAACACCCGCGGGATCATCCGCTGCTCGGCCAGCACCATCGCCGTGTTGGCAAAGCCGCACGCCGTGTCGCCGGCCGCATGCACCCCGCGCCGCCGCGCGATCTCCACCAGCTCGGTCCACAAAAATCGCATGTCGCGAACGCCCAGCACGCACAGGCCAAAAACCACCTGTCGCATGTCGCCCGCGAGCAGCGCCTGGTCGTGGACTTCCTTGCCGCCGACCGATTCGATGCTCAGCAGCTCGGCCCCGGCCGCCGCGCAGCGATCGAACGTTTCGAGCATCGCTTCGAGCAACGGCCCGCTGCGCATCCGCGGCGGTCGCTCCATTTCGCGCAGATCGTTGGGCGTGATCCGCAGCGCCGATTTGAGGCCGTGGCGGGCGTGCGCCCGTTCCATCGCCTCCAGGAGGATACCCACCAACTCGACAGCCCAGTCCGGATGCTCGGTCATCGGCGGCAGCGTTTCGAACTCGATGACCAGACCCGGCGCGTCCAGATCCACCGCCCGCTGCAACGCCGCTTCGATCATCTGCCGGTACTGCGCCCGCACGTCGGGCATCGTCGCCGCGTTGATGAGCATCGGTGGCAGGGTGAAGTTCAGCTCCGGGTAAACCTCTCCGGCGCCGAGCCTCAGCCCCCGCCGCAGGGCCAGCGGGTGCGGGCAAACGCCGAAGCGCAGGTCCTCGGGCTGACCGATTGCCAGCGCCGTGAACCGCCGTGGCGAGGGAGCGTCCGCGCGGGGCGCTCGAGAGGCAACGTTCGCACCAGCTAGCATCGGTTGTTTAGTTTCACGGCGGTCGGGCCGGTGCAAGGCAAAACGGGGTTTCGGCCAATTTCTGCCTAAAGAATGGCAAATAAGGGCAGGTCGCCCAGCAGCGCGGGGCGCGCCGATCTCACTCCCCGGCGGCGCGCCGCTGCACGATCTCGATCGGGGCGCGATTTTTGACGATGTGATTGGCCGGCAGCACGCCGCGCCAGTTCACGCCCGGATAAATCACTGAACCCCGGCCAATGATGCTGCCGGGATTCAACACCACATTGGCGCCGATCTCGGCCGCGTCGCCCACCAGCGCGCCGAATTTGCGCAGCCCGGTGTCGCGGCGCACCCCGTCCCATTCCACCACGACATTGCCCGGCAGGGATTTGAAATTCGACAGAATCGCGCCGGCGCCCAGATGAGCCCGGTAGCCCAGAATCGAGTCGCCCACGTAGTTGAAATGCGGCGCCAGGGCCTCGTCGAACAGCAGCGCGTTCTTCAGTTCGGTGGCATTGCCGATGACGCATCGGTCGCCGACGATGACATTGGCCCGCAGGTACGCGTTGTGCCGGATCTGGCAATCCCGCCCGATGATCGCCGGCCCCTGGATCACCGCCCCATCCTCGATGATCGTGCCCTGGCCGGCGAGCACGAGCCGGTCCTCGAAGGCGTGGACGTACGTCTC
>CAYXJB010000138.1:1518-8037 GCA_964465445.1 uncultured Verrucomicrobiota bacterium
AAGACCTCCTGGCCGATGACTGCGCGGCCCTCCATCCGGCCCAGGCAGCCGGGTTTCAAATGTTGCTTGAGATATGATTCGATGCGCGTCAGCGCCTCCCAGGCGTGCAAACAGCCCTCGAACAGCGCCGCATGAGCCGTCCGGCTCAGGTCGAACAGATCCGCCGGTCCGAACATGCGGCCAAACTTGTGCAATTGGCGGCGCGTTGCAATGTTGAAAGGCACATTGGCCCCGGCCGCAACCGGCGCGCCGGTGCATCGCCATGCCGGATCGGACAATCTATTTCGATCATAACGCCACCACGCCTCTGGATGGCGGAGCGCGCGAGGCGATGCTGCCGTTTCTGGACGAGATCTGGGGCAACCCATCGAGTGTGCACCGCGTGGGCCGCCGCGCCCGGGCGTTGCTCGACGAGCTGCGCGAACGGGCCGCTGCCGTGTTGCGGTGCAAACCCTCCGAGCTGGTCTTCACCAGCGGCGGTACGGAAAGCAATGCCCTGGCGATTCTGGGCACGGCCCGGAGTTTGCGCGAACGCGGGCGCCATCTGATCACCTCGGCGGTCGAACACCACTCGGTGCTGCGGGCCTTCGAATACCTCGCCGCCAACGAGGGCTTCCAATTGACTCTGCTGCCGGTGGATCGAGCCGGGCGCGTTTCGCCCGAAGACCTCCGCCGCTCGCTGCGCAACGACACGATTCTGGTCTCGGTGATGGCCGCCAACAACGAAATCGGCACGCTTCAGCCGGTGCGTGAGTTGGGCGCGATCTGCCGCGAGAGCGGCGTGGTGTTTCACACCGACGCGACCCACTGGTTCGGAAAAGAGCCGTTCCACGGCGTGGCCATGTTCAACGCCGACCTTGTCTCCGGTTGCGCCCACAAGCTCTACGGCCCAAAGGGCACGGGCTTCCTTTACATCCGCTCGCCGCTGAAACAACATCCGCTGCTGCCCGGGGGAAGTCAGGAAAACGAGAGGCGCGCGGGCACAGAAAACCTGGCCGCCATCGCCGGGTTGGTGTCCGTGCTCGAACGCTTCCTCGCTCCACCCGTTTTCCCCCCAAAAAAACTGCGCGAGCTCTGCAACATGCTCGAACGCGGCTTGCGAGAAATCCGCGACTGCGTCGTCTTCGCCCAAAAAGCGCCCCGCCTCGACAATACCGTAGGCTTCGCCGTCCCCGGGACCGACAGCAGCAACGTGCTGGCAGCTCTGGATCTGGAGGGCATTTGCGCCTCCAGCGGCGCGGCCTGTTCGGCCGGCTCGGTCGAACCCTCGCACGTGATCCGGGCCATGGGTTACGACGAAAGATGCGCCCGGGCTTTGATTCGATTCTCCTTTGGCCGGGACAACACGCCCGAAGAGGTGCAAACCGCGCTCGAAGTTCTGACCCGGATTTACGCAACAACTGCCCCGCGCCGGCAAGGTGCGTACAACCCGTGAACAAGCTCCGCTATACGCGTCGGGATCGCTGCGTAGAAGGTTGTTCATATTCTTTTCCCAATTCCACCCACAGGGCGACGGCTCTGAAACCCGCGGCTTTCCTTGACACCCGCCGCTGTTCACCGTATCCACTGGCCCTAATAAAGATACCGATTCTCTGAAACCTCAGCACAGTAAACGCGATGCAACTCTCCATCTCGCGCGACCGGATCAGCCAAGGGCTTCAGGCCGTCCAAAACGTCGTGAGCACGCGCTCGACGCTGCCGATTCTGGCCAACGTCCTGATGCTTGCCGAAGACGCCAAGCTGGAACTGACGGCCACGGACCTGGACGTGACGATCAGCAGCGTGGTGGACGCCGAAGTGAAAAAGGGCGGGGCCACGACCGTTCCGGTCAAAAAACTCGCCGGAATCGTGCGCGCCCTCTCGGGCAGCGAGCTGGACATCGAGGTTGACGAAAAGAACCAGTGCGCACTCCGCTGCGGCCCGTCGTTCTACAAGATCCTGGGTCTTCCGGCGGAGGAATTCCCGCCAGTGCAGAAGCTGAAGGATGATAAAAAGCTCGTCCTGCCGCAGAAAACGCTCAAAACCATGCTCCAAAAAACCGCCTACGCCGTTTCCAGCGACGAGGCGCGCTACGTGCTCAACGGTATCTTCTTCAGCCTCAAGGAGCACAAGCTCACGTTCGTGGCGACCGACGGGCGGCGACTGGCGCTGGTCGAGGAGGATGCTGACATCTCGGAGGCCAAGCAGGGCGAGTTCATCGTGCCGGCCAAAACCGTTGGCGAGCTGGAGCGGCTGCTCGAAGAAAAAGGCGAGGTCGAGCTGCGGTTTACCGAGAACATGGCCTCGTTTTCGCTCCGTTCCGAAAACGGTCCGGCCACAACCGTGCTCACGAAACTGGTCGAGGGCAACTATCCCAATTACCGGCAGGTCATCCCGCGGGAGGCCAAGCACCGCGTGGCGCTGGTGCGCGAAGAATTCCTCCAGGCGCTGCGCCGCGCCGAAATCATGACCTCCGAAAAAAGCAACTCCGTCAAACTCGCCTTCACCAATGACAATCTCACCATCTCGGCCAATTCCCCGGACGTGGGCGAGGCGCGCGAGACGCTGGCGGTCAACTACAAGGGCGAGGACCTGTCCATCGCTTTCAACCCGCGCTACCTGATCGAGCCGCTGGCGGCCCTCAGCGACGACGAGGTTTACTTCGAGTTGATTGACGAATTGAGCCCCGGCGTGCTCAAGGTCAAATCCGCCTTCCTCTACGTGGTCATGCCCATGCGGCTGGCCTGAGCGCGAAACGGCCCGGCGCCCGCGATTCCAGAGCCAGGTGCATCGTTGCGGTGTAGGGAGCGCGTTCGTCTGGTCGGCTTGACGCCTGCCTGCTCGGCTGCGAGACTGCCGGCCGACGTTGCGGTCTGGACGCAACTGAAACAGCCAAACTGGACGATGAACGGGCAAAAACCTCTCGTGTACTCTCGAAGGACCTTCCTGAAAACCTCCGCGGTTGCCGGAGCAGCTTTGGCCGCGCCGGCCATTCTGCCGGGCTGGGCGCTGGCGCAGGGCCGGAGCGACACCTTGCGCGTGGGCTTGATCGGATGCGGCGGGCGGGGCACCGGCGCCGCCGGCCAGGCGCTGAGTGCCGATCCCAACGCCGTTCTGACCGCGATGGCGGATGTTTTCCCGGAGAAAATCGAGGCCAGCCTTTCGGCGCTCCAACGCGAAGGAGCCGAAAAAGGCTTCGCCAAACGCATTGATGTTCCACCGGCGCGGCGGTTCGTCGGGCTGGATGCCTACAAGGCGGTGATCGAGAGCGGCGTGGACGTGGTGCTGCTGGCCACACCGCCCGGATTCCGACCCGGCCACCTCAAGGCCGCCGTCGAGGCCGGCAAACACATTTTCACCGAAAAACCCATGGCCACCGACGTGCCCGGCGTCCGGACCGTGATGGAGGCCACGCGGTTGGCGAAAGAGAAAAAACTCTCGGTGGTCTCGGGCTTTTGCTGGCGCTACGAGGCGGGCCGGCGCGCGCTGTTCAAGGAAATCCACAACGGCGCGGTGGGCCAGATCGGGGCGATTTATTCGACCTTCTACACCGGCCCGGTGAAACGCATGCCCCCACCCAGCGAACGACCGCCGGGCATGGGCGACGTCGAATGGCAATTGCGCAACTGGTACAACTTCGTGTGGCTTTCAGGCGACGGCTACGTCGAGCAGGCCTGCCACAGCGTGGACAAGATCGCCTGGGCGCTGCAGGACGCCTCGCCGCTCAAGGCGGTGGCCGTGGGCGGGCGACAGACACCCAACCACGAGGGCAACATCTACGATCACATGTTTGTGGTGTACGAGTTCGAGGGCGGCGTGCGGGGTTTCTTGGGCCAGCGCCAGATCAGCAACTGTTTCAACGAAAACGCCGACTACATCATGGGCACCGAGGGCATCGCCCAGATCGGTCGCGGCCTTTCGATCCGCGGCAAGGTCAACTGGCGTTACCAGGGGCCCAAAAACGACATGTATCAGCAGGAGCACGATGAATTGTTCGCCTCGATTCGCGCCGGTCGCGCCCACAACGACGGCGATTGGATGGCGCACAGCACACTGATGGCGATCATGGGTCGGATGGCCGCCTACACCGGCCAGGAGGTCACCTGGGAGGACGCTCTCAATTCGCAGGAAAAGCTCGTGCCCGAGCCGCTGGAATGGAACATGAAACTGCCCATCGCGCCGATGGCGATCCCGGGCGTGACGCCGTTGCGCTAACGCACCAAACCGTGACCCGAGACCCATGAAAACCTGGACACGACGCCAATTTCTGAGGGCCGGCAGCGCGGCGGCGGCACTCCTAGCCACGGTACCGTCGCTTCCCGTCGGCAGCGCCGACCCGCCCGCAGCCGGCTCGCGCGAGTTCAAGCGCGGCATCATGTGGGGCACGATCGGCGTTTCGGGCTCGGTGCTCGACAAAATGAAAGCCGTGCGCGAGGCCGGCTTTGACGGCGTGGAACTGGCCAGTCACCTGGATCAGGACGAGGTGCTGCGCGCGCGCGATGCCACGGGACTGGAGATTCCTAGCGTCTGCGGAGCGCACCACTGGAAGCTGCCGCTGTCCGATCCGGACCCCAAGGTGCGCCAGCAGGGCCTGGAGGCGCTGCGCCAGACACTGCGCGACGCCAAACGCTACGGGGCCGGCTCAATCCTGTTGGTCCCCGGCAAGGTCACCAAGGACACCAGCTACGAGCAGTGCTGGGAGCGCTCGATTGCCGAGATTCGCAAGGCCATTCCGCTGGCCGAAGAGTTGGGCGTGGTCATCTCGATCGAGAACGTCTGGAACGATTTTATCACACGCGAGGACGAAGCACTCCGCTATCTCGAGGAAATCAACAGTCCCTGGGTGAAATGGCATTTTGACGTCGGCAACATCATCCGTTACGGCGACCCGATTCGCTGGATTCGCAAACTCGGGGGACGCATCAGCCGCGTGCACGTCAAAGAGTACAGCCTCGATCGGGCCATGCGCCTGGGCAGCCCCTGGGAAGGGTTCAACGTGCCCCTGCTCGAAGGGGCCAACAACTGGAAGGGCATCATGAGCGCCCTGCGCGAGGTCGGTTACCGCGGTTACCTCATCACGGAACAGGGCGGGGGCAACAGCCCGGCGGGCCTGCGCGATCTGCGCGAACGGCTTGACAAAATCATCGCGCTCTGAGCCGGGCGCGGTCATACGGACTTGCGCGCAGCGAAGAGGGCCTGCGCTTTATTTAGGCGACAAAGGCGGTGGCAGCGGCGCACGGGCCAGGAGGCGTCGGTGTGAATAATTTTCCCTTGCCTGGGGGCCGGTGTGGCCTATTTTACCGCCCGCCTGAACGCCGCGGGTGCGGTGATTCAATTGAGGCTGAGAAACGAAAGTTAACGCACAACCTGAACCTTAACCTCCGTTGCCACGCCCCGGCGGGCTGAGCCGGCCCGGCCGAGGCCGTCGGAGACCAGGCCGGTTGGGCAATGGAGCTTCGCCGTTCCGCCGTCGCGGAACGCCCGAGCCTCCCGCGGACAACAGACAACCAATGCAGACAGTATGTTAACGATGGAAGAAGCGTTGCGGCGCAGCGGTCGGCCCTTGCGCTTTGCCGTGGGCGAGATCGTGACCGGCACCGTCATCGAAGTGCGCCCCAAAGAGGTGCTGGTGGACATCGGCTACAAGAGCGAGGGCGCAATCCCGGCAAGCGAATTCGAGGACCTCAGCGCCGTGAAGGTCGGTGACCGGGTGGACGTGCTCATCGAGAAACTCGAGGACAAGGACGGCATGGTCGTGCTCTCGCGCGAGAAGGCCGAATTCAAGAAAAACTGGGAGCGCATTTTGCAGATTTGCAACGAGGGCGGCCGCGTCTCCGGCAAGGTCAAATCCGTCGTCAAAGGCGGCCTGATGGTCAACATCGGTGTCGAGGCGTTCCTGCCCGCCTCGCAGGTGGACATCGTCGCGCCCAAAAACCTCGCCCAGTACGTCGGTCAGACCCTCGAATTCAAGGTCGTCAAAATCAACCCCAACCGCCAGAACGTCGTGCTCTCGCGGCGCGAGCTCATCGAACAGGAACGCGCCGAGCGTCGGGCCAAATTGCTCGCCGAAATGATGCCCGGCGACATCCGCAAGGGCACGGTCAAGAACATCACCGATTTCGGCGCCTTCATTGACCTCAACGGCATTGACGGGCTGCTGCACATCACCGACATGAGCTGGGGGCGCATCAATCATCCCTCCGAAATCCTCAAGGTCGGCCAGGAAATTGACGTGGTGGTGCTGGACGTCAACCGCGAGAAGGAACGGGTCAGCCTGGGCCTCAAACAGAAAATGGCCAACCCCTGGGACAACATCGAAGAAAAATATCCCGTTGGTGCCCGCGTCAAAGGCCGCGTCGTCAACCTTGTCCCCTACGGCGCGTTCGTGGAACTGGAACCGGGAGTCGAGGGCCTGGTGCACGTCACCGAGTTGTCCTGGACCAAGCGCATCGCCAAACCCAGCGACGTGCTCAAAGTGGGCCAGGAAGTCGAGGCGATGGTGCTGGGGATCAACCGCGAGGAGCAGAAAATTTCCCTGGG
>CAYXJB010000139.1:0-7980 GCA_964465445.1 uncultured Verrucomicrobiota bacterium
CGGTGCCCAACACCAGCCCGCGCCGAAACCACTCGGCGATCGCCGCCCGCGAGAGTTGTTCCGATTGCCCCGGTTCGCTCGCCAGCCAGTGCGCCGCCAGCAGGCATGGCCGGGCAAACGATTCGAGCCGATCGGCCTGCGCTCCGTGATTGCTCGCCGGCCCCGCCAGCGGCAGATCCGCCTTGCCGGGCTGCATTAGCGCTGCCAACGGGCGCAGCAACGCCTCGGCCTGCGCCCGCCACCACGCATAGTCACCGGGCACGCCGGCCGCCGCTGCATCGAGCGCAGCCGCCGCCGGTGCCGCTGACGCCATCCGCACAACGGTTTTGGCCGCTTTGAGTTCGAACCACGGCTGGTTGCGAAGCGCAATCAGCGCCTCGCGCAACGGCGGCAGATACGGATGCCACAACAGTTCCCATTCCAGCGACACGCAACCGCCAAAGCCCGCCTGCCGCAACACCGCCAGCGTCTCAGCCAGCGGCATTTGACCCTGACCGGGCAACACGTACGTGCAGGGATGCCGCGCCGAAGGCCGATCCACGCTGTCCTTGATGTGCACATGCCGCACCCACTGGCCCAGCCGCCGCCAGGTTTCGGCCGGCGCTTCGCCACCCAAACGCCAGGTGTGATGCGAATCCCACAGCAGCAGCACCGGTTCGCCCAGCCGGCGATTCAATTCCAGACACGGCCCGGAAGCCGAAAAACCATCGTGCGTTTCCAGCAGCAGCTCGATCCGCCAGCCGCGGGCGCGTCGTTCTGCCCGCCACCACTGCACATTCTGCACCGCGGTCTGGAAATCCTCCTCCAGGAGCGGCTCGCCCCACTTGCCCCCGCCAAACACCCGCACAAATGGAATGCCCAGCGCCTCGGCCCAGGCGCACCAGGCCAGAAACGCCGTCCGATCGGTTTCCGAGCGGCTGGTGAGCTTGAACGAGGCGTCGGCCACCACCAGCCGCGTGCCGAACCGGGCGCTGAGTTCGGCCACGCGTTCGGGCGTCCAGCCCCGCTGGGCGAAGAGTTGCGGCAGCTCCATCGTGTTCTCGAGCGCCCGCAGCTCGACCGCCGGGATGCGAAACTCTTGCGCCAGGGCCAGTGCTTCGGGCAGCGACGCCGCCGGGCAACCCAGCGTAGAAAAACACCACTGGAACGACCCGGGCTCAGGTGGCACGGTCATACACCTCCAGGGTTACCACCGCGTGAAGCGGTTCGCCGCGCAACCAGGCTCGGATGTTGCGCAGCGCCAGCGCCCCGCTGTCGCGCCGCCGGTCGCGCGTGGGGCCGCCCAGGTGCGGCAGCAACGTCACATTCGGCAGCCCGCGCAGGGGCGAATCCGGCAGCAGCGGTTCTGTCTCGAATACGTCCAGCGCGATCTGCAGCCGGCCCTCCCGCGCCACCCGCACCAGCGCGGCTTCATCCACCACACAGCCGCGCGCCACGTTCACGAACACGCCGCCTTCGGGGATCGCCCGCAGCAGCGACTCGGTGACGATGTGATAATTGGCAGGCGTCGCCGCCGCCAGTTCCACCACCACGTCCGAGCCGGAAAACAGCTCCTCCAGCGTGCGAACGCGGCGCACGCCGTACTGCTCGAACAGCGCGTCGGGCACATGCGGTGAGTAGGCGCGAATGTCGCGGGTGAAGGGCTGCAACATGGGCACCAGACTGCGGGCAATCGCCCCGAAGCCGTGCAAGCCCACCCGGCGACCGATCAGGCTCTCGGTCAGCGTGCCGTTTTCTTTCCAGGCGCCGTCGCGGTGCATCGCCACCGCCCAGTACGAAGCGCGTCGTAACGCCATCAGAATCAGCATCAACGCGCATTCGGCAACCGTCGGCGCGATCGAATCACCCCAGTTTGTGACCACCAACCCGTTGGCGATCAGTTCCCGCGGTACCAGCCGCCGGACCGTGCCGGCCAGGTGACACACATAGCGCAGACCGCGCAAATCCGCCGGATCCACCGCCGAATTGAGCGAGGGCGTTTGCCAGGCGCTGATGAGCAGCTCCGCCGGCGACTCGCGCCAGAGCCGCGACCACTCGCCCGGATCACTCAACGGCAGCCGCAGCCGCCGCGCCCCCGGCAGGAGCGCCTCCAGCTCCCGCGCCAGTTCGCCGGGGAAGAAATCCGCGAACTCCTGATCCGAAAGCGCGATGAGTGCCGCAACCTGCTTCACAGATTGATAATTATTAGTTCGCCATAAAACGAGCAAGCCAAATCCTCCCGACTGCTAGAGCTCCAACGCCACGCGGAAAAACCGCGGCCCGCCACCCGTCGCGCCCTCCTCGACCCAGCCGGCCGCCGTACCGTCGGCGGTCACCACCGGGCCGCTCACCCAGTCGCGCAGATTCGTGCTGAGCAACACCCGATATCGAAACCCCGGCAGCGCCGGCCAGCTCAGTGACACCCCGCCGGCGCCATCGGCGCGAACTGAAATCGGACCAACCGAACGCATCCAGACCGGGCCGACGTCAGCGACGCCCAGCGGATGACGCACAGCCGGCGCGGTGGAGATTTCATCGCAGCCCACGTCCAGGGGCACCGTGCGTGGCTGCCCGTCAATGTCCACGGTCAGCCAGGGGTAGTCTCCCCGGGCCGCATCGCGCGCCGGGCTGTTCGTCGCCGGTCGCCACAGCCCATCGGCCGCCAGGCTCAAGAGAGGATTGGTGACGATGATCCCGGGGTCGGTCACACCGAGCGCCGCGCCAAAAGCGATGTTGCCCTCCCAAAGGAAGTTCGTCGGCGCGGTAACCACCGACACCAGCGGCGCGTTGGTGCCCAGGATCAGGTTGTTGGCGACCAGACAGTCAATCGGAGGCAGGGTTCCGTCGGTGACGGTTTGGCCGATGGTCATTGGCCGCGCGCAATGGACAATCGTGTTGAACAGCACGCGGGCGCGTTTGACCTGAAAGTACTCGTTCAGCGCCGAATCGGGCACGCCGTTGACGAAACAAACGGCCGACCGCAGTCCGGTGCCCGTGAGACCCTCGAAATAATTGTTAAAAACCAGATGATCCTCCCCGATGATGCGCACACCTCCGGTTTGCGCCCGGCCGCGCCCGAAGAACCAGTTGCCCGACACCGTGCAGGCGTTGCCGTGCCGGAGCGTCAATGTGCCCTCGCAGCTCTCGAAGACGTTGTGGCGATAAATGTTTTCGCAGGACTTGTTCGAGATGATTTCAATCTCACCGTTGCAGGACCGGAAGAGGTTTTCTTCGACGATCGTTCGGGAGAGATTGAAAGAGGTGGCGCTGTCGCCGACGCGGATGGTTTCGCCGCCGTTCTGTCCCAACGGAGGACGAAAACCGAAATGGTTGCGCCGGATGAGATGATAATTCGGCAGGTTGGTCGGTGAAGCGGGCAGCCACACCACCAGGGGCGCGCCCGGGTTCGATTTGCCCTGAAAGAAGCAGTTTTCCACCCGGTTGCTCAAGCCGTAGATCGAAACCCACTTGCTGTCCACATCGCCCAGAGGCGGGTTGTAGTCGCGGATGGCGCAATGGATCAGGGCGCAATTGGTGGCGAGCACCGAGCTGCTCTCGCGGAAGGAAATGACCGCCGAACCGCCGTTGGTGTAGTAACCATTCTCGAAGCGCAGGCCGTCCACGACCAGCCAGCTTCCGGCGATGCGCAACCGGGACTGGCCGCTGAGGATCACCTGGCCGGGCGTCTGGGCGCGGAGCATGATGGGCGCGCCGGCCGTGCCGTTCTTTTTGAACAGCAGGTCCGCATTGGTCCAGATCTGGTTGGCCAGCAGGATCGTGTCGCCGGGTTGAGCGGCCCCCACCGCCGCATTGAACTGCGAGACATTGGTGACGAGGACCTCGGCGCCGCGCACCCGCCCCGCCGCCGCCATCAACACCCCGCAGAGCAGCAGGCGGACCGGGCGGACAAGGAGGAGCGGGCGGCGCGGAGGGCTCATCGAGCGGCCGAGCGTCTTGCGGGGTGATGATTATCAGCTTTCAACCCGCAAATCGGGTAGGTATAATTTGTATCACCAGGATGGCGAAGACAGGAAAAGTTTCGCAACAGAGCATCGCCCGCGCGCTGGGCGTGTCGCAGACGCTGGTCTCGCTGGTGCTCAACGGCAAGCGGGAAAACGTCAGCGCCGAATCCTACCAGCGCATCTGGGATTACGCGCTCAAGGTGGGGTACCGTCCCAAGGGCATGCGCCCTTCGGGCAACCATCTGGCCACACGCAACGTGGGATTCATTCTCCGGGCCGGGGTGCGCCTGCACACGCAAAGCAACTTTTTCAGCCATGTGCAGCACGGCCTGCACACCGGCTTGTTGGAGCAGGGGTATCACTCGGTGTTTCTGGGTTCGGAGGATGATCTGGGGCCGCGGGCGATTCAGGACGTGCTCAAACAACATCAGCTTTTCGGCGTCGCCATTTTCGGACAGGTCCAGGAAAAGTTTCTCCGCGCCATCCGCCAGGTGCAATCCAACATCGTGGCGATTTCGATCAGTTATCCCGGGCTGTGTCATTCGGTGATGCCGCACGAAGCCCAGGCGTTGGAGCTGCTGATCGGTCATCTGCGCGAGCTGCGTCACAAGCGGTTCGCCTGGCTGGGCGGCGACAAGGGCCTGCACTACAACCTGCGCCGCCGCCGCGCCTTCGAGGAAAACCTCGCTCAGGCCGGCCTCAAAATCGAACCGCGCTTTTGCGTGGACGTCGAGACCGGCGACCGGTTGGCGGGCTGGAAGGCGGCCGAACAGTTGCTGGAGCGCATCGGGCGGAGCAACCCGCCCACGGCCTGGATTTGCGCCAACGGCCTGATCGCCCGCGGCGCGGTCAGTTGCCTGTTGCAACGCGGCTGGCGCGTGCCCGAGCAGGTCAGTGTGGTCGCCGTGGACGCGACCCGGGTGTGCATCGAGGAACATCCTCAAATCACCGGTGCACATGCCGATCCGGAACAAATGGGACGCACGGCGGCGGAGCTGCTGTTGCGCCGGCGCGAGCCGGAAAACGAGACGCTCATGGACGTGATCCTGCCGGCGCGTCTGACCGTTCGCGAGACCAGCGGCCCGGCGCCTCAGGGGTAATTGTCCCAGTTTGTGCGCGTCATGCTGATCTGCGCCTGGGCAAACCGGAGCGGTCGGACACTGTAATCGGCAAAGAGGAAATCCATCGCCCCGCCGTGCCGGAAATCCAGGTAGGCGGTCTGTCGGTAATCGGTCTTGGCGAAATCCGGTTGTGCGTAGCCGGTCCAGGGATAGTTGGACCGGCACCATCGGTTCGAAATGCTGGAGGTGTCCCGCTTGCCCTCGCAGACCAGCGGCGTCTCCACCAGGTTGCGGATGCTGGTGCTTTTGCGGGGCTTGGTCGCCGTCAGTCCCCCGGTCCCGGTCGGGCCGAGCATCGAGCCGGTGCAGGCGTAGGTCCGGGACAGCTCATAAGTGGCAAAACCGGTGTAGCGTGCCGCGGGGCAAATGAACACCGGGTTCTCCTGGCCGCTTTCCTGATTTCCCCGCAGCCGCAGGTACGGCTGCAACTGCTTGGTCCAGAGATTCGGATCGGGCTGGGTGGGGTCCGAAGCGTACGGCCACCAGCCGTCGTTGTCGGAGGCGAACATGTCCAGCGCCAGGCCGATCTGTTTGAGGTTGGACTGACAGACGCTCTGCTGGGCGCGGGCCTTGGCGCGGGCCAGGGCCGGCAGAAGCATCGCCGCCAGAATGGCAATGATTGCAATGACGACCAACAGTTCGATCAACGTGAACGCCCGTTCCTTCACCCGGTTGACGCGCCTGTTTTTCATTTACAGCCCCAATGTTCGGGCTTTTACTTCGTCTGTCAACGGCAAAAATTCATAATTATTACATGAGGCCCGATCCGCAGGTCGAACCGCTGCTGGCCCTGCCGCCCAATTACGTCTGGCGCAGCTATCGCGGTGGCCGCCTGCTGCGCCGTTTCCGGGGCGGGCCCGAGGGAACCGACGACCATTTCCCCGAGGACTGGCTGGCCTCGACGGTGCGCGCACGCAACGGCGTCCACAGCCGCGGCCCGGACGAGGGCTTGAGCCGCGTTCACGTCGGCGGGCAGGAGCGAACGCTCGAAGAGATTCTCGGCGCGCAGCCGGAGGTGTGGTTCGGCCCCGGCCGGCGGGCTGCGCGGGTGGGAGTGCTCTGGAAACTCCTCGATGCGGCCGAACGGTTGCAATTGCAGGCGCATCCGGACGGGGCGTTTGCGCGCCGGCATCTTGGCTCGCCGGCCGGCAAGACCGAATGCTGGTATGTGCTGGAGACGCGCGGCGAGGCATACGTGCACCTGGGCTTCCAGCGTTCGCCCGGACGCGAGCAGTGGGGCCGCCTGATTCGGGAGCAGCGCACCGCCGAGATGCTGGCCTGCTTTGACCCCATTCCGGTACGGCCGGGCGATTGTTTCGTTGTCCCGGCTGGAACGCCCCATGCCATTGGTGCGGGCATTTTCATGTTCGAGTTGCAGGAGCCGACCGACTGGGTCGTGCGCTGCGAGATGCGTACCAGCGATGGCGAGCCGTTGCCGCCGGAAGCCTGTCTGATGGGGCTGGACCTGGAGCGTTGCCTGGAGGTGTTCGACTACCAATCTCTAAGCGTGAGGGCGGTTCGAGAACGCTGGCAGCAAACGCCCCGCCCGCTGCAACGGGAGACGCACTTTTGCGAAGAGGAGCTGTTGCATCCCGACTGGCATCGGTTCTTTCGGCTGCATCGGTTGCGCGGCGACGGTGCGGCGGCGTGGGCCGGCGGGGAGCTGATGCTGGCGATCGTGTTGCGGGGCGAGGGACGGGTGCGAACCGGTCCGCGCGTGACCCGGGTGCGGGCCGGACAGACGTGGTTGCTGGCGGGTTGTGTGGCCGAGTGGCACTGGGTGCAGCCGCGCGGGGAGTGGGAGATTTTGCTGGCAAAATTGCCGCTCGATACGGCCGGGGGCGCGGGCGATTCATCGGAGCGGAGGCGATCATGCTGAGCCGCTACGACTATCTGGTCATCGCGTCGTATTTCGTGTTCATGTCGGTCATTGGCTGGGTGTTTCGCCGGTTTGTGACCAACACGAGCGAGTATTTCCGCGGGGGCGGGCGGATGGTGTGGTGGATGGCCGGCAGTTCGGCGTTCATGGTGGCGTTTAGCGCCTGGACGTTCACCGGCGCGGCCAGCAAGGCATACGAAGACGGCACGATCGTGATGGTGATTTACCTGGCCAACGCACTGGGTTTTCTCGCCAACTGGCTGTATTTCGCGCCGCGGTTCCGGCAGATGCGCGTGGTCACGAGCATGGAGGCGATCTGGCACCGGTTCGGACGATTCAACGAGCAGTTTTTCACCTGGTTGCAGGTCCCGCTGGGGGTGTTGTACGCCGGCATCTGGCTCAACGGACTGGCGGTGTTTGTGGCGGCGGTCTTCGGGCTGGATCTGACCGGGACGATCATCGTGGTGGGTGCGGTGGTGGTGATGATGTCGGCGCTGGGTGGCGCCTGGGCGGTGGTGGCCAGCGATTTTATGCAGATGCTCATCCTGCTGCCGGTGACGGTGGTGGCAGCGGTGCTGGCGGTGGCCGAGGTGGGCGGCTGGAGCGGTTTTTGGCAACAGTTGCCGCGCCATCATCTTCACTGGGGCGAAGGGGCGCGTCCGTTGATCCTCTATCTGTGGATCGGGGCGATCTTCCTCAAGCAGTTCGTTTCGACGAACAACATGCTGGATGCGTCCCGGTATTTGAACGTGAAAGACTCGGTGCATGCCCGCAAGGCGGCGCTGCTGGCTGCGGTGCTGATGCTCGTTGGGCCGCTGGTGGGGGTTGTGCCGCCGATGGCGGCGAGCATCCTCCATCCGGATCTGAAGGCACAGTTTCCCAAGCTGGCCAAACCCGGCGAAGCGGCCTATGGGGCGATGTGTTACGCGACGATGCCGGCGGGCATGATCGGATTGCTGGTCAGCGGCATTTTCGCCGCCACGATGTCCTCCATGGACAGCGGGTTAAATCGGAACGCCGGGTTTCTGGTGCGGAATTT
>CAYXJB010000140.1:0-7973 GCA_964465445.1 uncultured Verrucomicrobiota bacterium
TTGGACCAATGCGCGGCAAAAGCGTGCGAACGCGAACCGACCCGGCCCGCTCAGTCGGCAAATTCAATCCGCAGTCCGTCATGGGCCAGGCGCACCGCCGACGGCAGCTCCGCCTCGGCCACGTCGTGGTCGTAATCGTCAATCAGATGCGTCAGAAACGTGCGTCCGGCGGCGATGCGCCGCGCTGCCGCCAGCGCTTCGTCCAGGCACATGTGCGTGCGGTGCGGGCGACGGCGCATCGCGTCGAGCATCGCCACCTCCACGCCCCGAATGCGCTCGACGATTGCGGGCGGGACCTCTTTGCAATCGCTGATGTAGGCCAGCCGGGCGCGTCCGTTTTGCACGAACAAAAAGCCCAACGTGGGCGTCTCGCCGTGCGGCACCGGCAGCGGCACGATCTCCAGGTCGCCGAGCCGGAACGGACCCTCGATCAGATGCGGTTCGGGCGTGAAATAGCCCCGCGGTCGCGGCTGATCGCTGAAGGCGTAGCGAAACACCCGGCGCAGGTCCTCCATCGTTTCGGGCGCGGCATAGATCGGCATCGGCGCATTGCGCAGCTCGCAGAAGCGTCGGCAGTCGTCCAGTCCCAGAATGTGATCGGCGTGCGAATGCGTGAACAGGATCGCGTCTAGGTGGCGGATGTTCTCGCGGAGCATCTGCAGCCGGAACTCCGGCGTCGTGTCCACCACCAGCCGGATTTGATCGGTTTCGACGCAAATCGAAGCGCGAGTGCGATGGTTTTTCGGGTTGGCGAGAAACTCGGGCGAATAGTCCTTTGCGATCAGCGGCACGCCCTGCGACGTGCCACTGCCCAGTACAATGCACCGAAACGCCATGGCTCGTTTTTCTTTTGCTCAACGCGGCCCCGACCGCTCAAATGGTCGCGCGAATCTACCGATGCTCACAACCTTGCGCATCAAAAACCTCGCGCTGGCGGCCGAGCTGACGCTCGAATTGCAGCCCGGCTACAACGTCATCACCGGCGAGACCGGCGCGGGCAAATCCATCCTCATCGGCGCGTTGAATCTGGCCCTGGGTGAACGGGCCGATCGCACCCTGCTGCGTCACGGGGCCGAGCGCTGCGTCGTGGAGGCGCTCTTCGACGTGCGGCGATTGCGCGCGCCGGTGGCGGCGTTTCTGAAGGCGCACGGGCTGGAGGCCTGCGTCGAGGGGCAGTTGATTCTCAAACGCGTGCTCAGCGCCTCCGGCGCCAACCGCCAGTTCATCAACGGTTCGCCCGCCACCCTCCAGGCCCTGGCCACGCTCGGCCAGTGGTTGGTGGACATCCACGGACCGCACGAGCACCAATCCCTGCTCCAACCGGCGCACCAACTGGCCATTCTGGACGCCTTCGGCCATCTGGAAAAGGAATGCGACGCCTTCGCCCGACTCCGCGAGGAATGCGCGCGGCTGGAGGCGCAAAAGGCCGCCCTGATCGTGGACGAGACGACCTATCTCCGAGAGCTCGACCTGCTCCGGTTTCAGACCCGCGAAATCGCCGCCGCGCATCTGAACCCGGACGAGGAGACGCATCTGTCGGAGGAACATCGCCGCGCCGCCAACGCCGCGCGCCTGCTGGAGTTGAGCCGCGCGGCGCTCGAGCTGTTGGCCGGCCAGGATGACTCGTTGCTGGCCCGGGCCGGCGCCCTGGGTCGGAATTTGCAGGAATTGCAGCGGCTCGATCCGACCGTCGCGCCGCTGCTCCAACTCCATGCACAGGCCGTCGAAACCTTCCAGCAACTCGAGCGTGATCTGACCCGCTATGCCGATCGGGTGGAGGTGGACCCCGCTCGCCTGCAACAACTCGAAGAGCGCCTCAACCTCATCCAGTCGCTCAAACGCAAGTACGGCCCGAGCCTCGCCGAGGTGATCGCCTTCGGCCAGGAGGCGGAACGCAAACTCCGCGCGTTGGAGGCCCGCGACACCGAGCTGGCGCGTCTGGAGGCGGCGCTGGGGGAGGCGCGTGCCGCGCTGTGGGCCGCCGGTCGCGCACTCTCGGCCCGCCGACGCAAGCTCATTCCCCGTCTGGCTCAGGCGGTCCGGCGCGAACTCGCCGAGCTGGGTTTCGAGCGGAGCGACTTGGAGATCGCGCTGCACACGATGGCCGGGGACGCTTCAGCCGATGCGCCGCTGCCGGCTGGTACACAGGGGCTCGATACGGTGGAATTCCTGTTCGCGCCCAATCCGGGCGAGCCGGCCAAACCGCTTCGCGCGATTGCCTCCTCGGGCGAAATCGCCCGGGTGATGCTCGCGTTCAAGACCGTGCTGGCCGCGCAGGACCAGGTTCCGGTGCTGGTGTTCGACGAGGTGGACGCCAACATCGGCGGCGAGACCGCCATGGTGGTGGGACGCGAACTCAAGCACATCGCCGCCACCCGTCAGGTCCTCTGCATCACGCATCTGCCGCAGGTGGCCGCGCCCGCCGACGCACACTTCCTGGTCACCAAACGCGTCGAAGCCGGACGTACCGTCTCGGAAGTCCGTCAACTGGACCGCCCGGGCCGCGTGGCCGAATTGACGCGGATGCTGGGCCGACGCGACGCCGCCGCGCGCCGTCACGCCGAGGCGATGCTGGGTTGAGCCGCACGCCGGCGGCGCAGCCGCAGCAGGCAGCCCAGCGCGGTGATCCCCACGCAACTCCAACCGAACCAGTCGCCGTAGCGGTGGTACAACGTCCGCTCGCCCTCGCCGGTGCGCAGCCGCAGCGGTACTTCGACCGTCATCGTGCCCGGCCCGTACACCCGGCCCCGCGCATCGCGCAGCACGGCGCGCATCCGTCCCTGCGCGTCAATCCAGCAGCTCACACCGTTGTTGCAGCAGCGCAACAGCGGCAGACCGTTCTCGACGGCGCGGAAGGCGGCCGCCGCCGCGTGTTGCCACTGCGCGACGCTTTCCCCGAACCAGCCGTCGTTGGTCAGATTCACCAGGAAATCCGTCTCGGCGCTCACGTGTTCGCGAACCCGATGCGGAAACACATCCTCGAAACAGATCAGGGGCGCGGTGTCGAGTAGCAGTGCGGCGATTTCGGAACGGGCCGGGAGCGAATCCGACCGTTCGTCGCCCGCTGCGGCGCGATTCGGCAACCGCAGCGTGAACCGAACCACGGCGCGGCCCGGGGTGAAACTGCCGGTGATGGGTGTGAACCACCGGACGAACGGCAGCCACCGTTGCAACGGCACGTATTCGCCGAACATAACCAGATGCCGCTTGTGATACCGGCCCAGCAGCGCGCCCTCCGGGCCGACCAGAAAACTGCTGTTGAAGTAGTCCACCGCGTCGGATTCGGATGCCGCTCCGGGCCGCGCTTCGGCGTCATCGCTGCCCAGAATGATCCAGACCCGATTCGTGCGTGCCAGTTCGCTGACGGTTTGGAACGTCCGGGCATCGTAGCGGATCATCCACGGCAGCGCGGCTTCGGGCCAGAGCAGCAGATCCGGTCGGTTGGTGAGCGCGCAGCGGCTCAGGGCCAGCAATTCCTCGAACCGCCGCTCGTCATCCGCTTCGTTCCAGATCATCGTCTGCGGAATGCTCGGTTGGACGAATGCGGCGCGCAGCACCGCTTCGGACGACTCGGTCGGCTGCGCGCGACGCCATCCCCAGACGAACACCGCCGCCACGGCCAGCAGCGGCAGCAACAGTTCGGGCAACCAGACCTGTCGCGCGGTGGGCTGACGCCAGATCGCCCGCGCCGCCAGGTACAGCGAGGCTGACACCCACATCACCAGGAACGAAACCCCGTACACGCCGGTGACCGATGCGATCTGGATCAGCGGCGTGAGGCGATACTGTGAGACGCCGAGCAGATTCCACGGAAAACCGCCGAGCAGGCGCGCCTGAATCATTTCCAGCGCCACCCAGGCCGTCGCCGCCCACAATGCCCAGGCAGCGCGCTGCGTCCAACCAGCCGCGTGCAGTGCAGACATCCCCAGCGGCTCGACCCGGGATGCGCCGTCGTTCCGCTGAAGCGGCGTTGCGTCAGCCAACGGCGTCACCAGCCACGCCCAAACGCCCGCAAAGAGCGCCAGGTACGTGCTCAACGCCAGCCAGCCCAGCAGCGGATAACCCCGCACCGGGATGAACAGCAGCCAGTGCACCGCCGCCAGCCAGAAGGCCAGACCGAACACGTAGCCGATTCGAAACGCGCTCCGGCCCGAACGCCCGCGCAACGCGGCCAACAGCCCGCTCGGCGCCACCCACGCCAAACCCGCCAGGCCCAATTCCAAAAACGCGCCCGCCAGCGCCAGCCCGGCCAGCCCGGCCAGCAGCCCGCGCCGTCGCTCAATGGCTTGAACCCAGACCGATTCCAAGCGGGGCGAGCTTGGCTGAGACGTTTTCAATGGCAAGCCTGCGGCCCGACCGGGCCCGGCGCGGATCGGGTGCTCACCGGCCGGTTCAGACCGCGCGCAACGCGGCGATGACCGGCAGTCGAGCCGCGCGGATGGCCGGCAGCAGACTGCCCGCAATCCCCACCGCCACCGAAAACAGCATCCCCTCGATCAGCAACCGCGGCGTGATCCGGAACTGGAAAATCACCTCGCTGAAGGTGTTGAAGCTCAACGTGCCGAAGCGCACGCCCAGCGCCACGCACAGCGTCTGGGCCAGCCACGCCAGCCCGCAACCCAGCAGACCGCCCAGCCCCGCCAGGATCGCGCCTTCCAGATTGAAGCTCGCCAGGATCGTTCGTCGCCGAAACCCCAGTACCCGCAGCGTGCCGATTTCCCGCGTGCGCGCTCCGACGCTGGCGTACATCGTGTTCATGGCGGCGAAGACCGCGCCGATGGACATGGCCGTGGCCAGAAACGAGCCCAGAATCCGAATCGGCCGCGCCGTGCGCGTTTGCTCGGCGTAGTATTGCGTTTCGGGCTCGGCCTTGAGCGGCAGGCGGCGATCCGATTCGATCCGGCGCATCAAGGCCGCCGCCGCCTCCGGACCGGCCGCACGCACCAGCACGCTGGAATAATTCTGCCGGTTGAAAATCGAGCGCGCTTCGTCGGCGTCCATCCACATTTCCGAGTCGAACGCGCTGTCGCCGCCCTCGAACCAGCCCACCACCGTCAATTCGTGTCCGCCGGTTTTGAAGCGCTGGCCTAGATCGGTGTTGGCGAAGCGCTCGGCCATGCGAACGCTCACCACCGCCTCGCGCTTGCCCGGTTCGAACCAGCGCCCGGCGACCAGCCGGACCTGGGGACGCAACTGCCGGCCCAGCGGCGTGATGCCGCGCATGGTGACGTTGGCTTCGCCGGCGCCGTTGCGCCGCGGCAGGTTCATGATCACGACCAGATCGGCCGAGACCAGCGGCCGATCCTGTTCGTCCCGGGCAATCTCGGGCAGGTACTGCAGAATGCGCAATTGTTCGCGGGTGACCTGGCTGCTGGATTCGGCGGTCGAGCCCTTGCGCACGATCATGATGTTGCGCGGGTCACCGGTGTTGGCGCTGGATTTTTCCAGCCCGGCGGCCATCGCCTGCATCAGCACGTACACCGTCACCACCAGCGCGACGCCCAGCACCGTGGCCAGCGTGGCGCGCCAGCGCACGAAGACGCTTTTGACGTTGTAGAGCAGCGGAATGGGCGAGCTGAGCACCGCCCCCACGAGCCAGAGCACATAGCCACCCAGCGCCAGCGCCACCAGCAGCAACGGTATCAAGCCCGGCGGAATCTGTTGCAGCGCGATCATCGTTCAATCGAGCGTTTTGAGGCCCTCGACCACGCTCATGCGCGCGGCGGCCAGACCCGGCAGGATGCTCGCGATGACGCCCAGCAGCGCGGCCACGCTGAAGCCGGTGGCCACGATCTTGGGCGTCACCTCCAGGAACTGGAACACGCCGCGGGTCATCCAGGCCACATCCCCGTAGGTGAACAGGGCATAGGCGCCGCCCACGCCCAGGATCGCCCCGGCCATCGCCAGACCGAAGCTCTCCGCCAGAATGCACACAAACAATTCGCGCCGGCGAAACCCCACGGCCTTGAGAATCGCCAGTTCCCGAAACCGCTCGCGAATGGCCATGCTCATGGTGCTGGTGGTCACCAGCAACAGCGTGAAGACCACCGCGCTGCTGATGAGCATCACCAGCAGGCGGATGTTGCCCCACATCGAGATGAAGCTCAGTTGAAACGCCCGTTCGGTCTCGGCGCGGACCTCCGCGGCGCTGTTCTCGAAGGCCCGATTGATGGCCGAGAGCACCCGCGGCATGTCCTCGGCCGAGCGCACCTTGACCCACCACATGCCCACCAGACCTTTGACCCCGCTGCGTTCGTCCAGGTAATCCTGCCGGAAAAGCATGTTCCGGTCATCGGCCGTGCCCGAATAAATGCCCACCACTTTGAACTGGAGCGTCACCGGATAAACGGTGCTTTCGAGCGAAAACCGGTCGCCCACCTTCAGACCGTATTTCTCGGCGGTGATCCGGCCGATGATGCACGCCTCCCGCTCGGACTCGAACGCCTTGTAGGCGGCCTCGTCCATCTTCGCTTCCCCGAAAATGCTGCGCAGCTTGGTCGGGTCCATCGCAAACTGCGCAAAGGTCATGTGCTGTTCGTTCTTGTACTTGCCGCCGAACCAGGTAAAGGGCGTGACGGCTTCGACGCCGGGAATCCGCTCGATGATCGGGCGCTGGCGGGCGGGCAGCAGATTGGCGATCGAAATCTTGTTGCGCACCGCCACCCGCAACGCCGCGCCGGTGTCCTCCACCGGCAGCGTCAGCTCCCGCAGCCCCACCAGCAGCGTCACCAGCAAAAACAAACTCACCGCCACGCTCAGCACCGAGAGCGTGGCGCGACGCTTGTTCCGCAACGCGTTTTTGAGGATGAACGTGCCCAGGCTCATCGCTCGCTCCACCGCCGCGCCCCGGTTGCTGGCGCGTCCGGCAGGACTCGAACCTGCAACCTTCTGATCCGAAGTCAGAAGCTCTATCCAGTTGAGCTACGGACGCGCAGCGGCAGCAGCCAGCAGGAAGTTTCCACCGAAAATTCAAGGATGGGGTGGCCGACGGGATTTGAACCCGCGACACCCAGATCCACAATCTGGTGCTCTAACCAGGCTGAGCTACGACCACCGCTCAATCGCCCAGCACACTACGTCGAGCCCGCGTCAGGGTCAAGCGCCGGCGTGAGGGCCGAGCTGCTTGCATAAGCCAGACTCAGCCGGGGGCGCGGCCGGCCGGATATGAATGACCCACCGGCGCTCCGCGTGCATTGCCGACGCGCTTGCGGGAAGGGGGCCATGCGAACAGACCTCCATGCACCGAGGCAATCGAGGCCAACCGGCCGCGCTCGGCGGCACGGAGCCGCGCCCCGACCCGCTGGCGGTCCCACAACCCGGCCGGCTTGCACTCCCCTTGGGAAATGTACGAATCCCCGAATCTGAGCGGAGCTCACCCGGACAAAGCACCCCGAGCGTTGAAGTATGGCAGAGATCCGGGGTTCGGGCTGAATGCCTCGCGGGACCCGCACTCCCAAGACCGGATCGCTGGAGGGCGCCCGGACTCCAAAATGATCGCTTGTCGTGCCCCGGAGTCGGATCGCGAAAACGGGGCCTCTGCCCACGCACAGCGACGACGCATGGTTATCCCCACCACTGGAGCCCGCCCCCAGCGTCGCCGGCCCGGACAGTTCCCCGGTGACAACTGCGCAGGTGGCCCATCCCGCCACCCGAGGCGGCTCCGGCGGTGCATGCAGCGAGCCCCGGGCCTCACCGCGTCGGAACCGCCTTGACGGTCATCGTCTCGGCATCGATTACCCAGCGGTGCCCGGGGGGCGGCCCCGGCACACTGTCCAGCCGCTGTGCGGCAAATTCCGCAAAGCTCACCGGCAGCCGTCCGGCCTGTTTGACGAAAATGCGAAGCTGCTCTGTCAGAAACGGGTCCACCACTCCCCGCACCCCTTTGTGCAGGCGATTCTCCGCCGCAGCCGCAACCGGAGGCGGAGGCGGGGGCAACGGTGTCTGCGTCTCCACCGGTTCCCCCAGGACCTCCG
>CAYXJB010000141.1:0-7960 GCA_964465445.1 uncultured Verrucomicrobiota bacterium
TCCCGGAAGAGCCGCAGCAAATCCATCGTCATCTTGCCGGGTTTTCCCGTACCAATCTTCCGGCCGTCGACATGCGTCACCGGCACGATCTCGGCCCCGGTGCCGGTCAGGAAGCATTCGTCGGCGTTGTACAGGTCGTAGCGCGTGAGATTGGGCTCGTGAACCTTGTAGCCGGCTTCCTGGGCCAGCTCGATGACGGTGCGTCGGGTGATGCCGTAGAGCGCGCCGGAGGAAAGCGGCGGTGTGAACAATTCGCCGCGTTTGACGATGAAGACGTTGTCGCCGGTGCATTCGGCCACGTAGCCCTGGGCGTTGAGCATGATGGCCTCTTCGCAACCGGCGTTTTGCGCTTCGATTTTGGCCAGGATGTTGTTGAGGTAATTGAGCGATTTGATCGCCGGATTGAGCGCGCTGTGCAGGTTGCGCGTGGTGGGCACGGTGACGATTTCCATGCCCCGGCGGTAAATCGAGGGCGGATAGAGCTGGATTTTGTCGGCGATGATGATCACCGAAGGGCGGCCGCAACGGCGCGGGTCCAGCCCCAGCGTGCCGACGCCCCGGGTGACGACCAGCCGAATGTAACCGTCACGGATGCGATTGACGCGGCAGGACTCCAGCACGGCTGCGGCCATGGCCCGGGGCGTCATGGGAATGGTCAGCAGGATCGCCCGCGCCGAGCAATAGAGCCGCTCGATGTGTTCCTGGAGTTTGAAGACGCGGCCGTTGTAGGCGCGGATTCCCTCGAACACGCCGTCGCCGTACAGCAGACCGTGATCGAACACCGAAATCCGGGCCTGTTTTTCGTCGTAGAACTTGCCGTTGATGTAAACTTTCATGCCGCCGCGCCGCAGCGTATCGGCGGGGTTGCGCGAAGGCAATTGGAGATTGGTCGTTTTTGCTCCTCGGATTCGGACCGCGCCGCGGTCCTGCGCAGCCGTGCGGTCGCAAGCCGATCAGTCTTCAATCCAGGCCAGTGGAACGCGCGCCAGCACGATGCGCTCGTAAGGGGTCTGTTGGCCGCACTCGAACAGGCACCCGATCCAGCCGGACTCGAGCACGGCCAGACAACTGTAGGCCGATGGTCCGGCCAGGAGCGTGCGGGACTTCGCCCAGCTCCGGCCCGCGTCATCGGAATAAATCACATGCGACCACGAGACAGCCCGGCCCTCGGGCCCGGGTGAGGAATGGTTGCATGGGATGAGCAGCCGACCGGCGTGCGGGCCGCGCGTGAGTTGAATTCCGTTGACCGGGCCGGTGGCGTACCAGCGCCAGTCGGGGCGTTTGACGGTGGGTGTGATTTCGCGCGGTTTTGCCCAGGTCCGGCCCTCATCGGTGCTGCGAGTGATGAAGACGCGTCGGGTGTCGCGACCTCTGCCCGCGTGGATGTCGGCTTCGCGGTCGCTGCCGCAATTCCAGGTCATCAGCAGGTGGATGATGCCGGTGGTCCGATCCATCACCGGGGCAGGATTGCCGCAGGTGTTCTCGCCGTCGGACCAGACGATTTGTGGCGGCGTCCATGTTCGGCCGCCATCGCTGGAGCGTTTGACCAACAGATCAATGTCGCCGGTGTCGGCGCGGCTGTTTTTGCGTCCCTCGCAAAATGCCAGGATCGTTCCGTTGCGGGTGACGGCCAGTGCCGGAATGCGGAAGGTGTGGTAGCCATCGAACCCGGATTGGAAAACCTCGATGAACTCGGGTGCGTGCGACCGGGCCGGGGAACTGGCAGGCGCACCGACCGTGCCGATGCAGCTCAGGGCCGCCAGCAGGCCGGGGCAGAGACGCCGCAGACGGGCGATCGGCGATCGGGCCGGTCTTGCTTCCGAACGCACGGTCCAAGCATAATGGCGTGGTGGCTGGGAGCACGGTTTTTCGTGACACGCCGGAAAACCACCGGCTAAAGTCGAACCGATTTTGGTCACAGCGACCCTATCGTCTAGTGGTTAGGACACCACCCTTTCACGGTGGCGGCCCGGGTTCGAATCCCGGTAGGGTCGCCAGGTTTTTTCCCTGAGCGGTTGACAGGGGCGAAGATTTTTTTTTGCCGCGGCGCGTTTCCGACTTGCCGGAGCGATGAACCGGCGCACAATCCAGCCGTCACGCGTGAGCGCGCTTCGATTCTGATGCCATGAAAACTGCTGTCCTCGTTGCTCTGGTGCTGGCGATTGGTTTGCCAGCGCTGATCCCGGCCCAGGCCGCCGACAAAACCCGACGTCTGCCGCTTGAGACGTATCGCGATCGGATGATGGCGGGCTGGATCGGCCAGATGGTTGGAGTGGCGTGGGGCGCGCCCACCGAGTTCAAGTTCAAGGATCAGATCATCCCCGCGTCCAAAGTGCCGGTCTGGAAACCGGAGATGATCAACGACGCGTTCAACCAGGACGATCTGTACGTGGAGATGACGTTTCTGCGAACGCTCGAAGAGCACGGCCTGGAGGTCTCGATCCGACAGGCCGGCATAGATTTTGCCAACAGCGAATACCGGCTCTGGTGCGCCAATGCGGCCGGGCGCAAAAACCTGCGCGCCGGCATTGCGCCGCCGGATTCGAGTCATCCGCGATTCAACAAGTGCCCCAACGACATTGATTACCAGATCGAAGCCGATTACTCGGGACTGATCGCGCCGGGCCTGCCGCAATTCGCCATCGAGATGGGCGAAAAATTCGGTCGGCTGATGAATTATGGCGACGGCATGTACGCCGGACAGTTCGTCGGGGCGTTGTATGCCGAGGCGTTTTTCGAAAGCGATCGGGAGAAACTCGTCGAGAAGGCGCTGCGGGCGATCCCGTCCGGCAGCCAGTACGCCGAGATGGTGCGTGACGTGCTGGCCTGGTATCGGGCCGAGCCCAACGATTGGGAGAAAACCTGGCAGCGCTGCCAGAAAAAATACCGCGAAGACCCCGAATACCAAAAGGCCTCCAACGGCGGCATTGATTGCAAGATCAACGGTGCCTACGTGCTCATCGGACTGCTTTACGGCAAGGGCGATCCGGACCGCACCATCATCATTGCCATGCGCTGCGGGCAGGATTCGGACTGCAACCCCTCCAGCGCGGCGGGCGTGTTGTTCACCACGATCGGCCATTCCAAACTGCCATCGCGCTTCACCGCAGCGCTGAGCCGGACCAATCGCTTCAGCCACACCGCCTACACCTTCCCGCAACTGGTGGATACGTGCGAACAACTGGCCCGCAGGGTCGTGGTGCGCGCCGGCGGCAACATCCAGAAACGCGGTGGACGGCAATCGTTCCTCGTGCCGGTGCGTGCGCCCCGACCCAGCCCGCTGGAGTTGAGTTGGGCGCCCGGCCCCATCGCCAACAGCCGGTTCACACCCGAGGAAATGGCGCAAATCAAATTCCGCAACCCGTAACGCGCCCGGGCGGTTCGCGCATTTGCGATTTGGCAAGCCGCCGGGCCTGCGGGTAGGCTTGGCGCGATGGAACATCCGACAGCCGGCGGTCCGGCCCGGCCGCCTTCCAAACTGCAGGTCTTCCTCCGTCGCGCGCTCAGCACTGTCCTGTTGTGGGGGCTGTTGCTGGCGGCGCTGTTTTCCGGGCGGGAATGGATCGCCAATTACGTGTTCCTGGCCTTCATTCTGGCGCTGGCGCTGGCGGGTTTGAACGAGTTCTACGCGCTGGTGCAACGGCGCGGTCTGCTGTGCTTCAAGTGGCTGGGACTGGTGGGCGCGCTGGTGCTCATGATCGGCACGTTCCTGCACGCCACCGGGCGGTTGGGCATCTACAACTCGCCGGCCCGCGCCAACGATTTCGAGACGGGCCTGATCGTTTTGCTGGTACTGGGCGTGTGTGTGCGACAGCTCTTTGAGCGGGAGCATTCGGCCGCGCTGGTGGGGATCGCCACCACGTTGCTGGGCCTGGTGTACGTGCCCTGGCTGCTGAATTTCATCCAGAAGATCAATTTTTTCCCCGGCCTGGGCCCGGCCGGCCGCTTGTACGTGCTGTACTTTGTTCTCGTGACCAAGTTCAGCGACACCGGCGCGTACGTCGTCGGCTCGCTCTGCGGGCGGCACAAGCTCGTTCCCCGCATCAGCCCGGCCAAGACCTGGGAGGGCTTCGCCGGGGCGATCGTGATTGCCACGGCGACGAGTGTGGTGTTTGCGGATCTGGCCGGACCGCGTCTGCCGGGCATGAACCTGGTGCAAGCGGTGGTGCTGGGGTTGTTGCTGGGCGGGGCGGCGGTGATCGGCGACCTGATCGAATCGCTCTTCAAGCGCGAGGCCGGCGTGAAAGATTCCGGCCGCCTGTTCCCGGGCATCGGCGGGGTGCTGGACCTGCTCGACAGCCTTTTGTTTAACGCACCGATCATGTATTTGTACCTGCGGCACGTGCTGACGCGTCCCTGACATGAGGAACGTGGTTCTGTTGGGCAGCACCGGTTCGATCGGCACCAGCACGCTCAAAGTCGCCGAGGATCTGCCGGATCGGATTCGGCTGCTGGGCCTGGCCGCCGGCAACAACGTCGAGCGGCTGATCGAACAGGTACGGCGTCACCGGCCGCAGGCCGTCTGCATCGCCGACCCGCACAAAGCCGGGGCCTTGCGCCGCGCGCTGGGCCGCGCCTGCGAGGTGTACAGCGGTCCGGAGGGACTGATTCAGTTGGCGACCCTGCCCGAAGCGGACATTGTGCTGGTGGCGATCGTCGGCACGGCGGGTTTGCAACCGGCGCTGGCGGCCATTCGCGCCGGCAAGGACCTGGCCGTCGCCTCGAAGGAAATCCTGGTCATGGCCGGCGAGATCGTCATGCGCGAGGCGCGCCGACACGGTGTGCGCGTGCTGGCGGTGGACAGCGAACATTCGGCGATTTTCCAGTGTCTGGACGGTCGGCCCGTTTCCTCGGTGCGCAAGCTCTGGCTGACCGCCAGCGGCGGACCGTTCCGCACCACGCCCAAGGAAGAGTTTCCCCGCATCACCGTCGAGCGCGCTTTGCGGCACCCGTCCTGGACAATGGGCCGCAAAATCACCATTGATTCAGCCACCCTCTTCAACAAGGGCCTGGAGATGATCGAGGCGCGCTGGCTCTTCGACGTCGAAATCGCTCGTGTGGACGTGCTTATTCACCCGCAGAGCGTGATTCATTCGATGGTCGAATTCGTGGATGGCTCGTGGCTGGCGCAACTCTCGGCACCGGACATGTGCCTGCCGATTCAATACGCGCTGACCTATCCGGAGCGCGCTTCCAACCAGCGCGTGCAGACCGACTTTGCCCGAATCGCCACGCTGACATTCGAGCGGCCGGATCTGGAGCGATTCCCGGCATTGGAACTGGCCCGACGCGCCGGCGAGGCTGGCGGCACGATGCCCGCCGTGCTCAATGCCGCCAACGAAGTCGCCGTCGAAGCGTTCCTGAGCGGTCGCATCAACTTCCCGCAAATCACCGAAACGGTGCGTCGCACCATGGCGGCGCACTCGCCCAGCGTGCAACCATCCCTGGAAACGATTTTGGAGGCCGACGCCTGGGCACGCGCGACGGCGCAGCGAATCATCGCCGAACTGGCCGGCACACGGTGAGCGATCGCAGATCGTTGGCCGACAAATTGAGCCCGGGCCGAGGCAGCTCCGCACCGATCAGGTCACTGTCTGGATCAGTATTAGTTCCACCGCCGATGCCGTGGCCAGGGGCCAGACTGCCTCTTTGCCGGGTGTGGAGAAGGTGCAGCTCGGGTTCGACCCATTTCTGAGTGGTCATTGACACATCCCGGGCGGTGGCTCACTCTGCGGGCATGGCAAAGCCAGCTCTGGGCCGCGGCTTGGGAGCGTTACTGGGCGGCACGCCGATCCTGCCTTCCGCCCAGCCGACCACTTCTCCAGCCGCGCCGGCGACCGGCACAGCGGTTTCCGCCCGACCGGCGCTTGCGCCCGGCGACGAACCGGTCCATCGCGTGCCGGCCGAACGCATCCGACCCTGCCCGTTGCAGCCGCGCAAGGATTTCTCGCCCGAATCGCTGCGCGAGCTGGCCGATTCGATCCGCGAAAAGGGCATCGTTCAGCCGCTGATCGTTCGCGAAAAGAACGGTCAGTTGGAATTGATCGCGGGCGAGCGGCGATTGCGCGCCGCCCAACTGGCCGGCCTGAGCGAGGTGCCCGTCATCATTCGCCAGGCCGACGACCGCGCCGTGCTGGAGATGGCGCTCATCGAAAATCTTCAGCGCGAGAACCTCAACCCGATCGAGGAGGCGCAGGGCTTTGCGCAATTGCTCGCCCAGTTCCAGCTCACACAGGAAGAGGCCGCCGCCCGGGTCGGCAAGAGCCGTGCTGCGGTGGCCAACGCCCTGCGCCTGCTCAAGCTTCCCGAGGCGGTCCAAAAACATCTGCGCGAAGGACGCCTCAGCGTTGGTCACGCCAAAGCCATTTTGGGTCTGGCCACCGAAGCCGACCAGCGGCGCGTGGCCGAGCGCGTCATCAAAAACGGCCTCAACGTCCGGCAAACCGAGGCGCTGGTGGCCAAACTGGCCGCCCGCAGCAGCGCTGCCGGACACATCTCGCCGGAGCACAAAACCGGTTCCCCGCCGACGGATGCGAACCTGGCCAGCCTGGAAAGCCAACTGCGCGAACGGTTCGGGACCAAAGTCAGTCTCACGTACCGGCACGGCCGCGGCGCGGTGGAAATCTTTTTCTACAGCGACGAGGAACTGGAACGGGTGCTGGAGCTGCTCGGCGTCAAATCCGAGTAACCGCGCCTGCCGGCGGCGATCGGTTCGCTTGACTTACGGTGACGCGTGTCCCGGCCTGTCGCCCTGCCATTCCATCCGAGCTGCAAGCGCGCGGTGTTCGGCCGGCTGGGGCGGTTCGATCTCGCAATCCAGCACGCGCCAGCGCGCGTCGCAAAACACGTAATCCAGCCGCAACCACGGTCCGAGCAGCTTCTGGATCAAGCCGCCGGTGCCGGGAAAGGTCATGCCCCAGCCGCGTCCGCCGGCGGCAAACGCGTCGGTCCAGTCCCGGACCATCATGCGGTAGAGCCAGCCGTGATCGGGCATGTTGAAATCCCCGGCGATGAGCATCGGGCGGGTTTCCTGTCGGAGCACGGCGCACAAGCCTGAAGCGAGCCGGTGGCGTTCCTGCCAGTAGGCGGAGCTGGCCTGGCGATCGGCTTGCGAGAACACCCGTTGCCACCGAATCGCATCCACGCCGTAGCCCTGGCCGCGAAAACGCGCCAGGAAACGTCGCGGCGTGGGCATGTGCACGTTGTAGATCACCAGCTCGCGCCCGTTCCAATCCAGCTCGAACCAGGCCGTCACCGGTTGGCGATTGTACCGCAACGATTCCACCAGCCCGGAGCGGCGGATGGGAAATCGGCTGGCCACCACGAATTCGCGTTGTCGCGCCGTGAACCAGTCCGTTCGACCGCTTGTGGGCAGGAGGTCGGGCCGGCGGGCGTCCTGATACACAATCACGTCCGGCTGCACGCGCGGCAGGAACGCCGCCAGCGATCGCGGATCACCCTGCGCCACGTTGGCCGTCAGGAGCGTGAGCACCGGCCCACGCGGTTGCGGCGGCCGATGCCAGCGGAAGCGCATGTAGCCAAAGCTCAGCCCGGCGACGACCAGCAGATGCACCAAACACAGCCGCGGATGCCACCGCAGCGCCAGCGGCAGGAGGATCACCAGCGGCAGCAGCCACAGTTGTGGCGGCAAAAACAACAGTCCGCTCCAGAACCAATGCGGCTCTGAGCGGAAGTCGAGCATTGCCAGCCCGCCGGCCAGCAACGCCGCGTAAAGTATTGTGATCCAGGCCAACGCCCGGCGCACGGGGCGTCGGCCGCGAGACGGCGATGAGTCGGCCCGGTCCGGTGTCGGCGCGCTCATTGGCAACGCTCGCCAGTGTGGAATGAATGCCCCGGCACGACAAGGGTGCCCCGCCCGCCAGCGGAACGAGGTCGAGTGGAGCTGGGCTAGTGTTCTTTGATTGTCAGTTGTGAGCCAAAAGATTAAGGCTCACCCAAA
>CAYXJB010000142.1:0-7948 GCA_964465445.1 uncultured Verrucomicrobiota bacterium
AGCCGCTCGGGCGCGCTCAGGGCCAGCAGTTCCTGCAGGTGACGGAGCAAAAATTCCTTGAGCGTCTGCGCGACCGCGTCCGGGTCGTTGTGCGCGCCGCCCAGCGGTTCGGGCACGATCGCGTCCACCAGTTTGAGTTCCAAAAGATCGCGCGCGGTGATTTTGAGCGCCTCGGCGGCCTGGGGCGCAGCGGCCCGATCTTTCCAGAGAATCGCCGCGCAGCCCTCGGGGCTGATGACCGAGTAGTAGGCATTTTCCAGAATCAACACCCGGTCGGCCACACCGATGCCCAGCGCGCCGCCCGAGCCGCCTTCGCCAATGACCACCGCAATGATCGGCACCTCCAGCAGGATCATCTCCCGCAGGTTCACCGCAATGGCCTCGGCGATGTGGCGTTCTTCGGCCCCGATGCCCGGATACGCCCCCGCGGTGTCAATGAGCGTGATGATCGGCAGGCCGAACTTGTTGGCCAGCCGCATCAGGCGCAACGCCTTGCGATAGCCCTCCGGATGCGCCGAGCCGAAGTTGCGCAGGATGTTCTCCCGGGTGTCGCGACCCTTTTGGGTGCCGATGACCATGACGCGATGGGAATCGAGCCGGGCAAAGCCTCCAACCATGGCGCGGTCTTCGGCAAAAAGCCGGTCGCCGTGCAGCTCGCGGAAATCCGTAAACGTGCGCTGCAGATAATCGAGCGTGTAGGGGCGTTTGGGATGCCGGGCCAACTGGACGCGCTCCCAGGCCGAGAGATTCGCGTAAATCTGGCGGCGCGTTTCATCGAGCTTTTTCTCCATCCGCTGGAGTTCCTCCTCGAAATTGACGTCGAGCTTGTGCTCCTGGCGCAGCCGCTTGAGCGCTTCGATCCTCTCCTGCAGCTCGAGGATCGGCTTCTCAAACTCCAGTTGATGTATCATGTCATCCGAAAGCCTAGGCGAGCAACCCGGCCGCTTCAATCCGAAATCCGGCCCGGGCCAACCTGCTCCGGCAACCGGTCCGCACCCGCGAGCGCCCCGGCGCCGCACATCGCAACGGCTCGCCGCATTTGCCGTCGCTCCCGACCGCCCCGCCGCCTACCCTGCCGGCAGGATGAAAATCGTGGTACTGGACGGATTCACGCTCAATCCCGGCGATTTGAGCTGGGATGAACTGCGGGCGCTGGGCGAGTGCACAATTTACGATCGCACCCCGCCGCAGGAAACGTTGCGCCGCGCCGCCGGGGCCGAAATCGTGCTCACCAACAAGGTCGTGCTGGATCGCCACCACATCAGCCGGCTGCTGCACCTGCGCTACATCGGCGTGCTGGCCACCGGCACCAACGTCGTGGACCTGATCGCCGCGCGCGAACGCGGCATCCCGGTGACCAACGTGCCCGACTACAGCACGCCCTCGGTGGCGCAGGCGACCTTTGCGCTGTTGCTGGAACTAACCCATCACGCCGGTCATCACGCCGCCGCGGTGCGCGAAGGTCGCTGGTCGCAATGCCCGGATTTCTCGTTCCACGATTTCCCGCTGATCGAGCTGGCCGGCCTGACGATGGGCATCGTCGGCTTTGGCCGGATCGGACGGGCGGTCGCTGAGATCGCCCGGGCCTTCGGCATGAACGTGCTGGCATACAATCCCTCTCCCAAACCGACGCCGCCCCGGGTGCAACCGGTCGAGCTGGACACGCTCTTTGCCCGCAGCGACGTGGTAAGTCTGCACTGTCCGCTCACCGAGCAAACCCGCGGCCTAGTCAACGCCGCCCGCCTGGCGCGGATGAAACCCGGCGCGTTCCTGCTCAACACCAGCCGCGGTCCGGTGGTGGACGAAGCGGCCCTGGCCGCCGCCCTGAACGAGGGCCGGTTGGCCGGCGCCGGGCTGGATGTGCTCTCGGTCGAGCCGCCGCCGCCCGACAATCCGTTGCTGCGCGCCCGCAACTGCATCATCACCCCGCACTACGCCTGGGCCACCGGCGCGGCGCGCCGTCGCCTGATGCAGATCGCCGTCGAGAACCTGCGCGCCTTTCTGGCCGGTCGGCCGCAAAACGTCGTCAACTGACCCGCCCGGCCGCTCTGAAATCGTCTCCAACCCGCCAGCGCTCAGGGCCGAAACGCACTTGGATTCGAGCGGCCCCGAGCGCCATACTCCGCCGCGTCCATGCAACTGATCCGCGACATTTTCGCCGCGAAATTGGCGTCCCGACAGCCCGTGATTTCATTCGAATTTTTCCCACCGCGGACCGACGAGGGTGAACGCCACCTGTTGGAGAAACATGTGCCGGCGCTGCAGCGGGCGCGACCGGATTTCTGCTCGGTCACCTACGGGGCCGGCGGCAGCACGCGGGATCGCAGCCTGCGGCTGGTCGAACGGCTCTGGCGCGAGCAGGGGCTGACGGTGCTGGCGCATCTGACCTGCGTCAACCACACCCGGGCCGAGATCGCGGCGCTGCTGGAGCAGTTTCGCGCGCTGGGCTGCCGCAACATTCTGGCGCTGCGGGGCGACCCGCCCGGCGGCGGCCCGTTCGTGCCGGTAGCGGACGGCTTCGAATTCGCGGCGCAACTGGTGCGCTTTGTGCACCAACAGGGCGAGTTTTGCGTGGGCGTGGCCGGTTTTCCCGAGGGCCACCCGGCCTGTGCCGTGGGCAAATACGCCGACTGGGAGCATTTGCGCCAGAAAATCGAGGCCGGGGCGGATTTCGTGCTCACGCAGTTGTTCTTCGACAACGCCGACTTTTTCGAATTCCGCGATCACTTGACCGGGCGGCTGGGCGTGCGCGTGCCGCTGGTGCCGGGGATCATCCCGATCCTGAGCGCCGCACAGATTCGGAAGTTCACCCAGCTCTGCGGCGCCAAGATCCCGCCCGAGCTGGCCCGACGGCTCGACCAGTACGCGCAGGACGACGCCGCCTGCGCCGAATTCGGCATCGAATACGCCACGCGCCAGTGCCAGGAATTGCTGCGCGCCGGCGTGCCCGGCCTGCACTTTTACACGCTCAACAAGTCGACTTCGACGTTGCGCGTGCTGGCGAACCTGGGACTGGCGCCCGGGCTTTGAACCGCTCCCGCCGCGCCGTCGCCACCGCCGCGGCGGCGGATGAATTCACCCGAACCGGCTGCGCCCTCTTTTCCGCACCCGGGTTTGCGCTATTCTGGGAATGGAGAACCGGGCCCGGGGCCCGAGCCGAATATGCAGTTTACTGAATCGGACCTGCGGTTCATCGTCGAGACGGTCGCCACGCGCCGGCGAGATTACGATCACATCATCGCGCTGGTGCGGGACAAGGATGATTTGCTCGAGCCGATGCTCGAGGATGCGCGTCTGGCCGAGCGGCTGTTGGGCGAGCAGGATGCGTTTTTGCGCGTCTCGCCGCGATTGATGTTCGCGGTGTTGTTGCGGCGCGTGCGGCGGGATCTGGAGCAGCGGGGTTTCGTGCTGGAGGTGGATGAGCGGGGCAAGCGCCTGCCGGTGTTCCAGGCCGGCCCGGTGCGCGAACTGCTGGCCCAACCCGCCACGCGGGATTACCTGGTCGAGATGCTCTGCTCGTTCGTGCGCACCAACACGGCGGTGCTCTACTGGCGCGATGCACGCGGCTGGCGCAAACGCCGCATCTGCGACATGGACCTCGACGACATGGTCGCGCTCTGCCACTGGGTCGAACCGGAATTCCGCGGCCGCATCTACAAACGCATCGGCGACATCGCGCTGTTCCTGACGGGGATTTATCCCGATCACGCCGGGGTGTTGGTGCACCGGCCGCGGACGCTGACCCGCGCCGAACGCACGATTGCCGACTACGAACGCGACGGCAAACGATTCTACGCCCTGGCCGCCCGGCAGCCCGAACCGCCCTGGACACCGACGCTCTTCGAACAACTGGCCGAGCAGTTCACCCTGGCCCGACACGCGCTCAACACGCTCAGCGACGCATACCTCAAGCCATTGCGCTCGCATTATTTCGCCCCGCCGGGCGCTTGAAACGCGGGCGAGTCCCGCCGGGACGGCGGCTGCTGATTCGCGCGGCCAACGGCCCGGGCTCAATCCAGCACCGGTTCGGAGCCGTCGAGCATCTTGACCTTGTTGTGGAGGAAGTACTCGCGCCGCAGCGCTTTCATGAGCTTGTCGCGCTGTTCGTAGAGGCGGCGCAACTTGCGCGGTTTGTGTCGGGCCAGCGCGTAGTGCGTCAAAATCGGCATCGCAATGGTGGTGTCGGTGTAGCAAACGACCGCATCGGGCAGTCGCGTCGGGTCCACCTTGCCCCAACTGACCGCCTCGCTGGGCGTGGCACCGCTCAGCCCGCCGGTGTCCGGGCGCGCATCGGTGACCTGGATGAAATAGTCCTGGCCGTATTCCTTGATGCGCAGCACTTCCTGGATCTGGGGTTCGGTCTGGAGCATGAAGTTTTTGGGGCTGCCGCCGCCCCAGAGCACGACGGCGCTTTTGCCGCCGGCGCGTTTGGCCGCCAGCACCAGCGCGGTGGTCTCGTTGACGTCAATCGAGGGGTTGATGCGGAGTTTGCTGCCGCGCAATTCCACCCCGGCGATGTTCATGCCGATGGTCGAATCGCCCGGGGAGCTGGTGTAGCAGGGCACGCCGGCGCGATAGGCCGCCGCCAGCACCGACACGTCCTTGAGACCGTTTTTTCGCTCCCATTCGGCGGCGTAGCGACCGATCAAGTAATGCAGCTCGGCCGTGCCCATCTCTTTCTGGAATTCCGGCTCGCAAAAAATCTTCCGCAACAACTCGTCGGTGCTCATCAACCCGTCGGAATACGGAATCACCACGTCGTAGATGCGCACCAGATCGTTGTTGCGCAGGTCGGTGTCGTCGAACTTGAAGCTGCCGGCGTGCACCGGATAGTTCAGCGCAAAATGCAGGTCGTGATACAGGTTGGCGCCGGTCGAGACGATCCAGTCCACGAACCCGGCCTTGATCAACGGCACCAGACACGAGCAGCCCAGCCCGGCGGGCGTCAACGCCCCGGACAGGCTCATGCCCACCAGCACGTCGGGTTCGAGGATCTTGTTGACGAACAACTGGCAGGCTTCCTTGAGTCGCGCCGAGTTGTACGCCAGAAACACCTCGTCCACCAGGTATTCGACCGACTCGCGCCCGGTCAGGCCCTTGGGCAGGATGCGCTTGCCCGACATGTACTTTTTCTTGTGCGGACAACGCTTCTGCTTGAGCCAGTCCGGCAGGTCGGACAGGTCTTCGCGACTGCGAATGTGGGTGCGTTCGGTGCGAGCCATGGCTGTTTTTTTGGCGTTCACCATACGAACCGGCGCGCGCTTGCCAACTTTTAAATGCCGCCCCGCTCCACCGCCGCCTGCGGGCCCCCCGGCCCGGGCGGCTTCGCGCCGGGGCTTGGCGACCCGAGGCGCCCCAACGCTCTGGCAACACGCAGGTTGAGCGGTCGGCGGGGCGTTTTCCCGAAAATGAAGGATTGCACAGCGCGCGATTTTCGGTGAAAAGTATCGAAATTCTACCGATCAGAGAGCAAACGATGGAAGGCAGTGTTGGATCGCGAAGTCGCCCGCCGCGCCGGGCCAGCCGGGTCTGCGGCGATCTAAGCGGACAGCGGACGCCGGAAGGGCTCCGGCGCACGCCCCCGGGCCCGCAAGGCCTCTACGACCCTTGGTTCGAGCACGATGCCTGTGGCGTGGGCTTTGTCGTCAACATCAAGGGTCGCAAATCGCACAGCATCATCCGGCAGGCGATCGAAGTGCTGTTGAATCTCGATCACCGCGGCGCGTGCGGTTGCGAAGCCAACACGGGCGACGGCGCCGGCATTCTCATTCAGACGCCGCATGAATTCCTGAAGCTCGTCTCGCGCGAGGCGCGCGTGAAGCTGCCCGGCCCGGGCGAATACGGCGTGGGCATGGTGTTCCTGCCGCAGGACCGGCGACAGCGCGCCGCGTGCGAAAAAATCTTCGCCGAGATCGTCGCCGAGGAAGGTCAGAAACTGCTCGGCTGGCGCACCGTGCCCACCGACAACGCCTCGCTGGGCGCCACGGCCCGGGCGTCGGAGCCGTTCGTGCGACAGGTCTTCATCGGACGCAATCCACGACTGGACGATGACCTGGCGTTCGAACGAAAGCTCTACGTCATCCGCCGCCGCGCCGAGAACGCGATTCGCTATTCGGGCAAGGTGGCCGGGGGCGAGTTTTTCTACATCCCGAGCCTCTCGTTCAAGACGCTCGTGTACAAGGGCATGCTGCTGACCTCCCAGTTGCAGCAGTACTATCCGGACCTGCTGCATCCGGCCATGGAATCGGCTCTGGCGCTGGTGCATTCGCGCTTTTCCACCAACACCTTCCCGAGCTGGAGCCGGGCGCATCCGTACCGCTATCTGGCCCACAACGGGGAAATCAACACCCTCCGAGGCAACATCAACTGGATGCACGCCCGCCAGGCGCAGTTCCAGAGCGAGCTCTTCGGCGACGACCTCAAGAAAATCCTGCCGGTCATCTGCACCGACGGCAGCGACTCGGCGATGTTCGACAACTGCCTCGAATTGCTGGTGCTGGCGGGCCGCTCGCTGCCGCACGCGATGATGATGATGATTCCCGAGCCCTGGTCGCGCCACGAGAGCATGAGCGACGAGAAAAAGGCCTTTTACGAGTTCCACGGCTGCCTGATGGAACCCTGGGACGGGCCGGCCTCGATCGCATTCACCGACGGGCGCGTGATCGGTGCCGTGCTGGATCGCAACGGCCTGCGTCCGTCCCGTTACTACGTCACGCGCGACGATCTGGTGATCATGGCCAGCGAAGTCGGCGTGCTGGACGTGCCGCCGGAGCGGGTGCTGCAAAAAGGCCGCCTGCAACCCGGACGCATGTTCCTGGTGGACACCGAACAGGGCCGCATCGTGGCCGACGAGGAACTCAAACACAAAATCGCCACCGAACACCCCTACCGGCTCTGGCTCGACCAGAATCTGGTCCGGCTCGAAAACGTGCCCGACCCGGGCCGGTTGCCCGAACCGGATCCCGAAACGGTGCTGCAGCGGCAACTGGTCTTCGGCTACACCTTCGAGGAATTGCGTCTGCTGCTGGCGCCCATGGCCCGCGATGCCAACGAAGCCGTCGGCTCGATGGGCACCGACACCCCGCTGGCGGTGCTCTCCAACCATCCCCAACTGCTGTTCAACTACTTCAAGCAGCTCTTCGCCCAGGTCACCAATCCGCCCATTGATTGCATCCGCGAAGAAATCATCACGGCCACCGAAACGGCCATCGGCACCGAGGGCAATCTCCTGCACCCCGGGCCGGAATCCTGCCGGCTGATCGAATTGAAGTCGCCCATCCTCACCAACGAGGAATTCGCCAAACTCAAACACATCAACCTACCCGGCTTCAAGGCGATCACTCTGCCGATCCTCTTCCCGGCGCGCGAGGGCCCGTCGGCCCTGGAACGCGCCATGGACGAGCTCTGCGCCCGCGTCAGCCAGGCCATTCGCGAGGGCTTCAACATCGTCATCCTCTCGGACCGGGGCGTGAGCCCGGACTGGGCTCCCATTCCTTCGTTGCTGGCGGTCTCGGGCGTGCATCACCACCTCATCCGCGAAGGCACGCGCACCCGGGTGGGTCTGGTGCTCGAATCGGGCGAACCGCGCGAAGTGCATCATTTCGCGCTGCTGATCGGGTACGGATGCGGCGCGATCAACCCGTACCTGGCGTTCGAGACGCTCGACGAGATGATTCGCCAGGGACTGCTGCCGGGCCTGGACCACAAAACCGCCTGCAAAAACTACGCCAAGTCCGCCGTCAAGGGCGTCGTGAAGGTCATCTCCAAAATGGGCATCTCGACGATCCAGAGCTACTGGGGCGCGCAGATCTTCGAGGCCATCGGCCTCAAGCAGGAGGTCATTGACAAGTACTTCACCTGGACGCCCTCGCGGGTCGAGGGCGTGGGGCTGGATGTGATTGCGCAGGAAACGCTCCTGCGCCATCGGCGCGCGTTCCCCGAACGACCC
>CAYXJB010000143.1:0-4092 GCA_964465445.1 uncultured Verrucomicrobiota bacterium
GACCCGGCTGCCAAAGCGCCGGTCCAGCACCTGATAGACCGTGAACAATTCGCCCCGGAAATAGTGCGGCAACAGCAGCGTGACGATGATCAGCCGGCCGAGCAGGTAACCGAACACCAGTTGGAGAAAGGTGAAATTGCCGCCCTCGCCGCGGGCGTTGGCTGCAAACGCAAACGCCGGCACGCTGATGAACGTGACCGTCGAGGTTTCGGTCGCCACGATCGAAGCCATCAGCGCCCACCAGGGCACGTCCTTGTCGGAGAGAAAATAGTCGCGGATGTTGCGCTGCCGCCGGCTGAACCACCATCCCACGCCCAGCGAGCCGAGCATGTAGAGCACCAGCACAATCAGGTCGAGCGGTTGCAGCTTCATCAGGTCCGGTTCAATCCGCGACTGCCGGCACGCGCAGCGCCCTTGTTGTGCTGCAAGACCGCGCCGCAACGCCAGAAAAAACCGCCTGCCCGGGCTGCTGACGCGGCCCGGGGGCGATTGGAAACTCGACATCAGCGCCGCGGCCGTCACACTGTTGAGGCATGGCACTGACACCTTCGACGATGTTGCCGTTGGGTACGCCGGCGCCGGATTTCCGCCTGCCCGATACCCGGGGCCGGCTGGTCTCGAGGGATGATTTCAAGGATTGCCCGGCGTTGCTGGTGATCTTTCTGTGCAACCACTGCCCCTACGTGCAGCACATCCGCTCCGCCCTGGCGCAACTGGCGCGCGAGTACATCCCCCGGGGCGTCGCCATCGTGGGCATCAACTCCAACGACGTGGAACGGTATCCCGACGACAGCCCCGCCAAGATGGCCGAAGAGGTCCGGAAAGCCGGTTACATCTTCCCGTATCTGTTCGACGAGACCCAGGAGGTCGCCAAAGCCTATCGCGCCGCCTGCACGCCGGACTTTTATCTCTTCGATCGCGAGCGACGGCTGGTCTATCGCGGCCAGTTCGACGACAGTCGGCCGGGCAACGGCATTCCGGTGACGGGCAAGGACCTGCGGGCGGCTCTGGATGCGGTTCTGGCGGGCAAACCGGTCTCGCCCGACCAAAAACCCAGCATGGGCTGCAACATCAAATGGAAACCCGGCAACGAGCCGGATTACTTCTAGACCCGGTTCGATCTGCGCCACCAAAACCGCCGCGCCCGCGCCGCGCACCAGAGGCGGGCTGCTCCCGCCGCCGGTGCGGTGGCTGCCGGCGCAAGCGAATGCGGATTTGCCATTGACGCGCCGGGGCGGCGTTCGGAAGCTCGCGGCTCGCGAACGGGATTTCGAGCTGCTGCAAACCCATGCGCTGGACACAAACCTGGCTGCCGACGCTCAAGGAATCGCCCGCCGAGGCGGAGATTCTCTCGCACAAATTGTTGTTGCGCGCCGGCCTGATCCGTCGCCTGGCCGGCGGCGTGTACTCGTTTCTGCCCCTGGGCCTGCGCGCGCTGCGCAAGGTCGAGCAAATCATCCGCGAAGAAATGAACCGGGCCGGGGCGATCGAAGTGCTTCTGCCGGCGCTCCAACCGGTGGACATCTGGCAACAGAGCGGCCGCCATCAAAGCGCCGCCGGCGTGCTCTACCAGGTGCGCGACCATTCCCAGAAAGACTGGGTGCTCGGGCCCACTCACGAGGAGGTTATCACGCTGCTGGTCGCCGCCGAGATCAATTCCTATCGCCAGCTCCCCAAAAATTTCTACCAGATCCAGGTCAAATTTCGCGACGAGATCCGCCCGCGCTTCGGGCTGATGCGTGCCCGCGAGTTCATCATGAAGGACGCCTACAGCTTCGATGTCAGCGACGAGGCGGCCCAGATCAGTTATCAGAAGATGTACGACGCCTACACGCGCATCTTCGCCCGGTGCGGTCTGAAAACGTTCCCGGTCGAGGCGGACACGGGGGTGATTGGCGGCACGTTTTCGCACGAGTTTATGGTGCCGGCCGAGACCGGCGAAAACGAGGTGATCTCCTGCGAGGGCTGCGGCTACGCGGCCAACATCGAGCGGGCGCAAAGCGCGCCGGTCGCCGAGCCGCCGCCGGCGGCATCGCCCACGCCCGGGCCGGAGAAGTTTCCCACCCCGGGCGTGGTCACCATCGAGGCGCTCAGCGCCCCGCCCTACGGCGTGGCCGCCGAGCGCCAGATCAAAACGCTCGTGTACCTGGTCGAAAGCAAGCCGCTGATCGTGCTCCTGCGCGGCGACGATCAGCTCAACGAGGCCAAATTCGCCTCGCGCCTGGGCACGAACACCTTCCGGCCCGCCACGGCCGAGGAAATCTTCCTGTGGATGGGAGCGCATCCGGGCAGCCTGGGCGCGGTCAGCGCCACACGCCGGCGGACCGATCTGCCGGTGTGGGCCGACGAACGGCTACGCGGCGCGCGCGACATGACCACCGGCGCCAACGAGGACGGATTTCACCTCCGCCACGTGGACGTCGAGCGGGACATCCGCGTGGATCAGTGGGCGGACCTGCGCACGGTCAAAGCCGGCGAGCCGTGCCTGCGTTGCGGCCGGCCGCTCCGGAGCAGCCGCGCCATCGAGGTCGGACACGTCTTCAAACTCGGCACCAAGTACAGCGAGAAGCTCGGCGCGCTGTTCCTGGACGAAGCCGGCACGCGACGTCCCTGCGTCATGGGCTGTTACGGCATCGGCGTCACGCGCACCCTGCAGGCGATCATCGAACAATGCAACGACCCCAACGGCATCGTCTGGCCCATGTCGGTCGCTCCGTACCAGGTCTGCCTCACGCCGCTGAGCGTCGCCCCGGAGAGCGCGCCGATGCGTCTGGCCGAGCGGCTTTACGCCGAGCTGAGCGCCGCGGGTGTGGAGGTCCTGCTCGATGATCGGGACGAGCGCCCGGGGGTGAAATTCAAGGACGCCGATCTGGTGGGTTTTCCAATTCGGGTGAACCTCGGCGAAAAATCGCTCGCTCAGGGCGGCGTCGAAATCAAGCCGCGCACCTGCGCGGCGATGCTCGTCAAGCCCGAGGAGGCCGCGGCGCGGATTCGGGCGATGGTTCAGGAGGGATTGCGTGCCTTGAGCGGCGGTTGATCGCGGCGGGGCGGGCCACGAACCGGCGTTCGCTCAGGTCTGCGCCGGGACGCTGCGCTGGTCCAGCGCGCGGCGAACGGCCTGCGCCAGGGTGGTTCGGGTGTAGGGTTTCTGGAGAAAACAGGCGTTGGTCCGCGCCAGGAACTCTTCGCTCACGTCGTCCATCGTGTAGCCGCTGGTGAAAACCACGCGCAGATTCGGTTGCGCCGCCAGAATCCGTTCGGCCAGCTCCGCGCCGGAAATCCCCTCGGGCATGACCATGTCGGTCACCAGCAAATCCACGCCGCCGCCCTGCTGTTCCCACACGCTCAGGGCTTCGTGTCCGCTGCCGGCGCTCAGCACCCGATAGCCCAGCTCCTCCAGAATCAATTGCGCCATGTCGCGCAACACCGGTTCGTCCTCGACCACCAGGATCGTCTCGTGGCCGCCCCGCACAAAGGCCATGGGATCGGTGTCGGCCTTTTCGGCGGCCGCCGCGGCGCTGTCGCTGGCCGGCAAATAGACCCGGAAGGTGCTGCCCTTGCCGACCTGGCTGGTGACTTCGATCCAGCCTTCGTGTTGTTTGACGATGCCATAGACGGTTGCCAGCCCCAGACCGGTCCCCTTGCCGACTTCCTTGGTCGTGAAAAACGGCTCGAAAATTCGGCTGATGATCGTCGTGTCCATCCCCACGCCCGTGTCGGTGACGCGCAGGCACACAAACCGACCCGGACGCGACTCCGGATGCGTCTGGGCGTCGGTGGGTTGAATGTCCACCTCCGAGACCGCCAGTGTGAGGCGGCCGCCGCCGGGCATCGCGTCGCGAGCGTTGACGGCCAGGTTCATGATGACCTGCTCGATCATGCCCGCGTCGGCCAGCACGGTGGGCAGTTGGGCCGGTGGGTCGAACTCCAGCGTGATGGTTTCGCCCAGCAACCGCTGCAACATTCGCGTCATGTTGCTGATGACCTCGCGCAGATCCAGCGGCTTGCGCTGCATGATGTTCTTGCGGCTGAACATGAGCAGTTGGCGTGTGAGGCTCGCCGCCCGTTCGGAGGCGAAATAGATGGCTTGGG
>CAYXJB010000143.1:4120-4334 GCA_964465445.1 uncultured Verrucomicrobiota bacterium
CCGGCGCCAGACTCGGCCGCGCCAGCAGCATGCCGGCATGACCCTTGATGACCGTGAGCATGTTGTTGAAATCGTGAGCCACGCCCGCGGCCAACTGGCCGATGGATTCCATCTTTTGAGATTGGCGCAACTGGGCTTCGAGGTTGAGCCGCTCGGTGATGTCCTCGACGTAACAATGCACCACGCCGCTGGCAGTCACCGGATGAAACGCCCA
>CAYXJB010000143.1:4363-7933 GCA_964465445.1 uncultured Verrucomicrobiota bacterium
CGTGTTTCGAACCGCGTGCGGCTTTTGCCCGTTTCCAGGCACTCGCGGATGATTTGCAGCGACTCCGGCGGCAACAGCCCGGCCGGATGGCTCTGGCCGACCGCCGCGGCCAGCTTGGCGGCCGCTTCGTTGAAGTAGGTGACGCTGCCATCGGCGGCCAGTTCCATGGCGGCGTTGGGGTTCAATTGGGCGAAGGTCGCCAGCTTCTGGAGCTCGGCCTCGGCGCGTTTGCGTTCGGCCGCCAGCGCCAGCGCCGTGGCCACCGAGAGCATGAAATGCACCTCGTCGCCGGTGAACTTGCGCGCCTGGGCGGTGAACACCGCCAGCACGCCGTAGGGTTGCTGCCGGGTCGAGATCGCCACGCTGATCCCGCTCACCACGCCGTGCTCGGTCAACAGCGGCCAGGGTTTGAATCGCGCGTCGGCCCGATGATTGGCAATCACCACCGGCTCGCCCCGGCTGAGCGTAAATCCCGCCAGCGACTCGCCCGCCGCCTCCAAACGCACGCTTCCCACGCAACCGTTCCGCCAGCCCACGCCGGCCCGCAGCAGGAACTCCTTGCCGTCCGGCCACAGCTCCAGCACACAGGAAAATTCCGTGCCCAGGGTGTGCGCCGCCAGCATCGCCGCCTGATCCACCAGCGCGTTGAAATCGTTGGTGATGAGCGCGTACTGGCCGATCGCCGCCACACTGCTCTGCTGCAGGGCCCGGTTCAGCAGCGTGCGCTCGGCTTCCTCGGTTTGCCGCACCCGCGCCTGCAACGATTCGGCCATCCGGTCCACCGTCCGCGCCAGCTCGCCCAGCTCGCCCTTGGCGCCTTCCAGCCGCGTGCGACTGCTCAGGTTGCCGGCGGCCAACTGACGCGCCGTGTCCAGAATCACGCGCACCTGCCGCAGCACGAATCGCTCGCCCCCGAACCACGCCGCTCCCAGCGCCAGCACTCCCACCAAAAATCCCGTCCAGGGCAAATCCGTCAGATACATCAGGATCAACGCCGGCGTAATGGCCACCAGGACCGTCGCGGCGAGTCGGATCCGCAAGCTGGAAAACGGATTCATCGAGTCAGGATTCGTTGCCACGCTCAGAATACGAGCCGCCGCAGCCGCGTAAAGGAGCAAACGCACGCAGCACTGCCAAAAGGCGGTGTTCGACAACCGTCAGTGGAACGAGATCAAGGCGGGTTGTGTTCGAGGGTGCACGGGTCGGGATTGCCACCAGACCCCTGCACGGTAGCGGGCCGGTCGAGCCGGCAACGGCTGAGCCGAGGGATTTTCCGGCGTGGGGTCTTGCAGCCTGCTGGTGGTTAGCGGGCGGGCGCGTTTTCGAGCTGCGCGTTGCGCCGGGCCAGGATGGCCTCGACGATTTTCTGGGTCAGGGTTGGATTTTCGGCGAGGGTTTTCTGGGCCGCTTCCTTGCCCTGACCGATCAGCTCGCCGGCGAATTGCAACCAGGCGCCCTTTTTCTCGATCACGCCGGTCTCCAGGCCCACATCCAGAATGCTGCCTTCCTTGTTGATGCCCTGGTTGTAGAGGATGTCGAACTCAGCTTCACCGAAGGGCGGGGCGACCTTGTTTTTGACGATTTTGACCTTCACGTGGTTGCCGATGGCGTTGCCGGCGGCGTCTTTGATGGTGTCTTTGCGACGGATGTCAATGCGGACGCTGGCGTAGAATTTGAGGGCTTTGCCGCCGGGGGTGGTCTCGGGGTTACCGAACATCACGCCGACCTTTTCGCGGATCTGGTTGGTAAAGATGCAGGCGGTTTTGGCCTTGGCGAGGATGGCGGTGAGTTTGCGCAGGGCCTGGCTCATCAGGCGCGCCTGCATGCCCATGGTGGCCATGCCCATCTCGCCTTCGAGTTCGGCCTTGGGCACCAGGGCGGCCACCGAATCAATGACGATCACATCCAGGGCGTTGGAGCGGGCCAGCGTTTCGCAAATGGTCAGTGCTTCCTCGCCGCTGTCGGGCTGGGACACCAGCAGGTCGTCGAGGTTGACCCCGAGTTTTTTGGCGTAGGCCGGATCCAGAGCATGCTCGGCGTCAATGAACGCCGCCAGACCGCCGGCTTTCTGGGCGTTGGCGATGACATGAAGCATGAGCGTCGTTTTGCCGGAGGATTCCGGACCGAAGATTTCGACGATGCGGCCGCGCGGGATGCCGCCGACCCCCAGGGCCAGGTCCAGCGCCAGCGAGCCGGTGGGGATGACCTCGATGCGGCTCAGGGCACGGGCATCGCCCAGACGCATGATGCTGCCCTCGCCGTAGGTCTTGGTGATGTTGGCGATGGCCGCCTCCAGGTCGCGCCGGTGCGCGACGGCTTTGGGCGGTTCCGCCGGTTTGGTGTCGGCGGCGTTTTTTTCGGATGTCTTGGGTGGCATGTTGCGGCTCCGATCTGGTTGCGCTCTACGGATGATTCGAGCCCGAGAATAGGCCGCCCCGGGGTGCTGTCAAACGCTTTGCCGCGCGGTCCGCGCCGGGCGGCGCGTCGCCCGGGCGTGGGACGGGAGCGTCGAGCAGCCGTTCCACGCCCGTTCGCAGCAGCGGTTCAGGTTTGCAACATGATGTCGGCCACGGTGCGGCCGGCCGGGATGAACGGCAGCACGTGTTCGGTGTAGGGCACGATGACATCCAGCACGTAGGGCTCGTTGGCTTCGAGCATCCGTTGCATGGCTGCGCGCAGATCGCTCCGATACATGACCCGTTCGCATTTGACGTTGAAGCTGGCGCACAGAGCGACGTAATCGGGGTAGATTTGTTTGCGGTTGTCCGGATCGCCCAGGTAGGTGTGGCCGCGGTTGCCCTGGTAGAACCGGTCTTCCCATTGCACGACCATGCCCAGGTGCTGGTTGTTGAGGATGATGGCCTTGGCGGCGATGTGCTCGATGTGCGCGGTGGCCAGCTCCTGTACGTTCATCAGGAACGAGCCGTCGCCGTCAATGTCAATCACCTGCCGGTCGGGTCGGGCGACTTTCGCGCCGATGGCGGCCGGATACCCGTAGCCCATTGCTCCCAGGCCGGCGCTGGTCAGGAACTGACGCGGGTATTTGAACTTGTAGAACTGCGCGGTCCACATCTGATGCTGACCCACGCCGGTGGTCAGAATCGCCTCGCCCTGGGTCATCTCGTAGAGCAGCTCGATGACCATCTGGGGCAGGATGACCTCGTGTTCGCGGCCCTGGAGGTGATCGCGCATGTGCTGGGATTTGAGCACCTCCTCGGTAACGCGGTAGGTGAAGGGCGCTTTTTGCTTCCAGGCGCGGATCTGCTCGTGCCAGCGGGTGAATTTTTTCTGAATGGGCCGCCGCCGGAGCATTTCGTTCAGTCGCCCGAGCGCATATTTCACGTCGCTGACGATCGGCAAATGCGCCGGTTTGTTCTTGTTGATTTCGGACGGATCAATGTCCAGGTGCACGATCGTGCCGCCCTCGCAGAACTTGTCCACCTTGCCGGTGACGCGGTCGTCGAACCGCACCCCGAAGGCCAGCAGCAGGTCGGCCCCGGGGGCGATCCGGCGCATGGGTTCGGTGGGGGATTTGCGCAGCTCATATTCGCCGTTGACCGCCCAGTTGGC
>CAYXJB010000144.1:0-7892 GCA_964465445.1 uncultured Verrucomicrobiota bacterium
GATCGCACGTCCAGCCGCACCCCGGCATTACGCAGACACCTCGCCCCGCTGGCAAGAGCACACACGCTTGCTGCCCGCAGGGCGCACCGCTAAGGTGAATCTGTGAACGCGGCCAGTGCAACCGAGCCGCCCGCTGCCGCCAGCGACCGCGAAGTGGTCGTCGCCGTGCGCGGGCTGACCAAGATCTTCCGGGACTTCTGGGGCCGCCCCAAGGCCCGCGCCGTCGAAAACGTGAGCTTCGAAGTGTACCGCGGCGAGGTCTTCGGCCTGCTGGGCCCCAACGGCTCGGGCAAATCCACCACCGTCAAACTCATCCTCGGCCTGTTGCGCCCCACCCGCGGCCACATCGAAGTCTTCGGCCACGCGCCCAACCACGTCCGCACCAAGGAGCGCATCGGCTACCTGCCCGAGGAATCCTACCTGTACCGCTACCTCAACTCCCGCGAGACGCTGGACTTTTTCGGCCGGCTCTTCGAGCTCGACACACCGGAACGCCGCCGCCGCATCGAGGAGTTGCTCGAGATGGTGGGCCTGAGCCAGACCCACACCCGCCCGGTCGGCGAATTCTCCAAGGGCATGCAGCGACGCATCGGCCTGGCCCAGGCGCTCATCAACGACCCGGACCTGATCATTCTCGATGAGCCCACCTCGGGGCTCGATCCCATCGGCTGCCGTGAAATGAAAGACCTCATCCTGGCCCTGGCCCGCCGCGGCAAAACCGTCATCCTCAGCAGCCATCTGCTGGCCGACGTCGAAGACGTCTGCGACCGCGTGGCCATTCTTTACGGCGGGCGCATCCAGGCCATCGGCACGCTCAAGGAACTGCTCACCAAGCCCGACCGTCTGCGCATCACCACGCCGGTCTTGTCCCGTGAAACGCTCGCCCGCGTGCTCGAAATCATTCGCAACGACGTGCGCGACGGCGAGGTGCGCATGGACAACCCCACCCAGAACCTCGAAAGCTACTTTCTGGAAGTCGTCGAACGAGCGCGCCGTCAGGCCCAGGAAACCAGCGGCGCGCAGGCCGGTGCGCGCGTGGCCGCCTATCTCCGGGGCGAAGTGGAACAACCGCCCGCATCCGAAAAAATCCTCGAACGGCTCACGCTCCCGAGCGCGCCGCCGCCCCCGGCCGCACCGTCTCCTCCGCCGTCGCCACCGGTGGACGAACGCAAACTCGCGGCGCTGACCCGCGCCACCGAACCGCCCGCGCCCGCTCCGACGCCGTCCGTTCCCAAGGAAGCCGAAGAACTGGCCCGGGCCGACGAAAAACTCGCCTCCCTGCTGGGCAAACCCAAATCCTGAGCAGGGCCGGCAGCGGCCCGACCCACGGTTTCAACGACACGGCTCATGCAACAACTGCTGGCCATCGCCTGGTTGACCTGGAAAGCGGCGTTCCGATTTCGCCTGTTCCTGGTCATCGCCGTTCTGCTGCTGGCCTCGGTGGTGGGTCTGCCGATGCTCATCAAGGACGACGGCACCGCGCGCGGCTTCACCCAGATTTTGCTCACCTACACGCTGAGCGTCATTGCCGCGCTGCTGGGGCTGTCCACCGTCTGGCTGGCGTGCGGCACGCTGGCCCGCGACATCGAGGAATGTCAGATGCAGGTCGTCGCCGTCAAACCCGTGCCGCGCTGGAAGATCTGGTTCGGCAAATGGCTCGGCCTGGTGTCGCTGGATGCCGCGCTGCTGGCGCTCTCGGGCGCGGCGGTGTTTGCGCTGTTGCAGTGGCGCGCCACGCGTCTGCCGGAGGCCGAACAGCGCATCCTGCGCCAGGAAGTGCTCGTGGCCCGCGGTTCAGCCAAACCGCCCACCTACGAACGCGAGCTGGCCGAGGAAACCGAACGCCAACTGCGCGCCGTGCTGGAACGCTCGCCGGAGGCGCGCGTCAACCCGGCCGAACTGCGCAAGCAGATCCGCGAATCGCTCAAGAGCGAATTGCAACTGGTGCCGCCGGGCCACGTGCGGGTGTGGGAAATCGAGCTCGGTCTGGCGCGGCATCTGATCCGGGGCAAACCCATGCATCTGCGGGTCAAATTCAACGCCGCCCGCCCCAGCCCCAGCGGCACCTTCACTGCCCTGTGGCAGGTCGGTCCGCCGGATTCGCCCCGGCTCTGGCGCAGCGAACCGATGAGCCTGGCGCCGGATACCTTCCACGAATTCGAGATCCCGCCCGATCTGTTCGATGAAAACGGCGTGCTGACCGTCGCATTTTTCAACCTTAACAACACCGCGTTGCTCTTTCCCCTGGATGAGGGTCTGGAGGTGCTCTACCCGGAGGGCGGTTTTGCACTCAACTACGCGCGGGGTCTGGCGATTTTGTTTTCCTGGATGGCCTTGCTGGCTGCGCTGGGCCTGGCCACCGCCAGTTACCTTTCATTTCCCGTGGCCGCGTTCACATCGTTGGCGTTGCTGACGATGGCGCTCTCGACCGGCACGCTCAGCACCGCGGTGTCGGAGGGCACGATCATGGGCTACAACGCCGAGAAAGGCGCTCCGGGCCATTCGCCCGTGGATGTGGTCGTCATCCCGCTGTTTCGCGTGTTGCTGGCCGTGATCAATCTGGCCAAGGGATTCTCCCCGATTGATGCGTTGAGCACCGGCCGGAGCATTTCCTGGGCGCAACTGGGCGCGGCCTTCGGTCAGATCGTGCTGGTGCTCGGCGGGGCCATGGCCGCGGTGGGCATCGCCGGCTTTTACCGGCGCGAACTCGCTGCCGCTCAAACGCAATGATGCCCGGGGGTTCATTCCATCGCGCTTCAGCGTCCCGGCTCGGGCCGCACCGCCGGCTCGCATCCGCATGAGTCCGCGTCTGAAAAAAATCCTGCTGCTGGCACTGGCCGCGGTGTTGTTCCTGGCGGTATCGCAGGTCCAGCCCGCCCTCAACCGCGACCGGGAACGACTGGGGCTGACCCGCGTGACGCCGCTGGAAAACGCGCCGCCGGTGCTGGCCTTCACCACCGTGGCGCTGGGCGGTTTCCGCGGCCTGATCGCCAACGTGCTCTGGATCCGATCCAGCAACCTGCAGGACGAGGACAAGTTCTTCGAGGCGATGCAACTGGCCGACTGGATCACCAAGCTCGAACCGCAGTATCCGCAGGTCTGGGCCTACCTGGGCTGGAACATGGCCTACAACATCTCGGTCAAATTCAAGGACGCCGCCGACCGCTGGCGCTGGGTGCGCGCCGGCTTCGAGCTGCTTCGCGATCAGGGCATCCGCTACAACCCCTACGAACCGATCGTCTATCGCGAGCTGGCCTGGATCTTCCAACACAAAATGGGTCACAACCTCGACGACGCCCACCTGTACTACAAACAACAATGGGCCAACGAAATGGCGCGCGTCTTCGGCACCAACCACGCCCCCGATCTCCAGGAACTCATCGAACCCCAAACCGACGAGGCCCGCCAGCGCCTGGCGATCCTCACCAACGAATTCAAACTCGACCCGCGCTTCATGCTCGAGGTCAACCAGACCTACGGACCGCTGGAATGGCGCCTGCCGGAAGCCCACGCCATTTACTGGGCCGCCCTGGGCCTCAAACGCGCCGCCGAAAACCCCGACAAGGTCAATCCCGAAGAACTCATCCAGTTGCGCCGCGTCATCTACCAGTCCATGCAACTGAGCTTTTACCGCGGCCGACTCGTCGCCAACCCTTTCGAGAAGCTCTTCGAGTTCGGCCCGAACCTCGACATCATCGAAAAGGTCAACGCCGCCTACGAACAGATGTACGCCGAGGAAACCCAGCCTCACCAAAAAGAAGGCATCCGCCGCGCCCACCGCAATTTCCTGCGCGACGCGGTCTATTTCCTCTACGCCGGCGACCGGCTCGCCGATGCCGCGCGATGGTATCGCTACCTGGCCGAAAAATTCCCCGACCAGCCGCTGATCCTCGGCAACACCAATTCCCTGCCTCGCAACCTCACCTTGGACGGATACGCCGTCGCACGCGAAATCGAAGACGTCGGCGAAATCTCCCGCGACCGCATCAAATCCGCCATCGAGGGCAAGATCGTCCGCGCGTTCCGTTACCTGGCCCTGGGCGAAGATCGCATGGCCGCCGGCACGCGTTTCCTGGCCCGCAAAATCTGGGACAGCTACACCAGCCAGATTCAGGGCGCCGAACAACGACTCCAGATCGCTCCCATCGAGGAAATCGAAAAAGACATCCTCAATCGAATGCTCGACCCCGAAACGGGCGTGCCCTTTGAAATGCGCGCCGCCCTGCGCGCCCGGCTCGGCCTGCCACCCGAACCACCCCCCGGCACGCCCACCACCAACGCGCCGCCCGCCGCCGCCCTCGCTCCCGCAACCCCGACGGCAGCCCGATAAACCCCCGCCGGCTGCCCCGGGCGCTGCATCAACCGAAAAAAGTGTTTTCCTGTCCCGCTCCCGTCGTTTAACAAGCCGCTGCCATGAACGAACTGCTCAACCAGGTCGCCGTCGTCACCGGCGCCGGCCGCGGCATCGGTCGCGCCATCGCACTCAAGTTCGCCGCCGCCGGCGCTGACGTGGTCTGCGTCTCGCGCACCGCCGAGAACGCCGCCAAGGTCGCCGAGGAGGTCCGCGCCCTGGGCCGCAACGCCTGGCCCTGCGCCCTGGACGTGGCCGATGAGGCCGCCGTCGCCACCGCGACCGAAAAAATCCTCGCCGACTGCGGTCGGGTGGACGTGCTCGTCAACAACGCCGGCGTCACCCGCGACAGTCTGCTGATGCGCATGAGCGATTGGGACACGGTGCTGGACACGAATCTGCGCGGCGCGTTTCTGATGACCCGCGCGCTGCACCGGCCCATGCTCCGACAGCGTTCCGGACGCATCATCAACATCGCTTCGGTCGTCGGCCTCATGGGCAACGCCGGCCAGTGCAACTACGCAGCCAGCAAGGCCGGACTGATCGGTTTCACCCGCGCCGCTGCACGCGAGTTCGCCTCCCGCGGCGTCACCGTCAATGCCATCGCCCCGGGCTTCATCGAAACGGACATGACCGCCGCGCTCAACGAAACCCTGCGCGCCGAACTGCTCAAGCGCATTCCCCTGGGCCGCTTTGGCCAGGCCGAGGACGTGGCCGCTGCCGCCCTGTTTTTGGCCGGCCCCTCGGGCGCGTACATCACCGGCCAGGTCCTGGTCGTGGACGGCGGCATGGTTATGTAACCGACCCTGGCCGCTCAAACGCTTGAACACCAACGCCCTGCACCGCCATCGCAACGCTTCGCCCGGGTCCGCCCTCGGCGGCGTCGGAAAAAATTTCATTCGGTCTTGACGGCCCTTGACCCTCTGGCATAGAGACACGGCAAAAACGAACCCGGAGCAACAACATGGCTGAAAACAGCATCGAACAACGCGTCAGGAAAATCATCGTCGAACAGCTCGACGTGAAACCCGACCAGGTCACCCCGGAGGCCAAGTTCGTCGAGGACCTCGGGGCTGATTCCCTGGACATCGTCGAACTGATCATGGCCCTGGAAGAGGAGTTCGGCCACGAGATCCCCGACGAAGAAGCCGAGAAACTCACCACCGTGGGCGACGTGGTCAAATACATCGAGGAGTTGCAGGAGAAGTAGCCTGAACCGGCTCACGTGCAGGGGCGGTTCCGGTCCGCGCAGCGGCGTTGAACTGCCCCGATTCTTTTATGGCGAGCAACTGGTCCGAACGCAGGGTCGTGGTCACCGGCATTGGCGTGGTCACGCCCCTGGGCCATTCGGTGAGCGAGTTCTGGAACAACCTGCTCGCCGGCCGCTGCGGCGTGGATCGCATCCGCGCCTTCGACCCCAGCGATTTTGACGCGCAAATCGCCGCCGAGGTCCGCAACTTCGACCCCTCGCCGGCGTTCCCCTCGGCCAAGGAAATCCGCCGCACCGATCGGTTCTCGCAATTTGGCGTGTACGCCGCCTGGGCCGCCCTGCAGGACAGCGGCGCGGATCTGGACCGGCTCAACCGCGACGAAATCGGCGTGGTCATCGGCTCGGGCATCGGCGGTCTGGAAACCACCAGCCAGCAGTTGCGCGTGCTCTTCGAGCGCGGGCCGCGCAAACTCTCGCCGTTCATGATCCCCATGCTCATCAGCAACATGGCTGCGGGCATGTTCTCGATCTACTACAACCTCCGCGGTCCCAACTACGCCACCGTCTCGGCCTGCGCCACCGCCAATCACGCCATTGGCGAAGCCTGGCGCACCATCAAAATGGGCGACGCGCAGATGATGTTCGCCGGCGGCGCCGAAGCCACCATCGTGCCCATCGGCATCGGCGGCTTCTGCGCCATGAAAGCCCTCAGCACCCGCAACGACGATCCCCAACACGCCTCTCGCCCGTTCGATCGTGAACGCGACGGCTTTGTCATGGGCGAGGGCGCCGGCGTGCTCGTGCTCGAAGAACTCGAACACGCCCGCAAACGCGGCGCCAAGATCTATTGCGAAATCGTCGGCTACGGGAACACCGCGGATGCCCACCACCTCACCGCCCCACCGCCCGGCGGCGAAGGCGCCGCCCGCTGCATGAAACTGGCCCTGCGCTCCGCCGGCATGAACCCCGAAGACATCTCCTACATCAACGCCCACGGCACCTCCACCCCGCAGGGCGACGTCGCCGAAACCCAGGCCATCAAGGCCGTCTTCGGCGAACACGCCCGCAAACTGGCCGTCAGCTCCACCAAGGGCGCCACCGGCCACATGCTCGGGGCCGCCGGCGCCGTCGAAATGGCCGTCTGCGCCCTGGCCATCAAACACGACGTCGTGCCTCCCACCATCAACCTCCAGGTGCCCGATCCCGAATGCGATCTGGACTACGTGCCCAACACCGCCCGCGAAATGCGCGTGCAGGCCGCCATCAACAACTCCTTCGGCTTCGGCGGTCACAACGCCAGCATCGTCGCCCGCAAATTCCTCGGCTGAACCGCCGCCCCGCGCCCCTGAACCGGCCCGACGATCAGCCGCGCCGTGCACCGTCACAGCCACCGCGGCCGCTCCCCGACCGCAAAATCGCCCGCCCCATCCCATGAATTTCCTGCCCCTGATCGAGCGCAAACGCGACGGCGGCAGGCTCACCGCCGAGGAACTCCGCGCCATCGTCGGCGATTTCACCGCCGATCGCATCCCGGACTATCAGATGGCCGCTTTCCTGATGGCGGTGTTTTTCCGCGGTCTGGACCGGGAGGAAACCACCGCCCTGACCCTGGCCATGCGCGACTCCGGCCCGCGGCTGGAGTTTCCCCGCGACCCGCGCCCGTTGGTGGACAAACACTCCACCGGCGGCGTGGGCGACAAGGTTTCCCTGCCCCTGGCCCCGTTGCTGGCGTGCCTGGGTTTGCGCGTGCCGATGATCTCCGGGCGCGGCCTGGGTATCACCGGCGGCACGCTCGACAAACTCGAATCCATTCCCGGCTTCCGAACCAACCTCGATGCACCGGACCTGGTCAAAATTGTCCAACGCGTTGGCTGCGCCATTTGCGGCCAGACCGACCAAATGGTGCCGGCTGACAAAAAAATCTACGCCCTGCGCGACGCCACCGGCACCGTGCCCTCCATCCCGCTGATCGTGGCCTCGATCCTCTCGAAAAAACTCGCCGAGAACCTCGATGCGCTGGTCCTGGATGTGAAATTTGGCCGCGCCGCCTTCATGCAAACGCCCCGCCAGGCGCGCCAACTGGCCCGCGCCATGGTCGAGCTGGGCCGCGCCTGTGGCGTCAAAACCCGCGCCCTGCTCACCTCCATGAACACGCCTCTGGGCCGAGCCGCCGGCAACTGGCTCGAAGTCCGCGAAAGCGTCGCCTGCCTGGAAGGACGCGGGCCGGACGACCTGCGCGAGCTGGTGCTGCGCTGCGCCACGCACCTGCTGTTGCTCAGCGGCAAAGCCCGTTCCCCGGCTGTCGCCCGCCGACAGGCCGAAACCTGCCTG
>CAYXJB010000145.1:0-7868 GCA_964465445.1 uncultured Verrucomicrobiota bacterium
TTTTTGGTGACTGTCTCGTGTGGTCGGGAGGGGACTCACGATCCGGTCCGGTTTCCCATTTCTGCGAGGCGTTGTTTGGCCCAGCGAAGCGCTGCAGAGCGGGTGCGGAGTTCGTCCTGCAGTTGCCGTTCGCGGATTTCGGCGAGCAATCGGCCCAGTGCCGGGCCGGGTTTCATGCCGAGTTTGATGAGGTCATGGCCGGTGAGCAGCAGCGGTCGAATTCGGGGCTGGTGTGCGAGTGCGTCGGCTTCCTTGCGCAGAAACTCCCAGAGGTCGAGTCGGCCGTGCGAGCCGAGGCAATCAAGCCGGTGCAATTCCAGCTCCAGCGGGAAGGTGGGGCGCAGGATCATCCGGCGGAGGGTGGCTTTGCGCATTTGCGGGACGTCTTTGAACTGCATGTGGTAGCGCACGGCGGTGACGATTTCCTGGATTTGTTTTTTGGGAAAGCGCAGGCGGCGGAGGATGGCTTCGGCCATTTGGGCGCCGACCTTCTCGTGCTCGTAAAAGTGGATCTGACCGGTGTGTGGGTCGCGCGAGGCGGTGACGGGTTTGGCAATGTCATGAAGTAACACGGCCCAGGGCAGGGATGGCGGGGCATCGTCCGGCAGGTGGCGAAGCATCAGCAGCAAGTGCGTGAAGACCGTGCCTTCGGGATGGTAATCGGGGGGTTGTTCGCAGCCGACGGTGGCGGCCAGCTCGGGCAGGATTTGTTCGAGCAGCCCGCTCTGGTGGAGCAATTCCAGGCCGCGGGCAGCGCGTCGGCCTGCGGCTGTACCGCTGGCCGGGCCGGCGGAAGCCGGGGGCGTTGTGGTGGGGATGGCGGGGGGAAGCAGGAGGCGATTGAGTTCGTCGCGAATGCGTTCGGCGCTGATGAGTTTGATCTTCGGTGCCAGCGCGCGGATGGCCTGGAAGGTGCGGGGTTCGATTTCGAATTCGAGGTTCGCGGCCAGCCGCACGGCGCGCAGCATTCGGAGGTGGTCTTCGGCAAACCGTTCTTCGGGCGGACCGATGGTGCGGATGAGTCGGGCGCGCAAATCGGCTTCACCACCGACCCAGTCGAAGAGTCGTTCCCGGACCGGATCGAAGAACAGGCCGTTGATGGTGAAGTCGCGTCGTTGCGCGTCGGCGCGGGCTTCGGCGAATCGGACGCTGGATGGGCGTCGTCCGTCGCGGTAATCGGCTTCGGCGCGGAAGGTGGCGACCTGGAACTCGTGTCCGTTCTGGCGCACGAGCATGACGCCGAATTGACGGCCGACGGCTCTGGTGTGGGGGAAAAGCGCTTCGATTTGCTCGGGTCGGGCAGAGGTGGCGATGTCGTAATCCTCCGGTTCGCGGCCCAGCAGCAGGTCGCGCACGCAACCGCCAACCCAGAACGCTTCGAAGTCGGCGCTCTGCAATTGTTCGACCAGCCGGCGTGCCAGTGCGCGGACCGGTTTTGGGTTCGAGCGGCTCATGCGCGTGAGGGCGGCCCGGTCGGGCGGTTCGGCCCGACAGTTAGCGCGGGGCGGCAGGTGTGGGCAAACTCAATCCTCACCCCAGAGGGTTTTGACGTGCGCGATGCCCCGCAGCACTTCATCGCGCCCGAGGTCGGGGCGAAACTCGAAGACCTTGATGTGCTCGGGTCGGACGAAGGGCTTGAGCGCGGCAAAGTCCACCGTGCCGGTGCCGGGGGCGCAGTGGTCGCGGGCGGGGAACTGGGTGTCGTGGATGTGGAGGCCGATGAGTCGGGGAGCGAGCGATTCGAGGTGCAGGGCATGATGGATCAGGCCGAGGTTTTCCTTGATTTGCGCGTGACCGGTGTCGTGCCAGTAGCCGAGGGGTGCGCCGTCGAACTCGCGGAACAGGAAGGGAAAATCGGTCTCGAGCGGGATTTCCTCGAGGGCTTCCCGGTTTTCGATGCCGAGTTTGAGGCCGCGGGCCTGGGCTTCGGGCAGGATGCGGCGAAGAGTTTGGTAGCTGCGTTCGAGAAATTTTTCTTTTCGGGCCTCGCGGCTGAGGGTCGCCCGGGCGCAGAGTTTTTCGTACCGGGGCGAATCCCGTCCGCCCGATTCAGCCAGGCGTTTCAAGCGCGTGGTGTAATCCTTCATTTCGACGCTGCCCAGGTGCAGGACCACGGCCGGGGCGCCCACGCGGGTGGCGAACTCGAACGTTTTGAGCGTGTAGCGGACGGCGAGGTCGCGCTCGCGCTCGGTCTCGGCGGAGAACTGGAAGAGGTTCGGCGCCGGGCCGGTGACGCCCATCGGCAGGGGGCAGAAGTTGTGGAGGCTGCTGATGCGGATTTCGCCCGCGGCGACGGCTTCGAGGATGCCCGGCAGCAGGGACAGGCGCGTGCCGTGGCTCAGCTCGGCGTAGTCGAATCCCAGCTCGCGGATTTCGCGCAACATGGCGCGACCATCCGTGTGCCGGTGCGCGTTCCAGCAGGTCGAGAAGGCATACATGCTGTCGGTCGGATGGCGTCCGGAACGCGTGAACCCCGACGGGCTCGGGTCGGGGTTCAAACCGCTGCGGCGCCGCCGGGCAGAGCGGCGGCGAACTACATTTCGGCGTAGCGCGCGCTGAGCATGGCGGCGAAGCGCGCTGCCTTTTCCTTGCGGCGTCGCCGCTCACTCGGCTTTTCGTAATGCCGATGCGCGCGAACGATTTTGAGGATGCCTTCCCGGTCGATTTTCTTTTTCAACCGGCGCAAGGCCTTGTCCACCGATTCGCCTTTTTTGAGTCTGATTTCCGTCAAACCTGATCACTCCCTTCTGTTAGCGGACGCGGGCGCTGTTGGCCCGTCGTCACGGCGTTCAGCGTGCGAAAGGTAGGCAGGCGGGCCGGCGGGTGTCAACCCGCAAGCAGTGGCAAAAGGCGGCGGAGGAGGGCCGGGCGGGCTTCACACGCCCATGCCCCGCCAGCGCAGACGGTATTTGCGCCCGAGCAGGTCGCTGGCCCCGGGATCGTCGAGGATCACCTCGCGCTCGGCGTCCCAGCGGATTTTGCGTCCGACCAGCATCGCGATGAGCCCCAGGTGTCCGGGAATGGCCGAGTGATGGGCGACTTCGACCGGTGTGATGGTGGGTTTGCGCGATTTGACGCAATCCAGGAAGTTCCGGTGGTGGTCGTCGGACTTGTAGAGGCTGATTTTGCGGTCGGATTCGGGCAGGCGCGCCATTTCGTTCCAGGCGGGATTGGAGGCGTCAAAACCGCCGCGGTTGACCCACACCCAGCCGTCGGTGCCGATCCATTTCGTACCGCCCATGATTTCGCGGTGGCCGCCGGCGATGATCACTTCGATGTCGTCGGGGTATTTGGCGGTGATGTAGTAGCGGGTGGCGGTGTTCCAGACCGCGTCGCGGGGCGGGAATTCGCCCGTGCCCCGGACTTCGAGCGGGCCGATGCGGTCGTCGTTGCCCAGCCCCCAGTGGGCGATGTCGCAATGGTGGCCGATCCAGTCGAGCAACTGGCCGCCGCCGGTGTTGTAGTTCCAGCGCCAGTTCTTGTGGACGCGCGCTTCGATGTAGGGCATCCACTGCGCCGGGCCGAGCCAGAAATCGTAATCGAGCTCGGGCGGCGGTTTGGTGATGGCGGTCTTGTCGCCGGTCTTGGCGAAGTCGCTGTGCCCGGCGGGCAGGCCGACTTCGACGCGGCGGATTTTGCCAATGAGGCCGTTGCGGACGATCTCGGCGGCCTTGAGGAAAATGGACTGGGAGCGTTGCCAGGAGCCGGTTTGCCAGATGCGGACATGGCGCTGGACGGCGCGGACAATGGCTTGTTGTTCGGCGATGGTGCGGGCCAGGGGTTTTTCGCCGTAGATGTCCTTGCCGCGGCGGGCGGCTTCGACGGCGATGAGCGCGTGCCAATGATCGGGCAGCGCCAGCATCACCGCGTCAATGTCGGTCCGGGCCAGCAGCTTGCGGTAATCGTGGTAGCCGACGCAGTCCCGGTTGCCGTAGTGCTTGTTGATGCGCTCGATCATGTCCCGGAGATGGCGTGCGTCCACGTCGCACGCGGCCACGATCTGGCAATCGGCCTGGCGCAGAAACGCGTTGGTGTTGCTGATGCCCATCCAGCCGCAGCCGATGACGCCCATGACGATGCGGTTGGAGGGAGCGGGTCGGCTGCCCCGGCCCAGGACGCTGGAGGGCACGATCGTGGGGGCAGCCACTGCCAGACCGGTGATGGTCAGAAAACGCCGACGGGACAGGCGCGAGGTCGAAGCGGTGTTTTTCGTGGATGAATGCACTGTCATAGATGAATGCACTGACGTTTCGGGTTCGAGACGATTCAAAATCTCCCATGCCAGGGGAACTCAAAATTCTCCGACGTGCCAACCTTCGCGATACCGCCGCCACAAAAGGCGGTTGGCCGCCTGCGGGCCGTTGAATTTCATCCGGCGCGCGTCCCAGTGCAGTTCGACTTCCGGCACGCGCACCGCCACCGTGCCCAACAGCACCGCTTCGGTCATCGGTCCGGAGACCGAAAAGGCCGATGCGGCCTGTGTCAGGCCCAGGCACGCATCCACGAACTGGTGGTAATGATCGAGCGGCTCGAATTTCGGGCGGGGATGGGATTCGAATTTTTTCTCCGGCAGCAGCAGGCTCGCCCGGCCCAGCACATGCAACAGCGCGCCCTCGGTGCCGATGAACATCGCGCACTCGGGCGGATAATCGTCGAGCGAGTAGAGGGAACGAATTTCAGCCGGCGGGTAAAATTCCCCGTCGAACCACTCGACCGTGAGGGTGCGTCCATCGGTCCGCGCGTTGCCGGGGAACGTCCAGGTGATGTGGTTGGCCTGCGGCCAGGTGTCGGCGCGGCGGGCGGGCGAATCGCGCCAGGACTCCTGCACCCGCGCTCGAACGCTCAAGGGCGCATCCAGCTCGAGCCCTTTCCAGAGGGCGTCGAAGATGTGACATCCAATATCGCCGGACCAGCCGGTGCCGAAATCCAGCCAGGCGCGCCATTTGATCGGGTGGTAGATGTCCGGCACGTAGGGCCGCTGGGGCGCCGTGCCCAGCCACAAATCCCACTGCAGATGCGGCGGCGGTGTTGCGCCCCGGGCCGGGCGCGGTCCGGCGAGCCGATAATTTTCGACCGCGCCGGGCCGATTCGAGCACAGGTACACATGCCGGATGTGCCCGATCACACCGCTGCGCAGCCAGTGTACCGTGGTGCGGTCGGCCAGGCCTGCGGCCAATTGCGTGCCCAGTTGAGTGACAACGCCTTTCCGGGCGGCGGCCCGGGTCAGCGCGCGCACCTCGGCCACGTCGTGGCACATGGGTTTCTGGCAGTAAACGTGTTTGCCCCGTCGGATCGCGCTATAGGCGATGGCAAAATGCATGTGGTCGGGCACCGACACATTCACCGAATCCAACCGGTCGGCCTCGTTTCGGAGCAATTCGCGCCAATCGCTGTACCGGCGGGCCGCAGGCACCAACTGCGCCGCCGCCTCCAGACGCTGCGCATCCACATCGCAAATGGCCACGATCTGGACGCGCGGATGACGCAGGAACGATTTCAAATCGTTCAATCCCATCCCGCCCACGCCGATGCAGGCATGAGCGAGTTTGGAATTCGGTGCCGCCCGTAGCAGACCCGGGCGGAGCAGCAGCGGCGCACCCACCCCGGCCAGGGTCGTCGAGCGGAGAAAACGTCGGCGCGAAATACCGCCCGCGCTGCCCAAACGCGGCGGCCTGTGAATCACCGGATCGAACTTCATCGCCCGGCCCGAGCCTAGCGCAACGGCCTGGCGTGACAACGCTGAATCTGCCCCGCCCTGCAAACGCGACGTGCGTTGTAAAGGCCAGCCGCCGCTCCAAGTCCCCTGCCCCGCTTCGGCTCAAGCCGTTTCGCCCTGGTGCGCACGCGTGTGCGGCCGCCGGCGGCGGACGAGCAGCTCAAACGCGCACTTGCTGATGCGTTCCGGGCAGCCAGGTCTGCTCGGGCGGCGGTGGAGGCGGCGGTTCGGATTGCATCGCTCGATCCACGACCTGCCGCAATTGGGCGAACCACCACGCCGCTCGCTGCACGCAGGTTTGACGACGCTGCGGGGATGGACGTTGTCCCTGCCGACTCAGGCCCAGTTCCAATTGTTCGGTTCTCATAGGCAATTTGTTTTTGGCCCGAGATTACGTGGGCGGGTGGGACAAATACGGTCCAGCATGGAAAAAAATTTGCGCCCGTCGGGCCGCCGGAACGGGTTTTTCCCCGACCGAAATCCCATGCGCTTTGGGAGTTGGTATGCGGTTAGCGTCATGGCGGCACAGCACGATCGCCGCGGTGAACGGGTCGGTGGGATCGGTGCGGATCGTCTCGAGGACGCGAGGAACAGAACGAAGCGGGGTGACGGTGAGCCTGTTGGTCGGAAGCGCTTGCCACACCGACAGCCGGGGCGATATAAGCGGGTGGACAGTTTGCAAGGGCGCGATGCCTATGACACACACCGGCCGCCAGACACTCAACACCAGCAAGGTGCTGTGCGTGATCATGGGAGGCGGTCAGGGCACGCGGTTGTTTCCGCTGACCAAGGACCGGGCCAAACCGGCCGTGCCGCTGGCCGGCAAGTATCGGCTCGTGGACGTGCCGATCTCCAACTGCATCAATTCGGGCTTCCGTCGCATCTACGTGTTGACGCAGTTCAATTCGACCTCGCTGCACCGGCACATTTCGCAGTCGTACAAGTTCGACCAGTTCAGCGTGGGCTTTGTGGAGATTCTGGCCGCGCAGCAGACGCTCACCGACGCCTCCTGGTACGAGGGCACGGCCGATGCCGTGCGCAAAAACCTGGTGCATTTTTCCAACCACGAATTCGACTACCTGCTGATCCTCAGCGGCGATCAACTCTACCGGATGGATTTCCGGTGCATTGTGGACCGGCATGTCGAGAGCCAGGCCGATGTGACCGTGGCGACCAAACCGGTCGAGCGCGCCGCGGCGCAGTCGCTGGGCATCATGCAGATTGACGAGCAGCAGCGGATCGTCCGATTCGTCGAAAAGCCCAAGGACCCGGCGGTGCTCGATTCGCTGCGGCTGCGGCCCGAATGGGCATCCGCGAGCCGGGCGAGTGGTTTCTCGCCTCGATGGGCATTTACGTGTTCAACCGCGGCGTGGTGCGCACGCTGCTGGACAACACGCTGCCGGATTTTGGCAAGCACATCATTCCGCGCGCCATCCAGACCCACCGGGTTTGCTCCTACATCTTTCACGGTTACTGGGAGGACATCGGCACGATCCGGAACTATTTCGAGGCGAATCTGGATCTGGTCAGCGAGCTGCCGCGGTTCAATTTCTTCGACATGAGCGCGCCGATTTTCACCCGACCGCGGTTTCTGCCGGCATCCAAAATCAACGGCGCGCAGATTGATCACGCGGTGGTGGCCGACGGCTGCATCATCAACCCCTGCAAACTCACCCGCAGCATCATCGGTGTGCGCACGGTCATCGGCGCGGGCACCGAACTCAATCGCGTCCTGGCGCTGGGATGCGATTACTACGAGACGCTCGAATCCATCCAGGAACACGAGCGGGCCGGCAAACCGCGCATCGGCATCGGCGAGGGCTGCCGCATTGAAAACGCGATCATTGACAAGAACGCGCGCATCGGAAACCACGTGGTCATCTCCCCGGCCGGCAAACCCGAAAACCTCGACCACCCGCTCTACTACATTCGCGACGGGATCGTGATCGTGCCGCGCAACGGGATGATCCCGCACGGGACGGTGATTTGAGCCGCGGGCGGCGGCCGCCCCGTATCATCGGAGCCGCTCAGCCGCGCCACCGCGGCGTGCCCTTCCCGGCCTCAGGCGTAGGAGCGCAACTTCCACTCGGCCAGCAGGCTGGAAGGGATTTCCTCCAGAAAGCGCGACGGTCGTTGCAGGGCCACGTCGCCC
>CAYXJB010000146.1:0-7839 GCA_964465445.1 uncultured Verrucomicrobiota bacterium
GCCTGTCCCTGCCCCAGCTCGATGCCGCCATCGCCGCGCTGGCGGCCCGGAACACCGACCGGTTGCTCGAAGCGCTCGATCAGGCGCTGAACGATCTGGACAAGCTCCGTGAACTGGCCCGGCGACTCGAAGCGCTGCAGGCGTTGGCCGAGAAGGCCGGCAAAGACCTGGCCGAACAACTCCGGCTCGGTCAGGCGCAACTTGCCGCCAATACCCTCAGAAAAATGGTCGAACAACTCCGCTCCGCCAACCCCTCGCCCGAACAGATGCAGCGCATTCTCGATGAGCTCGCCAAAGCGCTTCCGCACGCGGCGGATTACGGTCAGGTGGCCGAGTATCTGCAGCGCGCCCTCCAGCAGGGGAAACAGGGCGACCGCTCCGGCGCGGCTCGGGCCATGGCCGCCGCTGCCGGCGAGCTGGAAAAACTCCTCGAACAAGTGGGTGACGTTCAATCGCTGCTGGCGGCGCTTGAAAACCTGGACCGCGCCTCGGTTTGCATCGGCCAGGGCCGCTGCTGGGGCTTGAGCGCGTGCCAGAGGCAGGGTTCCAACCCCTTCGGAAGCCAACCCGGCCCCGGCGTGGGCACGTGGGGACAGGAGGGCGGTGAATGGATTCCCAGCGGCAACTGGACGCGCCGCTACGATTACTCCGACATGGAACGCCCGGATCTGGAACCGCGCGGCCTGACCGAACGCGAGCAGAAAGACCTCGCCGACATTCTGCGGCCCGACAAGGTCGCCGGGCGTTTCTCCCCGGGCGATCCGATGCCCAGCATCGCCCTGCGCGGCGTCAGTATCAAGGGCGCCAGCCGCCTCCAGTACGAGGAAGCCGTCGCCGCCGCGCAGGCCGAAGCCCAAAGCGCCCTGAGCCAGGAAAAAATCCCTCGCGCCTACCAGACGCCGGTGCGCGAGTATTTCAACGACCTCAAGCCATGAACACCGAAGCTCAAGTCCAATCCTTCCGGGAGACCTGGAACAGCCTTCGCGCCGAGATTGGCAAGGTCATCGTGGGTCTGGACGCGGTGGTTGAAAACACGCTCATCGCCCTGTTTGCCGGCGGACACGTGTTGCTGGAGGGCGTGCCCGGCCTGGGCAAAACGCTCCTGGTCCGCACGCTGGCTCAAACCCTGGACTTGCCCTTCAACCGCATCCAGTTCACGCCCGATCTGATGCCGGCCGACATCCTGGGCACCAACCTGGTCATGGAGATGCCCGATGGTCGGCGGCAGTTCCAGTTCCAGCGCGGGCCGATCTTCGCGCATTTGATCCTGGCCGACGAAATCAATCGCGCCACGCCCAAGACCCAGAGCGCGTTGCTGGAGGCCATGCAGGAAAAACAGGTCACCGCCGCGGGTGAAATCCGCCGGCTGGCCGAACCGTTCTTCGTCATGGCCACGCAAAATCCCATTGATCAGGAGGGCACCTACCCGCTGCCCGAAGCGCAGTTGGATCGGTTCTTCTTCAAAATCCTGGTCGGTTACCCCACCGCGGCCGAACTGACCGAGGTGATCAACCGCACCACCACCAGCGTCACGCCCGGCGTCAACCAGATCCTCTCCCGGGAACGACTGCTCGAACTCATGCGCCTGGTGCGCGAGGTGCCCGTGGCCTCGCACGTGAAGGATTACGCCGTGCGCCTGGTGCTGGCCACTCATCCCAAAAGCGACACCGCCGCGCCCATCGCCAACCAGTACCTGCGATTCGGCTCCAGCCCCCGCGGTGCGCAAACGCTCATTTTGGCCGGCAAGGTCCGCGCCCTGGCGCAGGGCCGCTTCAACGTCAGCTTCGAGGACATCCAGGCCGCCGCCCTGCCGGCGCTGCGCCACCGGCTCATCCCGAATTTCGACGCCGAGGCCGAAGGCATCAGCACCGACCAGATCATCGAACAAATCCTCAAAGACGTTCCAATGATCGCCGAGGCCGTGGAGGCCTGAGCCCTCGCGCGCATGAACGCCCGCCGCATCGAGAATCGCACTTCGACCGCTGCCACCGCCCGTCCCGCGCCCGGCCGGCGCCGGCCCGACCCTGACTCATGTCGTTGCTGAGCCCCGAACTGTTGCGGCAACTCGAGCAGTTCCAACTGCTTGCCAACCGCCGCGCCCGCAGCAGCCTCAAAGGCGAACGCCGCAGCCGCGCCCGGGGACACTCGGTCGAGTTCGCCGATTACCGCAGCTACGTGCCCGGCGATGATTTCCGCCACCTGGACTGGAATCTCTACGCCCGGCTCGACCGGCTGTTCTTGAAGCTCTTCGAGGAGGAGCGCGAGCTGCCGGTCCGGATTTTCCTCGATGCGAGCGAGTCCATGACTTTTGGCGAACCGCGCAAATTCGATTTCGCCCGCCAGCTCGCCGCCGCCATCGGTTACGTGGCCCTGTGCGGCTTCGACCGCGTCAGCGTCATCGTCTTTCCCGGCGACGACGCACCGTTGCCCCTCCCAACGCTCGCATCCGAGACCCCGACCGGGAACGCGCCGGCCCAATCAATCCGCGCCGCCGAGTCACCGGCCCGGGCTGCAGCGCGCCGTGCGTTGCGCAATGTCCGTGGCAAACGCTCGGCGATGCGCTTCTTTGCCGACCTGGAGGCGCTGGTCGCCGGCGGCGCGGCGAATCTCAACGCCGCGCTGCGTCGCGGTGCTCTGGAAGCGCGACAGGCCGGGCTGGCCGTGGTGCTGAGCGATTTTCTCGATCCGGGCGGCTACGAGACCGGCCTGGGCGCACTGATCGGTCGCGGCTTCGAGGTCAGTTGCATTCAAATTCTGGCGCCGGAAGAGCTGACGCCGACCACCTTCGGCGAGCTGCGCCTGGTGGATTCGGAGACCGGCGCGGTGCAGGAGGTGACCTTCGGGCGATTTCGCATGAAAGCCTACCAGCAGACGCTCCAGCGCTACGTGCAGCGCTTGCGCGAGTATTGCATCGGGCGGGGCATCCACTTTTTCCTGGCACCGTCGAACATGTCGTTGCACGAGCTGCTGCTCAAACAACTGCGCCAGGCGGCCATATGGGGCTGAGCCGCACCCGCCGGCGGCCGGCTCGAACTGGTCCGGCGCCGCGGCCCGAACGCATGCCGACCAACGCGACCGACCAATGAACGGCACCGGCTCGAAGGCGCGAATCGGAACGGCCGCACCCGGCGTGGGGCTTGCCGCCTCGTCGCGTGCCGGCGAACCCTCCGGCTGTGCCCGGCGCTGTCCACAGGTCGCCCGTCCATGAAATTTTTGGCGCCAGTGGCCTTCGTGTTCGCGACTTCGATCCCGCTGGTCATCCTTTTTTATCTGCTCAAGCGCAAACGGATCGTCACGCTGGTTTCGAGCACGCTGCTGTGGCAACGGTTTCTGGCCGAAACCCAGGCCAGCAGGCCGTTCCAGAAACTGCGTCAAAACTGGCTGCTCTATCTGCAGATCCTGCTGCTGAGTCTGGCGGTGCTGGCGCTGGCCCGACCGTTTTTCCCCCGGGCGACCGAACCGGCCCCGTTGCGCGTGGTGATCCTCGACGGCTCGGCCTCGATGCAGGCGCGCGATGAGTCGCCGTCGCGTTTCGAAAAAGCCCGCGCCGAGGCGCTGCGCTGGGTGGACGATCTCAAGTCCACCGATCAGATGGTCGTGCTGCTGGCCGGGGCGAACACCGAGGTCAAACAACCGGCCACCAGCGACAAGGCCGCGCTGCGCCGGGCGCTGCTGGCCTGCGCGCCCTCCGACGCGCCCACGCGGCTGCTGCCGGCGCTGCGGATTGCCGATTCGCTGGTGCGCGATCATCGCAGCGCCGAGGTGCACCTGTTCAGCGACGGCGCCGCCGGTGACCTGAGCGAGTTCGCCAATCGCGCCCTGCCGCTGGTCTATCACAAAGTCGGACGTCGCGCCCGCAACCTGGCGATCACCGCGCTGGATGTCCGCCCCCACCCGCAGGATCCGCAGCGGCGCGCCCTCTTCGTGGCGGTGGCCAATTTCGCCTCCAACTCGCTCCCGGCCGACCTGGAACTGTTTTTCCAGCCCGATCAGGCCGCATTCGGGCGCCTGCTCGAAACGCGCCCGCTGAATGCGCCGGCCGGACAGACCGTGGCCGAAGTGTTCACCGTCGCGCAGGAACGCGACGGCGTGTTCATCGCCCGATTGAACGTGGAGGATGATCTGGGTGCCGACAACGAGGCGTTCATCGTCAGCCTGCTGCCCAAACCGGTGCATGTGTTGCTGGTCAGCCGCGGCAATCGCCTTCTCGAAAAAGCGCTCCGCGCCGTGCCGCAGGTCGAACTGACCGTCGCCAGCGACCTGACCGACGCGGCCGGCGCATTCGATTTTGTCGTGCTCGACAGGCTGACGCCGACGCACTGGCCTTCGGGCAACGTGCTGGCATTTCATGTGGCCAACACCAACTGGATCGGGCTGCTGAGCGAGATCGAAACCCCGGCGTTGGTGGACTGGAAGGCCACGCATCCGCTGCTCCGCTACGTGAGTTTCGATCAGGTGCTGGTGGCCAGGAGTCTGGCGCCCCTCGCCGGCCCGCCGCCCTGGGCCATGCCCATCCTCGAAACGCCCCGCGCGCCGCTGATCCTGGCCGGCGAACGCGGCCGCCAGCGCATCGTTTGGGTCGGCTTCGACCCGCTGGAGAGCAACTGGCCCTTGCGCGTCTCGTTCCCGATTTTCATCGCCAATGCGGTCGAGTGGCTCGACCCGGCCCGCGCGCAAACGGCTCAATTGCTCATCAAAGCCGGCGAACCGCTCCGACTGGCGCTGAGCCAGCCGGTCCAACAGGCCGAGATCATCCTGCCCGACGGTCAGAAACGCACCCTGACGGTCGAGCCCAATGCCACCGAACTGGTCTTCGGCGAAACGGCGCGCCGGGGCGTGTATCGCATTCGTCTGGGCACCAACTCCGTTCCGTTCTGCGTGAATGTGCTGGACGCCGCCGAGAGCAACATTCTGCCGCGCGACGAACTGAAGTTCGGCGAGTACGCCCGCGTCGCCGCCACGACGATGCAACGCACCAACTACGAATTCTGGCGCACGCTGGCCGCCGCCGGCCTGTGCGTGCTCCTGTTCGAGTGGTGGTGGTATCACCGGAGGACCGTGTGAACGCAACGGCACGACCTCAACTTCCACCGCGCCGCCGCCTGCCGCCGTGGCTCTGGCCGGTGCTGCTGGCACTGCTGCTCGCAGTGATTTGGTTCGCTCGAAGCCGAAGTTTCACCGGAGCGACGACGGTAGTGATTTACACCGCGCAAGACCAGATCTATGCCGAACCGATCCTGCGCCAATTCGAGCAGCGGACGCGCATCCGGGTCAAAGCCGTCTTCGACAGCGAAGCGGTCAAAACCGTCGGCCTGGCGAATCGGCTGCTGGCCGAACGCGCGCATCCGCAGTGCGACGTGTTCTGGGGCAACGAGGAGATGCGCACGCGCCAACTGGCTGCAGCGGGCGTTTTCCGCCCCACCAACGGCTGGGTCGCTTTCGGCGCGCGCAGCCGACGCATCGTCATCAACACCAACCGGCTCGCCCTGAGTCAGTCGCCCGGCTCGTTGCTGGAGCTGACCAACGCCCGCTGGCAGGGCAAGGTGGCCCTGGCCTTTCCCCAGATGGGCACCACCGCCACGCATTTCCACGCCTTGAAACAGCTCTGGGGACAGGCCGCCTGGCTGGCCTGGTGCCGCGCCCTGGCCGCCAACCGACCGTTCATGGTGGACGGCAATTCGGTCGTCGTCCAATTCGTCGCCCGCGGCGAGGCCTGGATCGGCCTGACCGATTCGGACGACATCGCGGCGGGTCAGCGGCGGGGCTGGCCGCTGGCCGCCCTGCCCCTCGGCGCCGAGTCGTTGCTCATTCCCAACACCGTGGGCCTGATCCGCAACGCGCCGCATCCGCCCGCAGCGGAAAAACTTTTCCACTACCTGCAACAGCCCGAGATCGCCGAAGCGCTGGTGCGCGCCGGAGCGCTGGAGAGCCCCACCCTGCCCCAGGACACCGCCACGCTGCGGCCGGACTGGGACGCGCTGTTGCGCGATCTGGAAACCACCACGCGCCAATTGAACGAAATTTTCCTGCGATGAACTTCCGTTCCCATGCCGTGCGGGTCAGTGCCGCGGGACTCCGGACGGCGGCCGGGCGCGCGGCCCGCGCGGGCCGACATCGCCGGGATCGCCGGCCATGAACTGGTTGTTGCTGGGAAACAGTTTGCTGGTGGCCTCGGCGACGACGCTGCTGGCGCTGGGTTTGGGCCTGAGCGCGGCGTTGTGGGTGGGCGGACTCGAAGGCCGCACGCGCACGTTGTTTTTGACCGCGGCCGTGGTGGCGCTGGCCCTGCCGCCGTTTCTGGTGACTAACTGCTGGATCGGTTTGCTGGGCGAAACCGGCGCGCTGCGCCCTTTGCTGCCGGTGCGGATCTATTCGCTCGGCGGCACGGTGTGGATTCTCTCGCTGCTGTTGTGGCCGGTCAGCATGCTGGCGACGCTGGCCGGCTGGCGGCGGCTCGAGCCGGGCCATTTCGAATGCGAGCCGGCGTTGTGCGGCCGGGCGCTAGTCCGCTGGCTGTTGCTGCCGGCGGCCCGCGGCGAGCTGGCGCTGGGCGCACTGCTGACCTTCGTGCTGGCGCTGAACAATTTCGCCGTGCCGGCCATTCTGCAAACCCGGGTGCTGCCCGATGAAGTGTGGATACGATTCAACACGCATCTCGACGCCGCCGGCGCGTTGCGACTGGGAATGCCGCTGGTGCTGGCGCCACTGATCCTGCTGGGGTGGGTGTGCCGGCGCGGCGTGTCCTGGCCGCGCGCCCAGGGCGCGGCCACGGCGCGAATCTTCCGCCGCCAACTCGGCCCGCGCTGGCGACTCGGCTGCGGTGGCGTCGCTCTGCTGGTGGTAACGCTTTCGGCATTGTTGCCTCCGGCGCAAATCGCACTGAGCGAACGGACGTGGATCGAACTGGCGGGCGCGGTTCGGGCCAGTCGCACGGCGTTGTGGAATTCGCTCTGGTACGCCGCGTTCACGGCCACGGCCGCCGTGGCCCTCTCGTTGGCGGGGGCGCTCGCCGCGACCCCGGGCGCGGGCAGCCGCGGCCCGCTCAACCGGCTTCGCGCCGGTTTGCCGGTGGGCCTGGCCGCGGCGTGGCTGCCGTTTTTCGTACCCGGCGTGTTGCTGGGAATCGTGTTGATTCAGGTGTGCAACCGACCGGCCTTGGCCGCGCTGTATCAGAGCGCCGGGATTGCGCTGCTGGCGCTGCTGATCCGTTACACGGCCATCGCTTGGACGGTGACGCGCCATGCGGTGGCGGGCGCGGACCGGGAATTGATGGATGCGGCGCGGCTGCTGGGCGCGCGGGGCTGGCGGTGGTTCGCGCTGGCGCTCTGGCCGCAGATCGGCCCGCAACTGATCGTCGGTTGGTACGTGGTTTACCTGCTCTGCTTGTGGGATGTCGAAACGCTGGTGCTGGTGCAGCCGCCCGGCGGCGAAACGCTGGCGTTGAAGATTTTCAATCTCCTCCACTACGGTCACGCCGCTCAGGTCAATGCGCTGTGTCTGGCGCTGTTGGGTCTGGCGCTGCTGCCCGGGCCGGCGCTCTGGCTCGGGCGGTCGCTGCTCAGGTCGTGGCCGGCCGGGCGCCGGCTCGGGCGCGGTGGCCTGGCTGCGCTGGGATTGGTGCTGGCCGGCTGCGCCCCGACCGGCTCGAATCACGACGCGCCGTTGCACAGCCGCTTTTTCGAACGGGCGATCGTCATCGGCCGCCGTGGTGTGGGCGTGGGTGAATTCAACAAACCGCGTTCGGTCGCGGTGGATCTGAACGACAATCTTTATGTGGCCGACATGACGGGCCGGATTCAGAAGTTCGCGCCGGACGGGCGCTTTTTGCTGCAGTGGTAT
>CAYXJB010000147.1:0-7700 GCA_964465445.1 uncultured Verrucomicrobiota bacterium
CACGTGGGCTTTGAGAAAATCGCGCTCCATTTCGCGAGCCCGGGTTTGCTTGCCCGTGTCCCCCGCATCGGCGAACTCCTGTTCCTTCGCGCACAGGTAGGCCAGGAAATGGAACTCCAGTCCGATGTGGTCCGGCAGTTCCGTGAAGTCGGGGCGGATCTCCAGCGCGGCCAGGCGATACCACTTTTGCACCGCCACCGCTGATGGCCCGAGCAACAAGCCGGAAATTTCCCGGCCTTCGATCTCGCGGGTATCGCGAAAGACTGATTCATAGGGCGCAACGTATTGCCCGCCCGGCACGAGGAACAGATTGGTGAACTCACGCTTCGCGGCCCCCGCGAAATCTTCACTGTCCATCGTTTCACGCACGTGCTGAAACCATTCCACAACCTCGGTACTGAACCATTCGCGCAGTGCAGCTTGAAGCGATTCGTCGCGAAGACGCCCCAGCAGTTCCGGGTCGGGTGCATCGAGAAACGCCGCGCTGAGAAAGCGGTACAGGTCGCGCCGGCCCGGAGTCAATTCAGCGAAGCTCTGGGTTTTCGACAAGGTGGGAGGGCTGGAGGGTTGCGTGGCCACAGGGATATTTTTCAGCCGGGCATCACAAATTTAATGTTGGGTTTGGTCAGCGCTGGATCGTGAAAATCCGCCGGGCGTGCGCCGGTCGTACCGCTGAAGTCCGCTACAAACGTAATCGCGCCGGTTAAGCAGGTGGCTTCGCAGGCGGGACGCAGGCCCGCGTCAAGCCGATGCACGCACATGGTGCATTTGCTAACTTTACCGGTGACCGTGTCAATGCGCGGAGCCCCATATGGGCAGGCGAACATGCAATAACGGCAGCCAATGCATTTTTCCTGGTCAATCAATACCACTCCGTCAGCGCGCTTGCTGATGGCGCCGACCGGACACGACTTTTTGCATGCGGGTTCGTCACAGTGGTTACAGGCCACCGAGATGAACTCGCGTCGCACGGCCGGGAAGCTGCCGGACTCGCGCATGATGACCTTGCGCCAGTCAGTGCGTAGCGGGGTGCGGTTCTCGGCTTTACAGGCCACGTAGCAGGCGTGGCATCCGATGCACTTGGTCAGGTCAATGATCCATCCGACTTTGGGCATGGAATTCTCTTTCCCCCAGAGGTTAAACGACTTTCTGTACTTCGACGCGGGTGTCGTAGAACGCTGCGCTGCCCCCGATTTTGTCCTGCAATGTCACGTTGCGCAACACCGGGTCGGCGCGCATCGTCGAGTTGGCTGTGATGCCCGCCCCGCGCGAGCTGTCGTACGGGGTGGAAACGCCGTTGACACGATGCGGCCGGGACGACATCTCCCAGTGACCAAAGTGGTGCGAGACGGCGACCACGCCGGGGGCAACCGTGCTGGTCACGCGCACCAAGCCTTCGATGCCTTCCGGTGCGGAGGCGGAGAAGAGCTTCGCCCGATCTCCCGTGCGCAGGCCTCGAGCCGTTGCGTCCACGGGGTTTATTTCAATGAAGTTATCCGGCTGGATGGACATCAGCCACGGGTAGCGGGCGGTGTGCATTTGCGTGTGCCAGGACATCTTGTAGGTGACCAGGTGCAATGGCAGGGCGGCGTCCTGCACGGCCACGGGGCGTCCGAGGATATCGGCCACCGGTTCATACTTGCCCATGCCGTCGAACCATTGACCGGTCATCGAGTCGCGTGTCGTGGCAAGCTTTTCGGAGAAGAAGTAGATCCGTCCGCTGAAGCGGTTGTTGAGTTTTTCTCCATCGTAGGCGGTCGTGTAATCGGCGAACCGCCCGCCCCGCGCCAGCACGTATTCCAAACCCGGGCCGTTGCTGCCCTCGGCCATGTTTTTGATCGCCTGTCCCCAATAGCCCCAAGCGTTACGCCAGGGCGGTTTGGGTACGCTGGGATCAATTGCGTGCATGGCGTTACCCAGGCCGATGAGGATGTCCTCGAGCGTTTTGGCTCCTGGCAGCACCCCGGTGTAATCGCCCGTGGCGGGATCGAACGTTCCGACAACGGGCTGACGCACCGGGCTGGCCTTGGTGATCGTCGTTGGAGTCAGTCCCACAACTGTCCAGCGCTCCAGGTAGGTGGTGTCGGGCAGGACGTAATCAGCCCAAGCCGTGGCTTCGCCCATCGCGATATCAATGGCCACCACCAGCGGCAGTTTGTATTCGACGCCGACTTTGGCGCTCATCACCCGCTCGAAAGTGGCGCGGGCTGCGGGCGTGGAGTAGGGCGTGCCCTGCCAGTAAAGAATCAGCGCCTTGATCGGGTAGGGATACTCTTCTTCGATGCTGGGAAAGATCTCCTGGTAATTGTAGTGACCGGCCAGTGGAAACCATGGTCGTCGCGCCGGGTAGGGATTTTGTCCGGAGGCCAATTTGGCTGCGTATTCGCTGCTGTTTTCGTATTTGGCCCTGACACGGGTGAGCTGTACGCCGGAGGGGGTGACGGCTCCCGGCACCACGTTCTGCGAACTGCCGCTGCTCCAACCCCCAGCCTCAAATGCCAAACCGCCCTTCCAGTTGTAGTTTCCCATCAGAGTGTTCAATGACAGGATCGCCATGCCGGCGTAGGTGCCGTTGGTGTGCTGCACCACGCCGCGATACATCGTCACGCAGCCTCTCCTCCCGGCGGCGGCCAGTTCATTGCCCAGCTGCTGGATGGTGGCAACGGGCACGCCGCAGATGGCTGACCATTCCGCCAGTGTCCGCTCGCGCACGCGCTCGACGTAGAGCTGGAAGGCCGTCTTGCAAGTGATGCCGTTGACGTTGAGCACGCCCGGCAGCAGCTCTGCGGTGTTCACCGTGTCGAACTTCACGGCCGCGCCGCCGGACCAGACGACAAAGTCGGTATTCGTACCGCCAGGGATGCCCGCTTCGCTTGCCCGCAGGAAGGCTGTCGGCCGTCCGCCCTCGATCTTTACCAGCAGCGTGGCGTCGGTGACGTTGAGTTCGCCCGTGGGATTGGCCGCGCCATAGTGCGGCCGGCGGAGGAACGCAGCGTTGTAAAGGTTGTTGTCGATGATATGACGCGCGATGGCCAAAGCGAGCGCGGCGTCGGTGCCGGGCTTGATGGGAACCCAGTTGCTTTTCGAGGCGGCCACGTTGTAGCGCGGATCCACGACGTAGAACTTGCCGCCCCGTTGGGCCATCTCGATGAACTTCCGCGCGATGGCCACGAAAGTGAAGTTGGCAGAACAGGGGTCGGTGCCGAACCACAGCACGAACTTGGCATTCGGGAGATCGGGTTTGGTGTGGTTCGGAAAGCCGCTGGTCAGGAACGGTGGGGCGTCGCCCCAGCCAAAAGTCAGTTCGTGCGCGACGTGATGACTCGCCTCGCAAATGCTGGTGTGGTCGTGTCTGTAGTTGATCGTACCGATGATGTTCCTGAAAAACACGTCGGTGAAGCCGCTCTGTTGATTGCGCCCGCCGGAGAACATAATCTGGTTGACCTTCTTGCCCAATTCGGGCGCGTTTGGGTCAATGGGCGTATTCAGGTCGCGGTACTGCAGCAATTTGGCAGCGATTTCGGAGAAGGCCTGTTCCCAACTGATGGCTTCCCACTGACCCGCGCCGCGCTCCCCGACGCGCTTGAGCGGTTGCTTGAGCCGGTGCGGATCATAAAGCGTTTGCATCCCGGCCAGGCCTTTGGCGCACATGCGGCCGGACAAGGCCCGAACGGTCGCCGGATCGGTGGCGAAGGGAAGATGCTGTTCGAGGTTGCAGGGGTGGAAAGGGTTGCCTTCGAGTTTGGTAAGAATGCCATCCACAATCTTCGCCTTGAGCCCGCAACGTCCGTGGCAGCCCTGGCAGACACTGTATTTGATTTCTACGCGCGGATTGGTGTCCACCAGCACGGGGTTGCCGAAGTAGGCTGCCCTGGCTTTGTCCTCGCGGAACAGGACACCGGCCAAAGCCGTGCCCGCCGCGAGTGTGGAGCTGAGCTTGAGGAAGGAGCGCCGACTGATGCCCTTGTCGAGCAACGTGACGGATTGTCCTGGGTTCATGGCGCTCGATTGTTTTCGGATGGTGTGATTGGGCTCAGTAGCGGTCATAGAGCGGTTTGATACTGCCTTTGGCATGGCAGGCGGTGCACCCGTTGATCTCGTAATTCACCTGCTTGCGCAGTGCGCCGGCGGAATGGGTGAGAAAATCCGGCCCGGTGTAGTTCGGCCCGTTGTAGTGACAGGTGATGCAGCGATCATTTCCCTGGCCGTAAAAGCTCAACATGAGGCTATGGGCGGCGGGCGTCACGCCATCCTGCGCGCGCTCCTGTGTTCGCGTGCCGTGGCAAGCGATGCAATTACGGTAAAAGCGGTCTGACCGGGGGTCGTGCCACCCGATCATCGCCAGTGAAATGGTCTGCATCGGAATCGGCGCTGTGCCCACGCCTCCGGTTGTGACCACACGCAAAAATCCCTTGCCGAGACTTGAGGGAATCACGCCGGCCCAGTTGGTGCCGCTCACGGGCCATTGGACGCCGGGCAGCGGCTGCCACACCGGCGCAGTCACATCGGCGGTGAACTCGATCACGATGTTTGTCGCCGCGCCCTGCCATTGCAGTGCGGCATGGCCATCCTTGTTGAGCACAAAGCTCGTGATCTTGAAGGGCACGCCGAGCTCCGCGTGAACGGGCCTGATGAGGAACAAGACGGCGGCACAGAGCAGCACCGTAGCAATGCGTTGTGGGAGAATCGCTGGTTGGCAATGCTTCATGATCCCGGATTGGATTTGAAGAGTCTCATGCAGGCGTGGCACTAGAACGCGAACAAGCGGAGGACTTTTTCGGGATCTGGATTTCCCGGGTGTGTGGCCCACGCCGCCGCCTGGCGACCACGAGCGCGGCGAGGGAGGTCTTGCGGAGTTCTTCGATGATTTCTTGCCGGATGCGTGCCCAGAACTTGTGCGTCGGGCAGGTCGTGATGGCGTCGCAACCCTCCATACCCAGCAGACATGCGGCGATCCACTTCTTGCCTTCGACAGCCTCAACGATCTGCAACGGAGAAATGTCCTCCGCATTGCGCGCCAGGGAAATGCCCCCGCGGTAACCGCGTTTGGTGTGTACCAGACGCTTGCCGGCCAGCGCGCGGAGAATTTTGGGCAGGTAAGCCCGCGGCACGCCCGTACACCGGGCAATGTCGTGAATGGGGCGCAGCGGACAGTCGCCGCTTGCGAGGCACGTCAATGCCTGCATTGCGTAGCCGGTTGTCGGGGAAAGCGCGATCATGCACCGTTACGCTTCCGACACGAATACGACTTCGTTGTCCACAAAAATATAGGCAACGCAACCCGCAATGCGAAACTACACCAAAATTGCCAAATCTTTCGCCCTGGTTGTCATCCAGACCGGCCCGCGGCCTGTGGCGCTGGCCGCGTGCTCGGGCCATGAACCCGCCGGCTCAGCCGTGCTACCGGTATGTTCGCCTGCCAGCTTTGAAGTCCGATTCGCCCCGGATCAGCGTTCCACTTCAAATGGAGTTGGCATGTTTGGCGTCACGGATGTGGAGGGGTTCTTCGACGGTGGTTTCGATGATTTTGGTGCCGTCGCGGGCGTAACCGATGATCGTGTCGTTGTAGAGCTCGAATTTTTTGCCGTTGATGATCGTTTCGAAGACCTTCGGGCCGGGCTTGATTTCGTAGCGGTGACAGATACGCATGTCTTTGCCGAAGAGCTGGAGCACGGCGAGCAACTCGCGGTCGGGATTGGAATACCGCTCGATGGCCGCATCCACGCCGGGGCCGAACATCTGGCGCAGATAGGGCCGGGGCACCCAGCGCGGCGGGATGTAGTATCCATTGGGCTCGGTGCCGAACTGGGGGTAGAGGGGTAGGGCGACTTTGGCGACGTGGACGAGGTAGTAAATCGGGTTGTATCGGTCTTCCTTCCAGGTACCGTCGGGATTGAACTGGATCAGACCCTGGAGGCGAATGTGGCCGACGCAGGCGGCCATGCAGCGGGTTTGCATGGGCAGGCCGTTGCCCTGCGGATCGCGACCCTCGAGTCGCGGGAAACAGCCGATGCATTTCTCGGTGGTGCGGGTGGTGCCGCGGTACATGGTTTTCTTGTAGGGACAGGCTTCGAGACATTTGCGGTAGCCGCGGCAGCGTTCCTGGTCCACCAGCACGATGCCGTCTTCGGGTCGTTTGTAGATGGCGTTGCGCGGGCAGGCCGCCAGGCAGGCCGGGTAGGTGCAATGGTTGCAGATGCGCTGCAAGTGGAAGAACCAGGCCTTGTGCTCCGGTAGTCGTTCGCCGCCTTTGAAGCCGAGCTGGCCCTTGTAGCCTTTTTCGGCCCCGGCGGGATTGTCTTCAAAACGATTCGGGCCGGCCCATTCTTCATCGGTCGGCAGGTAGCCGAGCGCTTTTTGAGCGCCCTCGGGGCTGACGTTTTTGAGAGCGGCTTCGAAGATGGTCTGGCCCTCGAAGCGGCCGTAGGGGGCTTTGAAGTGCTGGGGCTGGCCGTTCCATTTCTGGCCGCCGGGATTGTGCTGTTCGAGCAGATGAAGGATTTTGACGTCCCAGTGCTGCGGGTAACCGCCGTAGGGTTTAGTTTCGACGTTGTTCCACCACATGTATTCCTGGCCTTTGGAGAAGGTCCAGGTGGACTTGCAGGCCATGGTGCAGCTCTGGCAGCCGATGCAGCGGTTGATGTTGAACACGAAAGCGAACTGCCATTCCGGGTATGCGGCTTCGTAAGGGAATTCCGCCTCGCGGCCCAGTTGCCAGTTGTAAACGGTGCTCATGGTTCGCTCAACGGTTGAAGAGTGATGGTTGCAAGGTCGCGTTCAGATGATGAATTGGGGGATCGCTGCACCGGTCGGATCAGTCAAAACCCGCCCGGACGTCTGCGGCAGAGCGTCGCCGTGAAGTTGCGGTGAGGACTCGCACCTGTCGTGGGATGATGGCCCGTCGGCGGTTGGCGACCCGGGACAATCGGCCTCGGCCCCGGGCGTTGGCGGGCTTGTCCAGGGCACGGGCTTGCCCCATCGCGCGAAGACCTCGGCGATGCGGTCGCGAACGAACGCCTCACCGCGCCGCTGAATGACAAGGTTCATGCCCAGGTAATGCGGGTTGCGGAACAGCGCCAGAATCTGCTTGGCGTTGTAGCCCAGGCGCATGAACTCCTCGATGAAGCACTCGGCCATCACGCCGGTCGTGTCCTCGTGGCAGGCCAGCGCCACGGCGTTGAGTTCCATCGGATCGTCAAAATCGAATTCGTCTTTGGGCATGGGATTGGTGAGGCGTGTTGGGTTGGTGGCACTTTCTATTCAAAGCCCGTGACGGCGCCAGCGCTGCCGAGCGTGCCGGCGATGTAGCGTTTCATGATCTCGTTCTCGGCTCCAGGCGACATGCCGTCGGTGCCGGGTTTCCACGGACCGCGTCCGCCCGGGCCGCCATCTTCGGCCTTGGTGATGCTGACCAGACATTCCTTGGGCACGGTGTTGACGGCGTGGTTGTCGGCCTCGCCGCCGAAGATGAATCCCATGAAGACCTTGGCCTTGTGGAAGAGCGTGTCGGTCTGGTGCATGGGCATGTGCCAGTTGCGGTTGATGGATTGCTGGGAGCCGAAGCGAAAATTGGCGATGTAGCCGTCCTCGGTCAGGGCCATGCCGTCGGGTCGGGTTTGCTGGGCTTTGACGGTTTTTTCGGTGGCGATGAAGGTGCCGTGTTTCATCATCACCACGTGGTAGGGATAGGCGGCGTTGTA
>CAYXJB010000148.1:0-7692 GCA_964465445.1 uncultured Verrucomicrobiota bacterium
GAGGTGGCGTTGTGGTCAAAGTACAGCATCGCACCGCAGCTTAGACCAGCCGCCAGAGCGCAAAAAGATGAAAACCGGCCTCAGCCGGGCAGGAATCGGGCGAGGATTTTCCGGTGCGCGCCGGCCAGCGGCAATCCCCGCAACTGCGCCGGCGTGAGCCAGCGACCCGGCCAGCGCGGCGGCCGGCCGGTGAGTTCTGTCCGATAGATTTGCAGCCGCAGCCGGTGGCGCGTGATCGAGTGCGACAGCGCCCCGACCAGCACCGGCCGGGTCAGTAGCGCGTGGCCCGGAGCGGGACGCGTTGTCGCCTGCCCGTTCCAGAGCGCCGTTTCAATCCGCGGTCGGGTGAGTCGGGCGTCCTTGGCGTTGGCCGGCAGGGCGGTGTTGGGCAACTCCCACAAATGTGCGTTCACGCCGTCGGCCGGGCGTTGGCGAACCAGAAACCGCCCGCGATGGCCGACCAGCAGCACGATCTCGGTGCGGCGCAGCGGTGGCGCGGCTCGCCGCCGCAGGCCGAAGGCTTCGGGCCGTCCGGTGCGCAAGGCCGCGCAGACGCGCCGCCACGGACACTGGTCGCATCGGGGCGAGCGCGGCAGACACACGCGTGCGCCCAGTTCCATGAGCGCCTGGTTGAATTGCGAACAGGGGCGCGTCCAATCCTGCAGTGTGGCGGCGGCCTCGACCAGTTCCCGAGCGCGTTGCCGGAGTCGGCTCTGGAGCGTTGTGTGTCGGGGATCGCCGGGCAGGCCGAACAGACGCGTGAGGACGCGCGCGGCGTTGCCGTCCAGCGCCGGTTGCGGCTGATCGAAGGCGATGCTGGCGATGGCCCCGGCGGTGTACTGTCCCACACCCGGAAGCGCCAGCAGCGAGTCGAACCGCTCGGGCAATCGCCCGCCGTGCTGACGCACGATTCGGCGCGCGGCGCGTTGGAGATTGCGCACCCGGGCGTAGTAGCCGAGTCCTTCCCAGAGTTTGTGCAGCGTGGCCGGGGAGGCCCGCGCCAGGGCGTGCACGTCCGGCAGCGCGCGCATCCAGCGTTCCCAGTAGGGCAGAACGGTTTTGACCTGGGTCTGCTGGAGCATGATCTCCGAAATCCAGATGGCGTAGGGATCGCGCGTGCGCCGCCAGGGCAGGTCGCGTGCATGAGTGGCGAACCACCGCAGGAGGCGACGCGCCAGCGCCCGGGCGCGGCGCGGCTCGATGGACGCGCGGGATGGTTGCACGGGGGAAAGATTCGGCGCGGGCGTGCCGGCGGGAAGCCGAAATTTGCGTCGTGACGCTCCGAGCCATCCGGTTAGAGTGCGAGCGTGAAACCGCTCACGCATTACACCTGCACGCTCGATGCGCAACAGGCCGCGGAGCTGGAAGCGTGTTTGAAGGCGCGCCACTACCGGTTTCGCACCGTGCCTTATGCGCGATTCGCGGCGGAAAAAGAGGGCACGCAGGTCATCTGCTATCAGAGCGGCAAGCTGCTGGTGCAGGGCAAGGGCACGGAGGATTTCATCCGGTTCGTGCTCGAGCCGGAGGTGCTCAAGGAGGCGCGCTTCGGCTACGAAACGGTGCTGCAGCCGGAGCTGCTGGCCCCGCGCATCGGCGTGGATGAGAGCGGCAAGGGCGATTTTTTCGGGCCCTTGTGCGTGGCGGGCGTGTACGTCAACGCGTCGGTGATCAGCGCGTGGCAGAACCTGGGCATTCGCGATTCCAAACGCATCTCCAGCGCGGCGCGGATCAGCGAGCTGGCGCGGCAGATCCGCGCCACCGCCGGCTGCGTGACCAGCGTGGTGGCCATCGGCAACGAGGCGTACAACCGGCTCTACGCCAAAATGGGCAACGTCAACTCGCTGCTGGCCTGGGCGCACGCGCGGGTCATCGAAAACCTCCTGGCCCGACCCGAGCGGATGCAACCGCCGCCGCAGCACGCGATCAGCGATCAGTTTGCCTCCAGCCGGCAGGTGGTCGAGCAGGCGCTCATGGCGCGCGGCCGCTCGCTCAAGCTGGTACAACGCCACAAGGCCGAAGAGGACCTGGCGGTGGCGGCGGCCTCGATTCTGGCGCGCGACGAGTTTCTGCGGCGGCTGGCGGCGTTGGGAAAAAAATTCGGGCGCACCTTTCCGCCCGGCGCCGGCCCGGCGGTGGATGAGGCCGCGCGACAATTCGTGGCCGATTTCGGTGCCGAGCGGCTCGTCGAGGTGGCGAAGGTGCAATTTCGCACGGCGTTGCGCGCACAAGAACCGGCATCGCCGGCGTCGGTCCAAGCCAACGCGCCTTCCAACCGCCCCGGCTCGGAAACATCCACCAAAACCGCTTCCGGAACAGCGACGGGCAAATTGTGACCCGGTCCGTTACCGCGTCGTGATTTGCCAGGGAATTTGACCCGGCGGTGCCGCAGAACCCGGGCGCCCGCGGCGGAGTTTGAGCGCGCCGGGGATTTTTAGGAGGCGCCGGGTGGGGCGGAGGAGCGAGGCGGCGGCGGGCCGGCACAGGACTTGAGCGGCGCACAAGCCGTTGGCAAAGAAATTCTCATTGACCGCTCGGTGCGGCTGTGTCGAGATGATAGGCCATAACGCGGGTTTGTGCGATGTCCAGAGCTTCAACCAAAAACGGGAACAAATCGCGCCCCACCGGGGCGAGCAAATACGATGCGCACCATCGGGTGCTTTCACAAACATACGGCGCGTTTGCCGATTTGCGGCGCGAGCTGGCCGACTCGCGCGAGGCGATAGCCGAGCGGCAGACGCTGCTGGAGCAGTTCGCCGCCTGCCCCGATCCACAGCGCTCCTGGTTGTTGCTCGAGGACTATTTCGAGCGGCTGTCGCTCTCGCGCCGGGATTTTCCGGCGACCGACTGGTGGCCGCGGATTCTGGCGGCCCGCGGTCGGGAGCGGCTCGAGGAGCTGGCCTTTCTGTTCATGCGCGCCAAACGCACCCTGCCGCCGGAGCTGGCGCCGCACGGCAACCGCGAACGCTTTGCCGGCGTCGAGGCGGCCGAACAGGAGCAGCGGCTGGTGACCCAACTGGAACAATGGCTTTTCCCGCCCTCCCCGCCGCACCTGGACAGCCCGCGCGCCACGCTGCGCGTGCTCTGCCGTCCGCAACCCGATGAGACCCGGCCAGCCTGGTATTGTCTGGGCGTGCAGTTTCTGCTGTTCCGCCCGCGCACCGGGGAACGGGCGCGGACCTTGCGCGAGATGCTCGATCTGGTCACGCGCGCGGCGCACGAGCAGGAATTGTTCGCGCCGGCGGACTGGGAATTCATCCAATGGCTCGGCGAGACGCATCGATCCCGGCGCGACGGCGACGACACGCTGGTGCTCAGCGATCTGGAGCTGTTGCGATGGCTGGCGCGCTGGGGCAACACCTCGCGGCTTGAATCCGCCGCCGACGGCCGACCGCTGCGCTTCAACGGCGAGGTGGCCGAATTGATGCCGCATCTGGAACGCGCCGGTCAGGAACTGCTCTTCACGCACCGGCTCAAGACGGCCGATGGCACGTTGCATCCGTTGAGCGCGGTGCAATTTTTCAGCGCGCAACCGGCGCTGGCGCTGGTGGATCACGCGTTTTATCTGCTGCGCAATCCCCCGCCGCCGGAGCTGGTCGAATCCTGGGCGCGCCAGCCCGCGGTCTCGGTGCGACGCCTCAGTCACCGGCTGCTGACCCATCTGCGCCGCACGCGCACCGGCCAGGGGCTGGACTGGGAGGAATTGTGCATCACCCACGCGGCGCGGCCGCAATTTGTCTTCGAGCTGCTCGACGAGACGGTGCGCCTGCGGGTGCTGGCCACCAGCCTGCGCGACCGCAGTGTGTGGTTCTGGAACGGCCAGGAATGGGTGCCGCAAGAGGCGCGAAAACCCGCCGGCGACAAACCCCATGTGCTCGATGATCCGCGCCTGGATCGCGCGATCGAATGGTTGCGCAAACTCGACTGGTTCACGCCCGAACCGGGCTTGTGGGTGGGCGACGCCACCGAGGAATGTTTGGGCGCGCTGGCCCAGGCGTGGGCCGAACGGCCCAAGGAAGCCGATTATCTGGGCAACCCGGCGTTCCACCGACTCTTTCTGACACCGCGGCGGCTCAAACCGCGCCTGATCGTGCGCGGCAGCGGCATTGACTGGCTTTCGGTCTCGGCCGAGTGGGAAGCCGAGGGCCTCAAGCTCACCAGGGCCGATCTGGAGCGTCTGGCGGGGGCGACGGGCCGGTTCGTCAAACTGCCCAACGCCGGCTGGGTGCAGTTGGACACCGAGGCGGTCCAGAGCGCACACGAGGCGATGGCGGATCTGGGCGTGGACGGCCTGATCGCCGTGCCGCAGAAGGTCGGGCTCGAAAACGTGGCGCACCTGAGCGCCGAGGAATTTGCGCGCTTTGCCGACACGCCCGAGGCGCGGGCCCTGCGCGCCCGGGTGGCCAGGTTCAAAGCCGTGCCCGAAGTGCCCGTGCCCGCGTCGGTCCGGGCCGAACTGCGCCCGTATCAGAAGGACGGCTTCGATTTTCTGTGTCACCTGACCGAGATGCGGCTGGGCGGGATTCTGGCCGACGACATGGGCCTGGGCAAAACGCTTCAGACGCTGGCCTGGCTGGCCTGGCTCAAGGAACGGCATCGCAAAGATCCCAAGCCGGCGCTGGTCATTTGTCCGGCTTCGGTGCTGCACAACTGGCGGCGCGAAGCCGAACGGTTCACCCCCGGACTCAAGGTCCTGGTGCTCGAAAGCGGCGCCGCCCGCCACACCCTGCGCAACCAGATTCCCCGACACGATCTGATCGTCACCAACTACGCCCTGTTGCGGCGTGATCTGGAGGAGCTGCAGAAATTCAGCTTCCGCGCCCTGATTCTCGACGAGGCGCAATTCATCAAGAACCCCGGCGCCCAGGTCACCCAGTCGGTCAAACAGCTCAAGGCCGAATACCGGTTGGCGCTCACCGGCACGCCGCTGGAAAACCGCCTGCTCGACCTCTGGAGCATCGTGGATTTTGTCCAGCCCGGCTATCTGGGCAGCCAGGAACAGTTCCTGGAGACCTACGAACCCAAGGGCCCGGAGGCCGAAGCCCGCCAGCGCATCGCCCGGCGACGGCTCTCGGCCAAATTGCGTCCGTTGCTGCTGCGCCGGCTCAAACAACACGTCGCCAAGGACCTGCCCGACCGGATCGAACAACGGCGCGACTGTCCCCTGGGCGAGGAGCAGCGCAAACTTTACCTGGCCGAGCTGCGACGCAGCCGCGAGCAGATCATGCAGGCGGTGGCCGAACAGGGACTCAACAAGAGCAAACTCCACGTCCTGGCGGCGCTCACGCGGTTGCGGCAAATCTGTTGTCATCCCGCGCTGGTGGGCAACGACGCACCCAGCGGCAAGACCGACACGCTCTTCGAGTTGCTCGAACCGCTCCTGGCCGAGGGCCAGAAGGTGCTGCTCTTCAGCCAGTTCGTGCAGATGCTTCACCTGCTCGAAAAAGAATGCGCCCAACGCCAAATCCGAACCCACATCCTTACCGGCCACACCAAGTCGCGTCAGGAAGTCGTCCAGGCCTTCCAGAACGATCCGCAGCCGGGTGTGTTTCTGTTGAGCCTGCGGGCGGCCGGCACCGGCTTGAACCTCACCACCGCCAGCTACGTGGTGCTCTATGACCCGTGGTGGAATCCGGCCGTCGAAGCTCAGGCCATTGACCGCTCGCATCGCATCGGCCAAACGCGCGCCGTGAACGCCTACCGGCTCATCGCTCCGGGCACGGTCGAGGAAAAGATCTGGGAGCTCCAACAACGCAAGGCCCAGACCATCGCCGATGTGCTGGGCGAGGAAGGGTTCGCCCGCAGCCTCACGCAGGCGGACCTGGAATACCTCTTTGCGGAGGATTGAGCGCGCCGCCGGTGGCATGATTCGACGAACCGGTTCGCCCGCTCTGATGCTTTGCGGCTTTGTGTGTCGTGACCGCTGAGGCCGAGCGCACCGCCCTGACCTACCGGTACGAACGCTGGCGGGCGATTTCCTCCGGCGTGCTGGAAACCGCCGGGAGCACGTTCCTGCTGTTGATCGCGGTGCGGTGGTTCGACGCCGGGGCGCTGAGCAAGTCGTTGATCGCCGCCGGAGGCAGCGCCGGGCTGATGCTCGCGCCCTGGCTGGTCGCGCGCGTGGAGGCATCCGGCCGACCGGTGGCGCGCGCCGCGGCCGATGTGGCCCTGCTGGGGGCCGGGGCGTTTGCGCTCGCGGCGCTGATCCCGCGGTTGCCGGTGTTTCTGATCGGATCGGTCTTCGCGATGATGACCGCGGCCGCTTCGGTGCCGCTGCTCACGCAGGTGTATCAGGAGAACTACCCGGAAACCGAGCGCGGCAAGCTGTTCTCGCGCACGGTCATGATCCGGATCGCCGCCGCGGCACTGTTCAGCGAGCTGGCCGGGCGGGTGTTGGCGGCGCATCTGGGCTGGTTTCCGGGCCTGCTGGCGGTATTTGCGGGCGCGCTGGCGTTTGCGGCCTTTTGTCTGGGGCGTGTGCCCTCGCGTCCCCTGACGGCTTCCGGCGGCACGCATCCGTTTCGCGCGTTGCGCCACGTGCGCGAGGACAAACTCTTCGGGCGCACGCTGGTGATGTGGATGCTCATGGGGTTTGCGAACCTGATGATCCTGCCGCTGCGGGTCGAGTACCTGGCCAACGAAAAATACGGCGTGCGGCTGGATGGACTGCCGCTGAGCGCCGCCCAGGTGGCGTTGCTGACGGGCGTGATCCCGAATCTGGCGCGGCTGGTGATGAGTCCGCTTTGGGGCTGGATGTTCGACCGGATGAACTTTTTCACGCTGCGGGCGGTGCTCAATGCCGGATTCGCGCTGGGGATGGTGACGTTTTTTGCGAGCGAGAATCTGGCCGGTCTGTTGCTGGCGGCGGTGCTCTACGGCGTGTCCAACGCGGGCGGGGATGTGGCCTGGAGTTTGTGGGTGACGAAATTTGCCCCGCCCGAACGGGTGGCCGATTACATGAGCGTGCACACCTGTTTTACGGGCATCCGGGGCGTGCTGGCGCCGCTGGTGGCGTTTCAACTCATCGGGCACTGGTCGCCCCAGGCCATCAGTTGGCTGGGCGCGGCCCTGATCGGGGTGGCGACGTTGCTGCTGCTGCCCGAGATCAAATCCGGTCGCCATCCACCCCGCGCCCGGGCCGCGGCGTTGACCGAGGAAATTTCGGATTGAATCGGCGCGGCGGCAGTTTTCGGTTTTCAGAACGGCGCGCCGGGTTTTTCATGGGCTCATGGGACGCGCAACGGTTTCGGCTCTTTCGGCGTTGGGGCAGCGCACCGGCGAACCGCCGATTTCCTGGCTCATGCAGGCGGCGCTGGCCCGCCGCAATCTCATCTCGCTGGCCGCCGGGTTCACCGACACCGAGACGCTACCGGTGCGCGAAACGCGCGCCCTGCTCGGCGAATTGCTGCGCTCGAATCGAGCCGGCCGTGCCGCCCTCCAGTACGGCTCGACCCCCGGCGACCCGGCATTGCGCCGGCTGACCGCCGAGCGTCTGGCCCGACTCGACGGTCAACGCGCCGGCCCGCGTACGGCCTGGTCGCCGGAGCGAATGCTCATCACTATTGAGTATCGGGTCAAGGCAACCCACGATCGCCGTTCACTGGTCTTTCCATTCTATCGTATTCCAGGTGAATAGGACGAGGATTGCATGCCGCTTCCAACTCCCAACCTCGACGATCGTCATTTTCAAGATAT
>CAYXJB010000149.1:0-7413 GCA_964465445.1 uncultured Verrucomicrobiota bacterium
ATTCACCTCAAACCCAACCCGCCTTAATCCCCTCCAACTGACAATTGACGAACACTACCTCGGAAAGAGCTTGATTGCGCGGGTGGCTGCGGGTTGGCTTGGGTCATGGAACACGCGCCCGGTTTTTTGCGCCTGGTCAACGAGGCCAAGAAACACATCGAGGAACTCAGCGTGGCCGAAGCGCGAGCCCGGCTGGCCGCCGATCCGAACGTTGTGCTGCTGGACGTGCGCGAAGACCACGAATGGCTGGCCGGTCACGCCGCCGAGGCGCAGCATCTGGGCCGGGGCATTCTGGAACGCGACATCGAGAAGCGCTTCCCGGACAAGAACACCCCGATCATCATGTATTGCGGTGGCGGCTATCGCTCGGCGCTTGCCGCGGAGGTCGCCCGGCGCATGGGCTATCGCAACGTTTTTTCGCTGGCCGGCGGTTACAAGGCGATGGTCCAGGCCGGCTGGCCGGTCAAGACCGGCGCCTAACAGCGTCTCGCTGCCGCGTCGCGGCAAGCCGCACTGCCCCGGCCGCGGGTGGCTGTGCGGGCCTTTTCGAGTTCGATCAGGCGATCCGGCGGCGGGGCTGAAACGGTTTAGCGACGTCCAGACCCAACGGCGCGTCCCGGCCCGAGTGTCGCCTATTGCCAGATTGAAAAGCCGCCGTCCACCACCAGGTTGTGGCCGACGACGTAATCGGAGGCGCGTGAGGCCAGGAACAACGCTGCGCCTTTGAGATCGGCGCTGCCCTGCTGGCCCATGCGGCCCAGGGGCGTCCGGTCGCTGTAGGCCTTGATGAAATCCGGCGAGAGGTTTTCGCGCGCGAAGCCGCCGGGCGAAATGCAGTTCACATACACGCCGTAGGGCGCCAGCACCGCCGCCACATCGCGGGTCAGGCCGATGATGCCGCCCTTGGCGGCGGCGTAATCCACCGGTTGGCCGCGCATGCCCACCCGGTCGTACATGCGCCGGTCACGGCCGATGATGCCGGCGACCGAGGCGATGTTGATGATCTTGCCGCGTCGCTGGTTGACCATGATGCGCCCGAATTCCTGGCAGCAGTAAATCGTGCCCAGCAGATTGACCGCCAGCAGCTCCTGGATCTCCTCGGGTTTGCGACCGAACAGGCTCGAGCCCGGCCCGGGCGATCCACCCGAATTGTTGATCAAAATGTCCACGTGTCCTTTGAAGGCGAGCGCCTTCTCGGCGAGCGCTTTGACCTGCGCCGGATCGGTCACGTCCACCGCCAGCGGCAACACGTCCCGACCATGCGCCGCCCGCAGCTTCTCGGCCGCCGCCTCGGCGTGGGCCAGTTGGCGGGACGTGATGACCAGATGACAGCCCGCCTCGGCCAGCACATCGGCCATGTCGTACCCAAAATGACGCGCGCCGCCGGTGATGACGGCGACCTGACCGCTCAAATCGAACATTTCGCGAATCGTCATGCTCATACCTCAGCACAGAGATCGAGGTTCGAGAGTTGCCGTGCGCCGGCCGCCCTGACCGCCCGGATCGCTCCAACCGCATCGGCTCGGTCGGTTGCGCCATCGCCCGGGGCGACCGGTCTGCCGTTCCACGCTGCCGAACCACTCCCCGCGCGGAACGGCGACTGAACTTGCCCGTTGAGGCGCGGCTTGACAATGCCATTCCACCGCGAAGAAGCGGACGATTCACCGCAGCGACGTGTCGGTTGGACACGGGTCGGGGGCGAGCCGCTTCAGCCCGGTGCGGTGGCCGGCGTCGCGCCCGCGGGCGGCGAGAGCAGTTGCGAGGGTTCGCGCAAAAAGCCGGTCAGCTCGCGCAGGAACGGCTCGATGTCGGTGACCAGCCCGACGGCCTGAAACGTGCCGCGGTCGGTGAGCTTGGTGACGACCGAGGGGTTGATGTCCACGCAAATGGTTTTGACGCTGGCCGGCAACAGGTTGCCCACTGCGATCGCATGCAACATCGTGCCCATCATCAGCGCGATGCTCACGCCCTCCAGCCGCGCCCGCATCGCCTGCTGCGCCGCGACGACATCGGTGATCACCTCCGGCAGCGGGCCGTCGTCGCGAATCGAACCAGCCAGGACGAAGTCCACGCCGTGTTGGATGCACTGGTAGAGGATGCCGCGGCGCAGGATGCCTTTTTGGACGGCGGCGCGCAGGCCGCCGGCGGCCCGAATGGTGTTGATGGTGCGCATGTGGTTCTCGTGGCCTTCCCGAGCCAGCACCGCCCGCTCCAGATACACGCCCAGCGAGGTGCCGAACAACGCGTGTTCGGCGTCGTGCACCGCCAGTGCGTTGCCCGAAAAGAGCACGTGGACGTAGCCCCACTGGATGAGCTTTTCGAGATGCTCGCTGGCGCCGGTGTGCACCATGGCCGGACCGGCGACCACCAGAATGCGGCCGCCGGCCAGTTTGGCGCGGTGAAATTCGGCGGCGACCTCGCGGATGACGGCGCTCTTGGGCTTTTCGCTCGAGACGCTGCTGGCCATGAATTCGAACACGCTGGGCCGTTCGAGCGATCGCTCCAGGGGGGCGACGCGAATGCCCCGATGGCCCACGGCGATGAGCATGCCCTGGCGCACCTCTCCGAACTTGACCGTCACGGCGCGGCGTTGCGCGCGGTCCACCCAGATGCCGCAATCCATCGTCGCGGGCCGCACCTCGATCCACTCGCCGTCCAGATGCACGAAGGTCTGTTGATTGGTGGTGACGTAGAAATTCTCGGGAAACACGCCGTCCGCCGGCGCCGGGGCCACCTGCACCTCGGCTTCCCGGACCACTTCGGCCCCGTGCTGGCGCAACCGGCGCACCAGCTCGTCCACCGCCTCGGGCGTGGGCCCGAACACCTCGATGCACGCGTAGCTCGGATCGGTGCGCCGGCGGCCGATCTCGATTCGATGGATGGTGAAATTGCCGCCGTGATTGAGGATTTCGTCCAGCACCCGGGGCAGCAGGAGCGAATCAATGATGTGCCCGCGCAGTTCGATCTGTTGCGAAAACATGGTTTGCCCTCTGTCTCTCTGAGTGGTCTGCGCCCTGTCGGACCGACCGCGCCGGCCGGGCGGCTCAATCCAGCCGACGCACCCGCAGGTTGCGGAACTCGACCTGCATGTCCAGACCGGGGTGAATCTGCAGGCCGATCGGTCCGGCCACCGGGAAGTTGGTGTTCACGTACCCGGGCACGACCAGCCGATCGTTGATCCAGACCCGAAACGTGTCGCCGCGCGCCTCCAGGCGGAAACGATTCCACTGCCCCGGCCGGAAACACTGCTCCAGTTCGCGGGCGCGGCCGGCCTCGGGATACTTTTCCTGGCCGCCGACGTAGAACGAGCCGGTCCGATCCTCTTTGAGACTGCGTGAGACGCCCATCTGCAACTGCAACTGCCGGCGCCCGTCGCGCGACTGGCGGAACAGCACGCCGCTGTCAATCTCCCCGTCCCAGCGGGCTTCGCACTCGAAGACAAAATCCCCGAAACTCCGTTCCGTCCACAACATGCTGCCCCGTCGGGCCGGGTCGTTCCGCCCCACCAGCACACCCTGGCGGACCTCCCAGAATGGATTGGGATCGGGCATCTTCCAGCCGCTCAGATCCCGACCGTTGAACAGCGACTCGAACGGCGTTGCGGCCTCCGCAGCGATCGCACCCCCGGCGAGCAGCAGCGCGCACAAACCCATCGCCCGGCATACCGCCGCGCCGTGGCGGCGCAGCCCTCGTTTCGGCACGAATTGCATTTCCATGAGCCGTGTTCTAACCCGGACGCGCCCCGGCTTCCAGAGCGCGTTTGCGACAAAATCCGTTCGCCCGACAGCCGTGCCGCCGGCGGATTCATCGAACCCGCTCGCACAGCACGAACATCAAAATCGCCGATGCCGTGCCGTCCATCGTCGGTTCGTTGGTCGAGTAATCCTTGATGTCGTCGTGATACACGGCCGGCCCTTGAAACGCCGCCAGCGGGTCCGGTTCGGTGATGGCGACGCCTTTGAGCGATTTGAAAATGTGTTCATAGACCGGGCCGTCCACCAGGCCGCCGCGCACGCGCCGTCCGGTCAATCGCGTCGTTTGCAAATGGACCTGGGTGGGAAACGCGACGCCGATTTCGGTGAACATGGTTCGTCCCCAGGGATTGCGTCCGAGCAACCAGTCACGCTGCCGCAACGCTGCCACGCGGAAACGGGTGTCGCCGCTGATCTGTTCGTAGAGCAGCGCCTGGGTGACCAGCGCCACCAGCAGATTGTTCGAGCACCACACAAAGGGGGCGCCCACGCCCCAGGGATTCCGGGCCGCGGCGGCGGCGCATCGTTCCAGCCCGGCGCGATACCAGCCGGCGAGCCGTTTCTGCAGAGGAGCTTCGACCAGCGGATGCAGCCGGAAATGTCCCAGGTTCATGAACGGGTAGAACTGGTAATGGCCGACGCTGTCCCGGCCCATCCAGCCGGTGTCGGCAGCCAGGTGTGCATAGTGGATTGCCTCTTCGAGGTAGCGGCGCTGGCCGGTGGCGCGAAACAGCTCCGCCGCGCCCCATTCCATGTCATCCGCCCAGGTGCTTTCCTCGTAACGATAGGGCGATTTGAATGAATTGCCCTGTTGAACGCCTTCCCTGGCGCGGCCCAGCTCGTACACTTCGCGTCCGGCCTGCAAGCAGCGTCGGGCAAAGGCCGCCTGCTGCGGGTCGTCCTTCCAGATTTGAAACGCCAGTGCCATGGCGGCGGCGTAGCGGCCTGCCAGATTCGCCACGCCGGTGGAAGCGCTTGGATACCCGCCGAGGCCTTGCGGCCGACCGTCGGCAAAATACACCACCCGCGCGCCACCCGGCCGCCAGCCGTAGTCCACACGATCATCCTGCGGCAGTCGCCAGCCGGCGTGATCGCGATCGTCGGCCACCTGATGATAAAGCTGATCCGGCGCCGGATGGAGTTTGAGCATCCATTCCAGTCCCCAGCGCGCCTCGTCGAGCAGATCCGCAATGCCGTTGGCCCCGGGCCGACCCAGAGCGTCGAACCGGTCCGGAAACTCGATCGCACGGACCGATTCACGCCCGGCCCGGGGCGACGTGCCCAGTTGCCAGGCCAGGAGCATCTGGGCCGTGGCATTGCCGGAGGTGAGCAGATACTTGAGCAGATCGCCGGCGTCGTGCCAGCCGCCGGTCGCGTCCAGCGGTGTGCCGGGTGGCAGCGGACCGTACGCGGTGCGGCCGTCAGCCTGGTGACAGTGCGCGTCCAGCCAGGGATTGTAGCCGCACCGTTGCTGGCGCATGAATTCGAGCAGCTCATCGGCCAGTCCGGCAAACAAACCCTCGCTCACACGGAACGGCAGCGAATCCGCCCAGGCGCTCGACGCCCGACGTCGGTCATCAGCCTTCGGCGGCTTGTCCTCGCGCGGCATTCGGAAGCGGTACTGCCCCGGGCGGCTCGGAGCGAAATTCAGCTCGGCGTGGTGGGGAAATTTTCCCCAGCACCCGCTCAGCGGCACGGGCCGGCCCTGATGGACGACCGCACCGGTGAGTTCGTCGAGCACCTGAAATTTTTTGGGCAGGGGCGATTCAGAAAACGCCACGGCGCTGACGCGCTGGCGTGGCGCGCCACCGATCTGCGTGGCGTGAATGAACACCGGCGCGTCGCTCGAGCTCGCCGCGGTGGCGATTGCATCCGCGCCAGCGCCGGCAGCGAATCCGCCGATGAGCCCGCCGGCGCACGCGCCCAGCGCCGCGAACCTCCGGAGTGCGCCAAGCCCGGGCACGCGGCCAAAGCTGCTCGCGCTCCGGCCTTCGGAACGACTCCGCGCCCCGGGTTGGTGGTACGGATGGCGCCGGCGGCTGGCGTCGGTTTTCATGGTTCGATCCGCGGGGTTTTATTCCTGCGGGTAGAGGATGATGCGGTCGTGCACGATGATGGCGAGGTCGTTTTTGCCGTCACCGGTGAAATCGGCCACGACGGCTTCGCGGGGTTCGTTCACGTCGGTGCTGCGGCCGCGGAAGGTGCGGGCTTCGAACACGCGCCAGCGTTGGGCCGGGCGGAGGCGGTGTTGCGCGTCAAAGACGACCAGATCGAGATGGTTCTGGGCCGTTTCCAGAAACACCAGGTCTTTGCGCCCGTCCTGGTTCAGATCGCCCGAGATGACGTCGGCCAGGTAGCCGTCTTTGATGGGCGTTTCGTAACTGTCCAGCGCCGTCAATTCCCAGGTGCGGCCCGCCAGCGGCATCCACGCCACCGCATTGAGGCCCACAAAGCCGACCGCCGGGATGCGCTCCGGGCCCAGACTCAACGCTTGCAGGCGCACGAAGTCCGAGACCGGCAGCGGCACGTTGCGCGTCACCTGCCACAAACCGGCGGCGTCCCGTTCACTCAGCGTGAGTGTTTTGCGCTCGACATCCAGCAGGAACAGCGCCGGCAGCGGGTTGGTGCCGTTGCGCAGCGCGGCCATGCCGGCCAGGCGCGAATCGCTGGCGGCGCCGTTGATCTGGTCCTTGACCTGGAAACTCCAGGTGGGCCGGCCCGGTGCGCCGGGCCCTCCGATTTCTTTGCGCAGCAGCACGGCGCGCAGGAAATTTTTCTGCGGCAGAAGCAGCTCGGCCCGACCGTCCCCGTCCACATCCGCACCGGCCAGCCAGGGCGATTCGAGCACGCCCCCCGGCGGGGCCACATCGTGTTCCTCGAAGTCGCGTCCGGGCGACTGGAGCAGCACCTTGACCTTCTCGTACGGGGCCAGGAGCACCAGGTCCTCAAGGCCGTCCTGGTTGACGTCCAGCGCGGCCAGGACCGACGGGTTGGCCTTGAACGATTCGCTCAGGCGCTGGAGGCGACTTTTGCCCTCGGCTGTGCGCAACAGCAGCGCGCGGCGATCGTCACGTTCGGTGATCACCGCCAGCACGGCGTTGCTGCCGGGCAACAGCGCGCCGGTGGTCAGCGCCAGCGGACGGCCCTCCAGCGGCAGCAGCGTGGGAAAGCGCACCTGTCGGTCGGACTCGAGCCGCGTCACGCCCACCTGACGTTCCTCGATGCTGAGCAGGAAAATCTCCGGCCGACCGTCGCCGTCCCAATCCGCCACCGCAATGTCGCTGACCCCGGCCAGCGAGGGGAAGGTCCGCGGCGCGGCGAAGCTGCCGTCAGGCCGCTGCAGGTAGATCGAAAGCTGCCCGGTTTCAGGCTCGGCAACCGCCAGATCCGCCAGCCCGTCGCCGTCCAAATCCGCCCACGCGACGCCGCGTCGAGCCTTGTCGGTCTTGCGCAGGGGCAGGACCTGGAACTGGCCCTGGAGGAATGCGCCCGAGAGCGCTTCGGCCGGGCAATGGCGGAATTCGGAAACCTGGGCGCGGCCGGAGTTCAGGGCGATGGTCACCAGATCGGTGCGCCGGTTGGGTTCGAGGCTGTCGGCCCAGTAGGCGCGGATCGGCGGCAGCGCGAAGTAGAGTTCCGGGCCCAAAGAACCGTCCTGTTG
>CAYXJB010000149.1:7430-7665 GCA_964465445.1 uncultured Verrucomicrobiota bacterium
ACGGCGGCGAGCTGTCCCAGTTGACCAGCAACAGATCGTTGCGCCCGTCGCCGTCCACGTCCACCACTTGAAAGGCCTTCACCGGCGTGGCAAAGGGAATTTTCTCCGGCTCGGCGAGGGTGTGATCGGCCTGTTGTTTGAAGAAGTAGATGTGGTTTTCGGCCAGCAGGAGCAAATCGGTGCGCCCGTCGCCGTCCAGATCGCCGGCACCGAGCGCGTTCTGGGTCAGTTGCCC
>CAYXJB010000150.1:0-6248 GCA_964465445.1 uncultured Verrucomicrobiota bacterium
ACCTCAAACCCAACCCGCCTTAATCCCCTCCAACTGACAGTTGACGAACACTACCTGGAGCCGGTCGAAGGCTTGAACTGGCCGGACGCGTGCCTACGCTGGAGGTGTGGACCGGCCCGAGCCCAGTGCGTTGGACGTGCCAGCGAGGAGTTTTTTGCTGCGCGATCCGGTGTCGCGTTCGTACGGAAATTTCATCGGTCGGAGGATTTTTCTGTTCCTGCTCACGGTCCAGGAGCTGGGTGCGTTTGCGCTGATTACTTTGGGGGTGTGCGCTCGGAAGCTTCGCTCGCCGGCGCCGGTGATTCGCGAGCTGATCTGTCGGCAATTGATGCGCTCCGGGGTGCGTCTGTTGCCGCTGTTTGTGTTTGTGGCGCTGGCGCTGGGGTTTCTGGTCATTGGTCAAACGGTGGCCGTGCTGGCGCAGGTCGGTGCCATTCAATGGTTGGGATCGATCATGGTGGTGGCGGTGGTGCGCGAGATCGGCCCGCTGCTGGTGGCGTTGCTGGTGCTGGCGCGCGTGGGCACGGCCAACGTGGTCGAGCTGGGCACGGCGCGCTCGCAGGGCGAAGTCGAGGCCCTGGAGGCGCTGCGAATTGATCCGGTCGAATATCTGGTCCTGCCGCGTGTGTTGGGGCTGGCGGCGGGAACGTTTGCGCTGACGGTCTATTTGATTCTGGGGGCGCTCTTGAGCGGGTATCTGTGGGCATTCCTGCAGGATGTGCCGATCCGGCCGGGGGAGTACTTCGCGCAACTGGCCGGGGCGCTCACGTACCTGGATTTTGCGTTGCTCGCGCTCAAGACGGCCGCGTTCGGTTTCGTCATTGCGATCGTGACCTGCTATCACGGCCTGGCGCGGCCGCTGCCGCTGGAGGCGGTTTCCAACGCCACGGTCCGCGCCGTGGCGCAAAGCATCGTGGCGTGCGTGCTTTTGGACGCGTTGTTCATCCTGGTTTACCTCAACATGTGACCGCGAAGGATTCCTCGCAGGACGTCCGCAGTCCGGCGGCAAACGAGCCGCTGATCGAAATGCAGGACGTGAGCTTTGGCGCGTTGCGCGATCAAACCCAGCCGGTGGCATCGGGCGTGACCTGGACGGTGCGACGGGGCGAATTCTGGGTCGTGGCCGGGCCGCAACGCTCGGGCAAGAGCGATCTGTTGCTGTTGGCGGCGGGGTTGATGCCGCCGTTGCGCGGGACGTATCGCTGCTTTGGTGTGCCGATGCCGGTCACCGGTGATGCGCCGCTGGAGACGTTCCCGCCGGTGGCACTGGTGTTCGAGCACGGCGCTCTGTTCAACCAGCTCACGGTGGCGGCGAACCTGGCCCTGCCGTTGCGGTATCACGAACGCCTCTCGGTGCAGGCGGCCCGAGAGCGAATCGAGCCGTTCCTCGAGGCAATGGGACTGCAACCGGTGGCCGAGCGGTTGCCGGCGAGCCTGGGGCGGAACTGGCAGAAACGGGCCGGACTGGCGCGGGCGCTGGTGCTGCGGCCGCAGGTGCTGTTGCTCGACAGCCCGCTCGGCGGGCTGGAGGCGCGCCATCGCAACGGGTGGTTGGAATTTCTCGGCCGGTTGTGGCGGGGCACGACGTCGTTGCCCCTGGGAGCGTTGACGTTGGTGGTCACCGACGACTCCTTCGAGCCCTGGTTGACGGTTGCGACGAGCTTCGCCGTGCTGGCCGAGGGTCGCTTCCGCGTGATCGGTGATCGGCAGGCGCTGGAGCAATGCCCCGATCCGCTGGTGCGGGAGCTGCAACGGCGCGAATTGTCCGCTGGCATCGGAGGCGGCGACACTTCAACCTTCGAGCGCCAGAGCTGAAGAGACCCGATGCAGGATCTGACGCCGCAACTGCGGACGCGCCTCAACCGGATGGAGCGCGCGGTGGGTTGGTTTGTGCTGCTGGCCACCGCGCTGCTGGTGTTCGGTTTCGCCTACTACGTTTACGCCACCGCCCAGCGCAAGGGCTGGTTCAAAACCCGCGCGCCCTACTTCACGTTCCTGGATCGGGCCACCGGAATCAAAGAGGGCGATCCGGTCATGCTCATGGGCTTCGAGGCCGGGCGGATCACCCGCATCCTGCCGCAACCGCCGGAGGACTTTTATCACAACGTGTATGTCGAATTCGAGATCGTCGAGCCGAACTACGGCTATCTCTGGACGGAGGGTTCGCGGGTGCGAGTGATGGCCAATTTTCTGGGCAAGCGCGTGCTCGAGGTCACCAAGGGCACCAACGGCTATCCGGTGTACATGTTTGCGCCGCTGCGGGAGCTGACGCTGGCCGAAGCCGAGCGGCTGGCCGCTCCGGGGCGATGGCGGCTGGCGGCCGACATCTACGACGCCACCGAGACCGATCGCGTGCTCAAAGCTCTCACGCCGCTCGATGCCCGTGTGCTGGAGCAGTTGCGCGCGCTGGGGCTGGAACAGTTCCCGGTCTTCGACATGCACGAGCATCGCAAGTCACCCACGGCGGTGTGGGACGATCCGACGGGGCGCTACGTCAAATTTGTTCGCGAGCACAATCCCCGGACCGGCCGGCGCGCCAACATTTACTGGCTGCTGGCGGACGAGACGCCCGATCTCAACGAACGACTCGAACGGCTGGTCACGCAGATCGAAAAAGCCCTGCCCGAGGTGCTGGCCCTGACCAATCAACTCGCGGCGGTGCTGAGCCAGTCGGCCGGTGCGGCTTCGAACCTCCACGCGCTCCTGCTGGAGGCGCGTCCGGCGGCCACGAATCTGGCGGCGCTGACGGCACAACTGCGCGGCGAGGGCGCCTTTGGGCAGTGGTTGCTCGGTCCGCAGGGCGCTGCGCCGGTGTACGCGACGCTGGAAGCTGCGCAGCGAACCTTGCAGCACGCCGACACGAACCTGGCCGCGCTGGCGGAACGACTGGCGCGTTCGCTGGATCACTTGGCCGGCATCACGGGCAATTTGCACGCCCAGGTGCAGGCCAATACCAACATCCTCAGCGAGCTGTCAGCGGCGATCGTGCACGCCGACGAGCTGGTGCAGGGGCTCAAGCGTCACTGGCTGCTGCGCTCCGCCTTCCGCCCGCCGCAGACCAACCCGCCGCCGACGGCGCCGGTCCTGCCCGCACCCAAGTTCCGGGACGGATTCTGAATCCGAACACGCCTCCCGGCAGAGGCGCGCCGTCGCTCGAGCGCGATCAGGCCGCTGCCAATCAGGGCCGCGGCGAGCGATTGGTTGCCAACCGCCCGCCCACGGACCGTGTGCGGCCTCAGTGCTCGCGATGGTTTTTGCGCGGGCCCTTGGGGGCGGGAGCGGAGCTTTTTTCCGGGGCTGTTTCGGCGCCGGCGGCCATTTCCTTGTCGCGTTCGGCCATCGCCGCCTTGCGCGAGAGCCGCACGCGGCCCTTCTCGTCAACGCCCAGGCATTTGACGAGGATTTCATCGCCGACCTTGACGATGTCCTCGGTCTTTTTGACGCGGAAGTTCGCCAGTTCGCTGATGTGCACCAGACCGTCTTTGCCGGGCAAAAACTCGACGAATGCGCCGAAGTCCTTCACGGTGACGACCTTGCCGCGGTAGATCTTGCCGACCTCCGCCTCGGCGGTCATGCCCAAGATGGCATCGCGGGCCATCTTCATGCCCTCGGCCGAGACCGAGAAGATGTTCACTGTGCCATCGTCTTCGATGTCAATCTCGCAGCCGGATTCCTCGACGAGTTTCTTGATGTTCTTGCCGCCCGGGCCGATGAGCGCGCCGATTTTCTCGGGGTTGATCTTGATGGTTTCGATGCGCGGCGCGTATTTGCTCAGTTCGGGCCGTGGAGCGGCGAGGGTCTTGGCCATCTCGGCAAGGATGTGCAGCCGGGCGGTGCGCGCTTTTTCCAGCGCCTGGGCGATCACGTCCAACGGCAGCCCGCGCAGTTTGAGGTCGAGCTGGAAGCCGGTGATGCCGCGGTCGGTGCCCGCGATCTTGCAGTCCATGTCGCAGAAGGCGTCTTCCCAGCCCAGGATGTCGGTCAGCAGCACATAGCGGCTGGGTTTTTCGCCCTGGAACTCGGTGCAAAGACCGATGCTGATGCCGGCCACCGGCCGTTGCAGCGGGATGCCCGCGTCCATCAAGGCCAGCGAACCGCCACAAACCGTCGCCATCGAGGTCGAGCCGTTGGACTCCATGATCTCGCTGGTGACGCGGATCGAGTAGGGGTAGCTGTCCAGCGGCAACATCGGTTCGATCGAGCGCTCGGCCAGGGCGCCGTGGCCGATTTCGCGCCGGCCAGGGCCGCCGATCCGACCGGTTTCGCCGACCGAGAAGTTCGGGAAGTTGTAATGGAGGATGAATTTCTTCTCGGTTTCACCGCCGGCGTAGGCGTCGAATTCCTGCACGTCTTCGCCCGTGCCCAGGGTGGCGAGCACCAGGGCCTGGGTCTCGCCGCGGGCAAAGAGCGCCGAGCCGTGGGCGCGGGGCAGCAGGCCCACCTCGCAGTAAATCGGGCGCACTTCGTCGAAGCCGCGTCCGTCCAGCCGCTTGCCCTCGCGCAGGATGAGCCTGCGCACGGCCTCTTTCTGGAGGTGATAAAAGGCTTCTTTGATGGCGAAGTCGGTGACCTTTTCGGGGCCGAACTTTTCGACGAGCTTGCGGCCCACTTCTTCGATGATGGCGTTGACGGCGGCTTCGCGGGCCAGCTTGCCCGAGGTCAACAGCGCCGGAATCATCCGGTCACCTGCCAGTGCGCGGGCTTCGGCCAGGATTTCATCGGGTACGACGAAAACCTGGATCTGGCGTTTGGCTTTACCGGCGCGTGCAGCCAGTTCCTTTTGGGCGGTGATGATGGGTTGGATCGCCTTGTGAGCGAATTCCATCGCGGCCAGAAAGTCCGCTTCGGAAATCTCATGGGCCGAGCCCTCGAACATCACCACGTCGGTTTCGCTGCCCACATAGACCAGGTCCAGATCGCTCTCTTCGAGCTGGCTGTGGGTGGGGTTGGCGACGAACTGGCCCTTGACGCGGCCAACGCGCACGGCCCCGAGCGGTCCGGCCCAGGGAATGTCGCTGACCATCAGCGCCGCCGACGCACCCACGACACTGAGCACATCCGGGTCGTTCTCGCCGTCGGCGCTCAGCAGGATGCTTTGCACCTGGACCTCGTTGAACCAGCCGCGGGGGAACAACGGTCGGATGGGCCGGTCAATCATCCGGGAGGTGACGATCTCCTTTTCGGTCGGCCGGCCCTCGCGTTTGAAGTAGCCGCCCGGGAATTTGCCCGCTGCGGCGGCTTTCTCCCGGTAATCCACCGTCAGCGGGAAAAAGTCCTGCCCTTCCCGGGGTTTGGTCGCCGCCACGGCGGCGACGATGACAATCGTCTCGCCGTATTGGACGGTTACGGCGCCATCGGCCTGGCGGGCCAGTTTGCCGGTCTCAATGATCAACTGCTTGTCCCCGACGGGGACGGTTACACGTTCTGCCATAATGTGTCTTCCGCCGCCATTGCCGCCGAGGAACTTCAGTGAACCTCGATACACCTCGAAGCTGACTGAAATTTCCCAGAGGCAATGGACGGCCTGTTGCCGCGAGATTGTTTAGAGTCGGAACGACCGCTCGCGATTTCGACCGTTCCGCAACCGCTCGAGCCGGACCGCGACCATCGCGTCCGGCGTGCCCGACTCGAATCAATGGCGCAACTTGAGCTTGCGGGTCAGGGCCAGATACCGCTGCAGGTCGGTGTCGTGCAGGTAATCGAGCAGCCGACGGCGCTGGCTGACCATCATCAAAAGGCCGCGCCGGGAGCTGTGATCCTTGCGGTTGCGCTGCAGATGCTCGGTCAAATGATTGATCCGATGCGTCAACAACGCAATCTGCACGTCCGGCGAGCCGGTATCGCGCTCATGCCGCTTAAACTCGGCGATCATCTTGGCTTTCCATTCCATAACCGCTTGCACCACGTTCAAGTCAGGTCATTGGCAGGCTAGGAAAACGCCACCGCACTGTAAAGGGTTTTCAACGAAACTTCCGTCTCGCACGCCAGCGGCGGTGAGTTCACACAGCCGACGCTCCCGAACCGAACCCGGGAGACGGCAAGGTCGCCCTGGAGGCGTTGGCTGGCAGACCGGCCTTTGGTCCAATTCGCGACTCCCGCCTGACGCGATATCGGCTTATAATTAATTTGATGAGCTCACCGGCACAGTTGGGTAGCGGTGCGACGCTCGTCGCGCCGGAAACCGAAACCGAAGCCGTACCGCGCACACGTCCGGACGGTCCGGATCCGCTCAACGATTGGCTGTGCGC
>CAYXJB010000150.1:6279-7567 GCA_964465445.1 uncultured Verrucomicrobiota bacterium
TCGAGCGCCAGGGCCAGAGCGAGTTCCTGTTTCAGAATCCCGACGGGCTGTGGTTTCACATCCTCACGTTCAGCCGCGCGCCGGGTTGCCGGCAAATGGGCGCGCCGACGCTGGCGCACACCTGGTTTGCCGGTCATGCCTGGTCCTATTGCCTCTGCAACCGCTGTCGCCGTCACCTGGGCTGGTTTTACACCGGGCCGAGCGACTTCGTGGGCCTGATCCGCGACCGCATCACCCGCGCGGCGTTCATGTGGAGCTGACCGTTCGCGGCGGCGTGAGCCGAAACGAATTTGGATCTGCGGTGTGACCGGTCGAACGGTGACGAGCTGGTGGCCGGTTCGAATCGCTCCGGAATCCTCAGGGCCAGGGACGCTCCTGTCGCCGTGCGTCGGGTTGGAGCGCCTGTCGCGCTGCGGCGCGAACCGTCGCATCCGGGTCGTTGAGCGCTTCGGTGAGCTCGGCCCGCACGCCGGCGTCCTCGGATGCGATCTGGCCCAACGCCCACGCAGCCCGGGCGCGGACCGAGGGCACCGGATCGCGCAATCGTTCACGCAACAAGGGCGCAGCGCCGCTGACCGCCGGGCCCACCCGGCCCAGTTGTCCGACCGCCGCGGTGCGGACACTGGCATCCGGATCGTTGAGAGCGGCATAGGCGGCGTTGATGGCCAGCGGTTGGAGCGATCGGGCCGCTCCGAGAATTTGCAGCGCCTGCAGGCGCACAGCCGGATTGGCGTTGGTGGTCATTTGCTGCAATTCCAGCTCGGCCTCGCGCGTGGGCAGAAACGGCTCGTCGAGAACCTTCTGCGCCGTTTCCCGGGCCGGCTCGAGCGGTCGGTCAGCTGCCTCGATGAGAGCCTGCAGACCGGCAAGGCCCAGACGCGCCAGAGTCGTCGCGCAGGTGCGGCGCACCCATTCGTCGCCGTCGCCGAGCCGTTGCGCCAGCAGCGGCACGGACGGGCGCGCCGGCGGGCCGATCTCGCCCAGGGCAAAGGCGGCGGCCTGTCGAACCTGGGGCGAGGCGTCGTTCAGCGCCTCGGTGAGCGCGGCGACTGCTGCGGGGCCAATTCGCATCAGCGCCAGCGCGGCTTCCTGTCGCAGCCGACCTTCGGTACGGCGCAATGCGCGAGCCAGTTCCGGCACGGCGGGGGCGGCGTTGGTGCCGAGCAGGCCCAGCGCCCGGGCGGCGGCCTCGCGCGTGGTGGCGGCGGTGGGAGCGCCGATGCGTTGGGCGATGCGGACCGACCAGCGCAAGGGCAGTTTCGGCAGCCATTGCCAGATTTTCTCGCGC
>CAYXJB010000151.1:0-7356 GCA_964465445.1 uncultured Verrucomicrobiota bacterium
AACCTTGCGTTCTGCGCGACGACGGCACGGAAGTCAGCCCGAACGAAGGCGGCAAGCTTTGCATCAAGAAGCCGTGGCCCGGCATGATGCGCACCACCTGGGGCGACCACGACCGGTTCATTGACACCTACTTCACGATGTACCCGAACATCTATTTCACCGGCGACGGCTGCCGCGTGGACGAAGACGGCGATTACTGGTTGCTTGGGCGCATTGACGACGTGGTCAACGTCTCCGGCCACCGCATTGGCACCGCCGAGGTCGAAAGCGCCCTGGTAAGCCATCCCAAGGTCGCCGAAGCCGCTGTCGCTCCCATGCCCCACGACATCAAGGGCCAGGCGCTCTACGCGTTTGTCACGCTCAAGGACGGCGTGCAACCCAGCGAGGAACTCAAGAAGGAACTCGCCGCACACGTGCGCAAGGAGATCGGGCCCATCGCCGTGCCCGACAAAATTCAGTTCGCCCCGGCGCTACCCAAGACCCGCTCGGGCAAAATCATGCGTCGCATCCTGCGCAAAATCGCCGAAGGTCAACCCGATCAGATCGGCGACACCACCACGCTGGCCGATCCGCACGTGGTGGAAATCCTCGTGCAGGGACGCCAATAGCGCCTCCGGGAGCGTTTGCCATTGCGCGGCGAGGCGGGCTCTCACGCCGCGCAAAGCTTCCCGGTCCGACCCGCGTCGGCCGCACCCGGAAGCACCTCACGGATTGGCGATCAACCGCGCGCGGTAGAATCCACGCGCGCTGCCGGCCGGGCTGTCGGTGACCAGTGCCTCGGCGCCGTCGCCGGTCGTATTGGTCATGTTCACCGTGGCAAAGACGCTCCAATTGAGCGCGTCGCTCGAGCGCTGGAGTTGCCAGGCCGGACCGAACCCGCCGCGCAGCAGCAGTTGAACGTTCGGGCCCGCAGGCGTGGGCCCGAGCAGTCGCACGAGCAGGCCCAGCTCGCGCATCGCCGCCACCAGATCGGTTTCCAGAGCCGTGCGGATGCCCGACCAGGCCGGGCGCGCGATGAGGTTGTTGGTCTCGTACGGGTCGGACACCAGATCGTACAGCTCGGCCCACTCGGGGTGGTCGGGGTACATCACCAGTTTGTTGGTCGCGGTGCGCAGGGCGTAGAGGTTGGGGACGATCGAGTTGCCCTCGACGAAGTACTCGTAGAAAAACGCGCGTCGCCAGTCGTTGGTCTGACCCGAGAGCAACGGTCGCAGACTCCGGCCCTGCATCGCCTCGGGCACGGGCAGGCCGGCCAGGTCCAGCACCGTGGGCGCCAGATCCAGATTCAGCACGATCTGATCGGAGACATTGCTCGGGCCGACGAGCTTCGGATACCGGAGCAGGAACGGGATGCGCAGGCTCTCTTCGTACGCGGAGCGTTTGTCGCCCTGACCGTGTTCGCCCAGGTAACGGCCGTTGTCGCTCAGGAAAATGACGGCCGTGTTGGAAGTCAGTTGCCACTGATCCAGCAGGTCCAACAACCGCCCGACGTTCTCGTCCACGCCAAAGACGCACCGATGGTAATCGCGGATGCGGCTGGCGCTCGGATAGGAGGGATTCGGATCCCAGGGCGGCACGGCGTTGGAGTTGAGGATCGGCCCGCTGAGATTGGTCGCGTAGAGGTTCGAGAGCCGCTGCGGCGGGATAACCGGGTTGTGCGCGGTCTTGAATCCCACAAACAGCGCAAACGAATTGGTCCGGTTGCGCGCGATGAAATTCGTCGCGAAATCCGTGCTCACATCGTCCACCCAGCCGACGATCCGGTTGGTGAGCCCGTTGACGATGAAGTCGTTGGTCTCGTAATCGCCCTGACCCAGGAACGACGCCACGTCATCGAAGCCGGGCCGTTCCAGTTGCTGGCCCATGTGCCATTTGCCGAAGTAACCGGTCACGTACCCGGCGGCGCGCAGCAGCGTGGCCCAGGTGACGGCGTTGGTCGGGAACGGCGTCTGGTTGGTGACGATGCCGTTGCGGTGACCGTACCGGCCGGTGAGCATCGTGGCGCGGCTGGGCGAACAGAGCGAGTGCACCACAAACGCGTTGCGAAACCGCACGCCCCCGGCCGCCAGCCGATCCAAATTCGGCGTCTCGAACCACGGAAATCGCGCCTCCGACCCGCGCTCCTGCTGCACCACGCCCAGACTGTCCCAACGCATGTCGTCGGTGCACAGGATCACGAAATTCGGCCGCTCCCCCGGCCCGACGCGGTCGTTGTCCACCTCGTTCGCCGTCACCGAACGCGCGACCAGCCCCGGCGACGAGACCTCGAAGAGCGCCTGCCCGTCCAGCGCGTCGGTGTCCTCGGCGGCGAGCAACCACACCGCCTGCGGCAGATTCCAATTCGATGCGTCGAAGAGCAACGTCCCGCCGCCGAGCACCGACAGATCCGCGTCGCCCGAGACCCGCGCCACCGTGACGGTCAACGTGTTGCCGGGCGGCGTGCTCAGGCTCACGCTGAAACTGTTCGAGGCGCCCTCGGGCACGAACACTTCCTGGGGCGAAACCACCAGCGACGGTGGCGTTCCACTGGCCGGGGTGAACTGCAACAGCAGGCCGTTGCTGTCCGGCAGCGTCGAGAACGTCCCGGCGGCGAACACCGCGTTGCTGAGCGAACCGAAATTCGAATCGCCGGGATTGGACGCACCGCCGCGCAGAGCGACGATGCGCCAGGTCCGATTCGTCTGCCAGAACGGGTTGGCCGCGTCCGGTGGTGTGGCGCTGCCGCCAAACTGCAGATCCAGCCGCGCGGCGGCGCCCAGCACCAGTGCCCCGCCGCTGAGCGTGATTTGATCGAAATCCGTGCCGGCCACGCCGCCGCTTGCGTCGTCCCTCAACGCGGCCAGTTCCCAGCGGTAGGTGCCGCCGCCGCTCAGGTCCAGGCCGTTCTGCAGCGTGAGCGTGCCCGGGGCGTCGGCGCCCGGGGCGATCACGCCCTGAACCTGAACCGGCCCGGCGATCAGGCCGTTGCCGTCCAACGTACCGGCGGGCTGGACCGTGACCGGTCCGCTGCCCAACGCCGAACTGGCGGCATTGTTGACGCGCATCGTGCCCGCGCTCACCACGGTCGGCCCCGAACGCGCTCCCGGACCGGAGAAGGTGAGAATGCCCGCGCCGGTTTTGGTCAACGCGCCCACGCCGCCCTGCACGTCACTGAACAGCCACGCCCCCTGGGGTGAGGGCTGGGCGGCGATCGTCGCGTCCGAGAAACAGCGTCCGCCCGGTGACGCTTTGATTCTGCGGCGCCTGTGCCGGGGTCAACTCCAGCACGCCGCCGTCCACGCTCAGCGAGCCGCCCGAGGCGCCGATCTGGAACTTGTTCGAGAGCGAGAGCGTCCCTTCGAGCACGCGCAGGCCGCCGTAAAAGGAGTTGTTCCGCGAGAGGGTGAGCTTGCCGGGGCCGACGTTGGTGACGCCGACCGCGTTGGTGAGATTGACGTAAATGTTCACCTCGACGCCGGCGGCGACGTGGATCGAACCGCTGGTGACGATCAGCTTTTGCGAGTTGGCGGGGTTCAAGAGCGCATACGGCCCGGCGGTGAACGTGAGCGAGTTCGCCGTCAAATCGCCCGCGGTCGTGACCTCGCCTCCCGCACCGCCGAACTGCGCGTCATAATTGGCGGCGTTGCTCCAAGCCACGTTCGTCACGCCGTTGAACCAGGTGCGTCCGCTCGTGTCCCACGTGCCCGAGCCGCCGCCGGCGCCGTTGGCCGGGTTACCGTCGGCGTCCCAGTACAGCGTCGCCGCGCCGAGCGTCGCCGGTATCAATCCGATGCAACAGGCCAGCGCCGCGATGCGACTCGCCCGCGCCCGGGGACGTTTGCGTCCGGAACGAGCGTCCCGGTTTGCAGCCCGACCGACAGGGCTGTGGCCCATGACGCACGCAGGCTAACCCGCCGCACCGGGTGCACAATCACTCATCTGAGTGATTTCTTTGGTGTGCGTCCGGCGGCACACTTCCAACAATGCAAGAGACAAGGATCGAATTTGCAGGCCGCCGACCCGCAGGCGCACCGGGCCGGCGCGGGCCGATTTTGAGGCGGCTTCGGCAGCCGGGACATTCGCGGGTTTGGCGGCGGTGGTTTTCGATGACCGGCCTGCTGGCGTTGGCGACGGCGGTTTGCTGGTTGGGCGCGGCGTTGCCCGCGTGCGGCGCGACCGAAAAACCCAACATCGTGGTGGTGCTGGCCGATGATCTGGGCTGGGGCAGCATCGGCTGCTACGGCGCGCGGGATTTGCCCACGCCGAATCTGGATCGGCTGGCGCGCGAAGGGCGGCGGTTCTTGCACGCCTATGCACCCGGCTCGGTGTGCTCGCCGACGCGTTACGGGCTGTTGACCGGGCGGTACTACTGGCGCACGCCCATCAAGGACGGCAAGGTCGTGCCCGCCAATGCGCCGCTGATCATCGAGACCAATCGTCTGACGCTCGCGTCGCTCTGCAAAGGTCAGGGCTATCGCACCGCCGGTTTCGGCAAATGGCATCTGGGCTGGACCGCCGAGCGCGTGACCGACTGGAGTCGGCGGCTCGTGCCCGGTCCGTTGCAGTTGGGCTTCGATTATTACTTCGGCATGGCGGCCAACATCGGCAGCGGCCCGCACAGCTTCATCGAAAACGAAGAGGTGACCGGCCGCATTCCGGGCGAACCGGTCATCGTGCGCGGCGGCAGTCGCGCCGGCGACACCACCACCGGCATCCGCGAACCCTGGAAACCCGAGCAGGTCATGCAACGGCTCACCGAACGGGTCACCGGCTGGATCGAGACCAATCGCAACGGTCCCTTTTTCGTGTACTTCGCGCCCAACGCCATTCATGAACCGATCGTGCCCAACCCGCGCTTCACCGGCAGCCGCTACGGCAAGTACGGCGATTTCATCCGCGAGCTGGACTGGAGCGTCGGCCAGATCCTGGCCACGCTGGACCGGCTCAAGCTGGCCGACAACACGCTGTTCATCTTCACCAGCGACAACGGCGGTGTGGTCAACCCCGGCAATCCCAACGCCAGCGAGGCGATGCGCGCCGGCCTCAAAATCAACGGCGAACTGCGCGGCGGCAAACACAGCGAATGGGAAGGCGGCTTCCGCGAGCCGTTTCTGGTGCGCTGGCCCGGCCGCGTGCCCGCCAACAGCTCGAGCGACCAGGTCATCTGCCTGACCGACCTGGCGGCCACCTTCGCCAGCCTGCTGGGCACGACGCTGCCCCGCGGCCAGGCCGAGGACAGTTTCGACGTGCTGCGCGCGTTCACCGAAACGCGGCCCGGTCCGCCGGTGCGCGATCATGTGATTCTGCAGGCCGCCAACGCCACCTACGCCATCCGCATGGGCGACTGGAAACTGGTCGAGCGCAGCGGCGCGCCCGAATTCGAATCCGCCCGCAACAAGCGCAAAGCCGCCGCCGCCGAAAAAAAACGCCGCAACGTCGCGAACAAACCCGACGAACTGTACAATCTGCGGAACGACCCGGCCGAGACGCGCGACGTGCGGTCCGAGCACGCCGAGATGGTCGTCAGGATGAAACGTGTGCTCAACCAGGCTCGTGAACGCGGCTTCACCCGACCCGGTGCGGGGGGCTGAGCCGATCCGGGGAGGAAAAACGACGATGGACGATGGCGGATGGAAATCGTCGCGGGCGCACCGTTGGCTTGCGCACGTTGTCCGGTCGTGCTTTCGGCGACCGGGCGGCGACACACGCTCGAAGACCTGCGTGCCCCCGAGTCATTTCAGGTCCGGCAGGATGGAATCCTGCGAAACGGCAGGCTCGAAGTCTGCGCCCCGGGTGAAGGCGCGGCTACAAACGGGGCCGGGTTTCCGCTCGCGGACTTCGGCATGCGGCATTTGGGCATTCCGCATGGTGGGATTTCTTTTGGCGACCCTGTCGTTGCCCTGCATCGCAGCGCAAAAGCTCAACGTGCTGTTGATCATTTCGGACGATCTGCGCGACACGGTGGGCTGTTACGGCAACCGGCAGGTCCACACCCCGAATCTGGATCGGCTGGCGCGGCGCGGCGTGCGGTTCGATCGCGCCTATGTGCAATATCCGGTTTGCAATCCCAGCCGCGTGTCGTTTTTGACGGGCCTGCGCTGCGAGCAGACCGGCGTGGTGGGCAACACGACGCGGTTTCGCGACCGGCTGCCGGACATCGTCACGCTGCCGCAACTGCTGCGGCAAAACGGCTGGCGCGCCGTCTCCTACGGCAAGGTCTTCCACGTGGGCGAAGCGATGGGCGAGGTGCGCGAAGGCTGGCTCGACACCGGTCGGTCCTGGGACGAAGCGCGCCTGTTCCAGCCCACCGAGCAGGGCCGCGCTATCGAAGGCCGCAACCTGACCGGCGGCAAGCTCAAATGGTGCGAGTGGGGCATGACCGCCGGCGAGGATGACGATCAGCCCGACGGCCAGACCGCCCGTGCGGCCATCGCCGCCATCCGGGCTCAGACCCGCGCCGGCCAGCCCTGGATCGTCGCGGCCGGCTTTCACCGCCCGCACGATCCGTTTTTGGTGCCGAAAAAATATTTCGATCTGTATCCGCCCGGCTCGCTGAAATTGTACCGCGATCCGCCGGATGCCTCGCCGCTGCCGCCGCTGGCGATTCCCGGCGGTCCGTTCCGGGAGGCGTTCGAGGCGTTCACGGATCGGGAGCGGATGGAATTTTTGCGCGCCTATTATGCCGGGGTGTCGTTCATGGACGCGCAGGTGGGCCGGCTGCTGGATGCGCTGGACCGGTTGAAACTCTGGGAGCGGACGCTGGTCATTTTCATCGGTGACAACGGCTACCATCTCAACGAGCGGAACTGGTGGAACAAAAGCACGCTCTTCGAGCGGAGTTGTCGCGTGCCGATGATCGTGGTGGCGCCCGATGGTCGTCGGGGCGCCGTCAGCCCTGCGCTGGTCGAGCTGGTGGATTTGTATCCGACGGTCGCCGAGTACTGCGGGATCGAGCCGCCGCACCGGCTGGCCGGCCGATCGTTGCGCCCGTTGTTGAAGCAACCCGACGCCCCCGGGCGCGAGGCCGCCTTCACGCTGGTTACCCGCGGACGCCATTACGGCCAGAGCGTTCGCACCGATCGGTGGCGGTACATCCAATGGAGCGACGGTCACGCCGAACTGTACGACGAGGCCAACGATCCGGAGGAAACCCGCAATCGCATCCACGATCCCGAGGCCGCATCGCACCTGCCCGGGCTGCGCCGCCTGCTCGAACAGGTCGGCCCGTTCAAACCCGAATCCTGAAATGCCCATGACAGTGAAAACCATCCATCGGACGCTCCCCACCCCGAGCCGCAAGACACGGTTCGCCCGCTGCAACGCGACAGTGGCGCGCCGCTGCTCGGCCGGCCGGCGCGGTCGCCCCGCGCTGCTGGC
>CAYXJB010000152.1:0-7356 GCA_964465445.1 uncultured Verrucomicrobiota bacterium
GCTGGCGGCATTGCGTTCGGCCTCGGCCACGGAAAGCGACGCGCTCTCGACGGCGTTGCTGGTGTCCGGTCGCGCCGGCTGGCAACGGCTGGTGGCCGACCGGCCCGGCGTAGGTGCGCTGCTGCTGTTGCGACAGGGATCGCGGCTGGAGTTGCTCGGCCGTGGGTTGGAGACCGGAGCGGCGTCGCCAAAGAGCGCGTCTTGAATCGCACCGGGAACGCGACTAGGTTGCGAGGGATGCTCGAGAGTCGGGATTACATGCGCGAGACGCCCCTGACGCCGACGCGCTCGCTGACGGTGGCGCTGATCATCATCAACGCGGCCGTTTTTTTGGTGCAACTGCTGCTCGAGCGGATTCAGCCGCGGCTGGCGTTGGAGAGCTGGTTGGCGTTGAACGCGGCGGGGCTGGCGCGCGGGGAGGTGTGGCGTCTGGTGACGTTCCAGTTTTTGCACGGCGGGCTGCTGCACCTGCTCCTCAATTCCTGGGCGTTGTATGTGTTCGGTCGGAGTGTCGAGGCTGCACTGGGCGGGCGACGATTCCTGCAACTGTATCTGGGCAGTGGCGTGGCTGGCGGGCTGGTCCATGCGGCCGGCAGCGCGCTCTGGCCGCAGCTTTTCGGCGGGCCGCACGTGCTGGTGGTCGGCGCCTCGGCGGGACTCTACGGCGTGATCGCCGCCTTCGCGGTGTTGTTCCCGCATCAACCGTTGACGCTGCTGCTGTTTTTTGTGCTGCCGGTCACGCTCTCGGCGCGCGCCCTGTTGCTGGCCAGCGTGGCGCTGGCGCTGATCGGCCTGCTGATGCCGGCCGACAACGTGGCGCACGGGGCGCATCTGGGCGGGATGCTGGCCGGGTACGTGTTTTTGCGCTGGGGTGAGCGGGTGCGGGATCGCCTCCAGAGCTGGCGTCGCCACCCGCCCCGCCCGCGGCTGCGCGAACTGGCACGCGTGGGCGGCGGTCGCTCAAGCTGGAGCAGCGAGCGCGAGCAGTGGGAGTCGGAATTGCCGCCGGATGAATTCATCCGACGCGAAGTGGACCCGATCCTGGACAAAATCTCGGCGCACGGCATCCAGAGCCTGACCGAGCGGGAGCGACGCATTCTGGAGGCGGCGCGCAAGAAAATGTCCCGCCGCTGAACGTCTCGGCGTCCCATCAACGTGGTCGCGAACCAGCGCAACGGATCGAGTCTCCGGAGCGTGATCGAACTCGCAGCGGAGCGGACCACACCACCGCCAGCCAGGCCGCTTGCAGATGAGAGTGGGCGGGCAGCGGACATCTTCGCGCTGGACAGCGGGCCCGGTTCGGTTGTTTGGTGAGCGCGGCTCGATCGGTTTTGCGGACCGCGGGCTGGTGACGCGGTTGCGAGACGGTCGGCCGCAGTTGAGGAGAGGATCGAAACGATGAAATTCCGCGTTGCAGGGATCAACTTCGACCACTTCCACATGGGCGATCTGCTGCGGATGGCGTTCAATCATCCGCAGGTCGAAATTGTGGGCATCTGCGATGAGGAGCCGGCGCGGATGCAGGATGCCATCCGCCATTTTCGCATTCCGGCCGAGCGGGTCTTTACCCGGGTCGAAGCATGCCTGGAGCGGAGCAAGCCGGATTTTGTGATTTTGTGTCCGGCCACGGCGCGGCACGCCGAGTACGTCGAGCGCGTGGCCCCGTTTCGGGTGCATATGCTGGTGGAGAAGCCCTTCGCGGCGTCGGTGGCGGAGGCCGACCGAATGATCGCAGCGGCACGGCGGCACGGCGTCATGCTGGCGATCAACTGGCCGTTGCGGTGGATGCCCTCTCATGCGACGGCGTATCGGTTGCTGAGCCAGGGGCGGATCGGCGAGTTGCAGGAGGTGCATTATTACGACGGCAATCGCGGCCCGCTCTGGCACGGGGCTGACAAGGTCGAGATGCGGCCGACGCCGGCAATGAAGCGCAAGAGCTGGTTCTACAAACGGCGGCTCGGCGGCGGTTCGCTGCTGGATTATCTGGGTTACGGGACGACGCTCGGAACATGGTTTCATCAGGGACGCAAACCGACCGAGGTGACGGCGGTGACCGACTGGCCCAACGGTCTGGAAGTGGACGAGCACAGCATCACGATCGCGCGCTACGCATGCGGCCTCTCGAAGTTCGAGACGCGCTGGGGCACGTTCACCGATCCCTGGACGCATCAGCCCCAGCCCAAGTGCGGCTTCGTGCTCAAGGGCAGTGAGGGCACGATCAGCAGTTACGACTACGAACCCACCGTGCGCATGCAGACCCGCCGCCGTCCCGAAGGCGAAATCATCCGCGCCGACGTCCTCAAGCCGCCCTTTCAAAATCCGATTCAGTACTTTGTCCACTGTCTGCAGCGGCAGTACCCGCCCGAAGGACCGCTCTCGCCGCGGATCAGCCGCATCGGCCAGCAGATCGTTGACAGCGCGGTGTTGAGCGCCCGACTCAAGCGCACCGTCAAGCTCGTGGGTTGAGCCGAGCACAGCCCGGGGAGCGGATCCCCGCGTTCACCGGGCCCGACGCGGTACGCTGAGCCGACCGCCCGCGAGCGAGGTGCGGAGTGCGGTGATGGGAAAGCGTCCGTTGCCTTTGGCCCAAAACCCTGCAGCGCGGGGGCAACTGTGAGTGGCGCAGTTTTGAAGTGGTTCGTCCATTGTGGCAACGCGGTGAAAGAAACTTGGTTTTTCACACCCGGTCGCGTTTTCTTCTGCGGGTCGGCTGGGGCGGGCCGGGAACGAACCCGGGCGCGCCTGCGACTTCGAACGCGTGGAACAGCAGCTTTCAGAGAGCGAACTGGTACGACGCGCCAAATCGGGTGACCTCGGCGCGTTCGAGGCACTGGTTTCCCGACACGAACGGCGCATTTATCTTCTGGCCCGCCGGATCACGGGCAACGAGCACGACGCCGAAGACGTCACGCAGCAGGCGTTCTTGAGCGCGCTCGAGCACTTGGACGATTTCCGGGAGGAGGCGCAGTTTGGCACCTGGCTGAGCCGGATCGCCGCCCACGCGGCGTTGAAGGTGATTCGCAAACGCCGGGGCTTGCCCACCGTCTCGCTCGATGAAGAACCCGAAGACGCGAACGGAAACCGATCCATTCCGTTGCCCGAATACATTGCCGACTGGCGACAAACACCCGAAGAACTGGCACAGCAGAACGAAACGCGTCGTGTTCTGGAATCAGCACTGGCGCAGCTCGACGAAAAACATCGGGTGGTGTTCATCCTTCGCGATGTCGAAGGCCTGTCGGTGAAGGAGACTGCCGAGGCACTGGGTCTGAGCGAAGCCAACGTCAAAGTCCGCCTGCTGCGGGCGCGGTTGCAATTGCGCGAATCGTTGACCCGGGCGTTCGGCGACCCTGCCCGACGCGTCCAGCGCCCTTCGCATCCCCATTCCTAAACAAGGGCTGTGATTGCTGGTCCGTTGCGATAGCCGGCGACCGAACGTTTTTCTCCGGCTCATTGCGCACACACGGCGCCTGGCTAATTCTTTATGATCGGCGACGGCATCCGGGTTGACGCGACTCGTGCGGTCACCGATTTTGGACGGCGGCGATCCTGAGAAGCGTGTGTGGCTATCGGCAAACGAATTGATCCGCCGGTCGCACGCCACCGGACGCGGAGATCGCCTTTGCAAAATGCTCTATGCATTCGAACGCTGCGGAATTGTTAGCCGTGTCGCACAAGGGCGTGGTGATGTATCCGACCCTGGGGTTGACCCTGGATTTCAGCGGGGCGAACGTGCGCCTGGCCGGTCTCGAAGATCAACTCGGCCCGAAACTTCGACAGGCCGTGACCTCCATGCAACTGTTGGAGTCTGGCGGCATCGCAAATCCCGACGAAAAACGCATGGTTGGGCATTACTGGCTCAGGAATCCCAAATTGGCGCCATCACCAGAAATCCGAAACGAAATTGAAACCACCGTTCGCGAGGTAGAATCCTTCGCGGACAAGGTTCGCTCCGGCGAAATCTGCGGCCAAGGCGGCCGGTTTAAGAATTTCCTGCTGATCGGGATCGGAGGATCGGCACTCGGACCGCAGCTCGTGACTCACGCTTTCAAGGATAGTTACGATCGCAAGCTTGAAGCGTTTTTCATTGATAACACAGATCCAGACGGTATTGCTCGGATTTATAACGATATCGGTAACGAAATATCAAAAACGCTATGCATTGTTGTCTCGAAGTCAGGCAAGACGCGCGAGACTCACAATGGCATGGTTTTCTCTCAAAACATGTATGAACGGGCGGGGTTGTCGTTTGCCAAGCACGCCGTGGCTATAACTGTTGTTGGCAGTCGGCTTGATAGGTACGCACGCGAGAATGGCTGGCTTGCCAGGTTTCCGATCTGGGAATGGGTGGGTGGGCGAACCAGTTTTTGTTCAGCGGTTTCGCTGTTGCCGGCGGCCTTGAGCGGCGTACCGATTCGCGAGATTTTGGCCGGGGCAAAAATGTGCGACGAGTTAACCCGATCGCCGAGCCTGGATCGGAATCCGGCATTGCAATTGGCGGCGACGTGGTTTCGGCTCGCAGAAACCGAACAAAAGCACTGCGTCGCGATTATCCCGTACAAGGACGCCTTCGAGTATCTGTCCAAGTATTTCCAGCAATTGATCATGGAGTCGCTTGGGAAGGAAAAAGACTTGCAGGGACACGTCGTCAACAAAGGGCTTGTGGTCTTTGGCAACAAAGGCTCGACCGACCAACATTCCTACGTTCAACAACTTCGTGACGGACTCGACAATGCGTTCACGATTTTCATTACGGTGGCGAAGAACGGTCGCGACGAATTAGTCGGCCGAGACGGAATAACATTGGGCGACTACCTGCAAGGATTCGCGAAAGGAACGGCAAGAGCACTTCAAGAAAAGGCAAGAAGAAGCATAACGATATCGTTATATGACGTGTCTCCTTTCAGTTTGGGTGTAATCGTTGCATTGTTCGAGCGATCGGTCGGGTTTTATGCAAGCTTGGCAAACATCAACGCCTATCATCAGCCTGGCGTTGAAGCAGGGAAGGTAGCAGCAGAGGAAATCGTTAAGCTGAAGACCAAGGTGCTTGAGGCGTTTCAAGGCAACCGTATGAAACCAATCACAGTTTCTGAACTTGCTGGTCTTGTTGATTATGAAGGTCGTCCGATGGAGTTGGCTTGGTTGTGTGATTATCTTGCTGCAAACGAGCGCTTCGGCATTCGCAAAATTTGGGATCGTAACTGTGCCGAAAATCGCTACTATTCTTTGTGATGTTCGTTTATCCCAAATCTTACGACGTCATTGTAATAGGAGGCGGCCATGCCGGCATTGAGGCAGCACTTGCAGCCGCGCGGTTGGGTGCCGAGGTATTGTTGCTCAGTGAAAACCTCGACACCATCGGGAAAATGTCTTGCAACCCGGCGATTGGCGGTCAGGCCAAGGGACATCTGGTTCGAGAGATTGATGCACTCGGTGGCGAGATGGGAATTGCTGCCGACATGACAGGCATCCATTTCAAGCTCCTAAACAGGAGCAAAGGGCCGGCGACTTGGTCGCCGCGAGCTCAATGTGACAAATTGGCTTATCAGGTCCGACAAAAGCACGCTTGTGAGAAACAGCCGCGGCTGGACCTCAAGCAAGGCTCGTGTAGGAAAATCCTTACGTTGAACAGACGGTGTGTTGGTGTCGAGACCGCATTGGGCGTTCAGTTTCGCGCGAAATCGGTAGTCCTGACCACAGGAACGTTTCTTCACGGGACGTTACACGTCGGGTTCAATCGCTTGGATGGTGGTCGCATGGGAGAAGGAGCGAGCAAAGGGCTTTCGGATTCGTTGCGGGAACTTGGACTGGAGCTTGGGCGGTTCAAGACGGGCACTCCGCCTCGCTTGGCGAAAAAGAGCATTGATTTTTCGCGACTCGAGGTGCAAGCAGGTGATGATCCAATTCCATATTTCTCGTTCTGGGTGGATGAATTGTTCCACGTGGAACAACCCGGAGCGAATGGTCACCCGCTAGGTCGACAATTCCCAAAAGGCTCGCTTTTGGAAAAATCAGGCGGCCAAGTTGTCTGTCACCTCACGCACACCACGGAAAAAACCGCGGAAATTATAAGGGCGAACCTAGACAAATCCCCGCTTTATTCAGGCAGGATTCAAGGGATCGGGCCGCGTTACTGCCCCTCAATTGAAGACAAAATCGTTCGATTCCCGGAAAAGCCGCACCACCAGATTTTCCTCGAACCCGAAGGGCTCTCGACTGACGAAATTTACGTTAACGGCCTGTCCACGAGTCTTCCTTTGGAGGTTCAGTATGAGCTGGTTAGATCGGTCGTAGGCTGTGAAAACGCCGAAATCGTCAGGCCGGCTTATGCTGTTGAGTATGATTATGTCTTGCCGACGCAGCTTTATCCGACCTTGGAGACCAAAGTTTGTGAGGGGTTGTTCTTGGCAGGGCAAATCAATGGGACATCCGGCTACGAGGAAGCCGCAGCACAAGGGATCGTTGCCGGCATCAACGCTTTCCGCAAAGCTGCCGGTCTATCTCAAATAATAATAAAAAGGAGCGATGCTTATATAGGCGTGCTCATTGACGATCTCGTAACCAAAGGTGCGACAGAGCCTTACAGGATTTTCACTTCGTTGGCCGAGCACCGGCTCGTCCTCCGTCAGGACAACGCCGATTTGCGCTTGTCACCACTTGGGCATCAAATCGGCCTACTATCTTCGGAACGGTATGCACGCGTGGTGAAAAAGCAGAAGGCGATTGACGAGGAAATTGCGCGGCTTTCAAACACGAAAGTTGGAAGTGAAAGCCTGTTCGACCTGCTCAAGCGGCCAGAAATGACCTATGACCAGTTGCCATCGCGTAACGAAGCCCTGAGCCGCGACGTGATTCACCAGGTTGAACTGGCGGCAAAGTACGCAGGCTACATTGCTAGGCAAGTTGCTGAAATCCAAAGACTTAAGAGCTTGGAAGACAAGCAGATCCCGCCCTCGTTCGATTACGAAACCGTGGTTGGCCTTCGAACGGAAGCCCGGCAGAAGCTCAACAAGATCCGTCCGGCCACCTTGGGGCAGGCGACGCGAATTCCGGGGGTATCACCGGCTGATGTGAGTTTGCTGGCGGTCTGGCTGAAGCGCTGCGCCCAGTGAATTTTGGATTCATTCCCTGGCAGAAGGTTCTCCGACGGGCTGCGCTCGTTTTCGGCGCGGTCGTGGTGGCAGGAGATGCAGGGACTCGTGCTCAATCTGAAGCCCCAACGCACGGCATCGTTGCATCGGGTCATCCGCTTGCGACGCAGGCGGGATTGGATGTGCTTCGCACCGGCGGTAACGCCGTTGATGCGGCAGTGGCGGTCGGTCTGACGTTGGGGGTCGTGGATGGGCACAACTCGGG
>CAYXJB010000153.1:0-7250 GCA_964465445.1 uncultured Verrucomicrobiota bacterium
GTTCGATCCACGCTTTGCGCGGGTCCTGGACGATCGAGCCGTAGGTTTGCAACCACTGGCGCAAGGCTGCCGGGCCGCGGCTCTGGGCGGCGCGCAGGCTCTCTTCCAGTTGCGGGGGCAGGCCCGGCAGGGACTCGGGTTGGATGTTGGTGGCGGCCTGGCGCTGCGTTTTTTCCTCCTGAAACGTGTGCCAGTACTGAATGAGGTGATAGGCGCAAAAGCACAACACCGCGATGAGCAGCGCCGCGATGAGCCGGGTCATGTGTCCTCAATTCGTTGAATGCGCGCGCCCAGTTGCCGCAGCTTGCCGTCAATGTTTTCGTAGCCGCGGTCAATGTGATAGACGCGGTTGACCTGCGTGGTGCCGCGCGCGGCCAGCCCGGCAATGACCAGCGCCGCCGAGGCGCGCAAATCGCTCGCCATCACGGGCGCGCCGCTGAGCGGTCGGCCGCCTTTGACGATGGCGCTGGGCCCTTCGATCTCGATGTCCGCCCCCAGCCGGGCCAGCTCGCTCACGTGCATGAACCGCGATTCGAAGATGCGTTCGGTGATGATGCTGATGCCCGGGGCCAGGGTCATGAGCGCCATCATCTGCGCCTGCACGTCGGTCGGAAACCCGGCGTAGGGCAGCGTCGTCACATCCACCGGGCGCAGCCGGCCCTTGCGCGAGATGATCAAATCCGGTCCGCGGCGCACCACCGAGACGCCGGCTTCCTGAAGTTTGTCGAGCACCGCGTGCATGTGATCGGCCCGCGCGCCTTTGATCGTCACGTGCCCGTCGGTGGCGGCAGCGGCGATGGCGTAGGTGGCCGCTTCGATCCGATCTGGAATCAGCTCGTGTTCGGCCCCGTGGAGTTGTTCGACGCCGGTGATGGTGATGGTGGGGCTGCCGGCGCCGCTGATCTTGGCGCCCATCGCGTTGAGAAACCGGGCCAGATCCACGATCTCGGGCTCGCACGCGGCGCTTTCGATGACCGTCACACCCTCGGCCAGCGTGGCGGCCATCATCACGTTGGCCGTGCCCAACACGGTCGAGCCGGCGCGACCGCCCAGAAACATGGCCGAACCGACCAGGCGTCGGGCGCTGGCCTGGACGTAGCCGCCTTCGATGGTGATTTTGGCCCCGAGCGCCTCGAAGCCTTTGAGATGCAGATTGATCGGACGCGCGCCGATGACACAGCCCCCGGGCAGGGACACGCGCGCGCGTTTGAGCCGGCCCAGCAGCGGGCCCATGATGCAGATCGAGCCGCGCATTTTGCGGACCAGGTCGTAATCGCCGTAGCCGCGGATTTTGCGCGCCTCGATGCGCATGGTGCCGTCCTTGAAACTGACCGAGGCGCCGAGCCAGGTGAGAATCTGCGCCATGAACCGCACGTCGCTGAGGTTGGGCACGCGGTGGATGACGCAGGGTTCGGGCGTGAGCAGAGCGGCGGCCATGATCGGCAGGGCCGCGTTTTTGGCACCGCTGATCCACACTTCGCCCTCCAGGGGCACGCCACCTTTGATGAGCAGACTGTCCATGCGCGTTGGCCGAGCCGTCAGGGCGACCCGCGTTGGTGCATCGGCTCGCCCGGCGCGAGCCGGCCCGCCGCCGGCCGCCCGATCAGGATTCTCGGTCGCTGAGTGTAGTCCGGGCGAATCTCCTCCACAATCCAGTTGTGCGCGCTGTAGAGTTCGCGCGCGGCGTCGGCCTGGCCGTCGGCCAGTTCGACCATCAAGCGTCCGTCGGGTTTGAGGAACGCCGCGGCTTCGGCGGCGAGTTTCCGGTGAATGCGCAGCCCGTCCGGGCCGCCGTCCAGCGCCAGGCGCGGCTCGAACTGCCGCACCTCGATCGGCAGCGTCTCGATTTGCGCCGTCGGAATGTAGGGCGGGTTGCTGACGATCAGATCGAACCGCACGTCGGCGGGCAGCGCGCTGAAACCGTCGCCCGCGACCCATTCGATGCGCGCGGCCACGTTGTGTCGGGCCGCGTTGGCGGCGGCCAGCTCCAGCGCCTGAGCTGAAACATCCAGCCCGATGATCCGGGCCGAGGGACAATGCACGGCCAGCGCAATGGCCACACAACCGCTGCCGGTGCCGAAGTCCAGCGCTTGCACCGGCCCGGACGACCGCGCCCGGAGGAATTGCCAGCCCGCCTCGGCCAGCAACTCGGTTTCCGGTCGCGGCACCAGCACGTGCGGGTTGACGCTCAGCTCCAGCCCGCAAAACGAGGCGCTCCCCAGGATGTACTGCAACGGTTCGTGTCGCGCCCGACGCCGCAACCGCTCTCGCATGGCCTCCAGCTCGGCGTCGGTGAGCGGACGTTCGAAGTTCAGATACAGCTTCATGCGCGGCAACCCCAGCGTGTGAGCCAGCAACAACTCGGCGTTGAGCCGGGGCGAGGCCACGCCGCGCGCGGCCAGGAACTCGGCGCTTTTCTGAATCACCTCGAGCACCGTCACGCGCTCATTGTAGCAGAAACCGCGTCCCGCACGCGACCAATCGCTCCGGTTGAATCGGCGGCGACGGACAAGTCCGGACTTTTGCTCCGGAACGAGTTCGGATACGCATGGGCGGCATGTCCAGTCGCGGCATTGAATGAATGAGCCATCTGCCAACCCGCCGGCTTCGAGCACACCGAACGGCTCTGCAGGGCCGCGCCCGGATGTGCCGGGGCGCCGGCTGCGATTCGATCGTCACGAGCTGGCCGGTGCGTTCGGGGATCTGGGCACCGACCTGCCCCTGCTGGTGGGCATGACTCTGGCCGCCGGGCTGGATGCCGCGGGTGTGCTGATGATGTTCGGAGCGATGCAAGTCTTCACCGGCCTGGTGTATCGGATGCCGATGCCGGTGCAGCCGCTCAAGGCCGTGGCGGTGCTGGTCATCACGCAGAAGCTTTCGGCGGGGGTGCTTTACGGGGCGGGGCTGGCGATTGGCGCGGTGATGCTGCTGCTGGCGCTCAGCGGGGCACTGGAATGGCTGGCACGGCTCATCCCCCGATGCGTGGTGCGCGGCATCCAGTTCGGTTTGGGGGTGCAACTGGTGACGCTGGCGTTTCGCGAGTACGTGCGGGCCGACGGCGGCGCGGGCTGGGCGCTGGCGGCGGTGGCATTTGTGCTGGGGGTGGTACTGGCGGGCCATCGGCGTTTGCCCGCGGCCCTGGCCATCGTGGCGCTGGGATTGATCTATGCCGTGTGCTTCGGGCCGGAGCGGTTTTCCGTCTCGCTGCCGCTGGAAATGCACTGGCCGCAGTGGCGGACGCCGAGCTGGAAGGAGCTCTGGACGGGGTTTGTGTTGCTGGCGTTGCCGCAGCTTCCGCTCTCGTTGGGCAATTCGATCCTGGCAACGCGCCAGTTGGCCGCGGATTTTTTTCCGGATCGCGCGCCGTCGGTGCGACGCATCGGCGTGAGCTACGGGCTGGTGAATTTGATCGGTCCGTGGCTGGGCGGCGTGCCGGTTTGCCACGGCTCGGGCGGGATGGCGGGCCATTACGCCTTTGGGGCACGGACCGGCGGCTCAGTGGTCATTTACGGCGGGTGTTTTGTTCTGGCGGGACTTTTGTTTTCCCGCGGCTTCGAACAATTCAGTCACCTGTTCCCGCTGCCGATGTTGGGCGTGCTGCTGTTGTTCGAGGGCTGGACGTTGCTGACGCTGGTGCGCGACACCGCGGCGAACCGGGCCGAATTCATGATCGCCGTGCTGGTGGGGCTGATGGCCGGCAATCTGCCGTACGGTTATGTCATCGGCATGGCCCTTGGCAGTCTGTTGCATGCGCTGGTGCAACGCGGTCGGCTGCGCCTGGGTCGGGATTGAGAATCGCCGGCGGTGGCGGGCCGTTCAACTGTGGCGGCGCGCCAGGGCCGGCGCTGCGCCCGACGCGACGAGGGTCATGCCCCGCATCTTCCGCGCAAACACGGCGGCGGTGATCGAGAGCACCAGGGCGCAGGTCAGGTAGGGCAACGGCGGCAGATAATGCAACGTGGTGTTGGCAAAGAGCGGGCCCAGAATCCGCGCCAGGCTGCCGGCGCCCTGCGCCACACCGATGTTGGCGCCCTGTTCATGCTCGTGAGTCAAATTCGAAAGCAGGCCGAACAACGGCGGGCGCGTGAGGCTGGAGCCGACCGCCAGCGCGCCCAGCGCACCGAGCATCATCCACCACGCCAGTCCATCGGGCTGCCAGAGCACGCTCCAGGAAAGGTGGGGCGGACCCTTGATAAACGGCAGGACCGCAAAACTGGCCGCCGTCAGCCCCAGACTGAACACAATCAATCGCGGCTCGCCCCAACGCCGGACCAACTGCCCGATCGCACCGCCCTGAATCACTGCGCCGATGATCCCGCAGTAGGCGAACAACCACACCACCGTGGCCGCCGAGGCTTCGTCCCTGCCGATCTCCAGATGAAAATTGTCGCTCACCAGCAGCGGCAGGGTGCTTTCGAAGCAACTGAAACAGAACGTTGCCAGGAAAAACACCACCACCAGCAGTCCCACCCGCGGCGTCCGCAGCGTGTGCAACCACTGATCCAGATGCGGCCGCGCCGGCACCGGGGAAGTGGAGCGGCGACTTTCCGCCAGAATCGTAAACGCCAGCAGGAAATTCCCCGCGCACAGTGCCGCTGCCGTCCAACCCGGTCCGGTTGCGCCGAAGTGTTTGAGGCTGATCCCGCCGAGGATCGGGCCGAAAATAAACCCCAGGCCAAACGCCATCCCGATCAGGCCCATCCGGCGCGAGCGATCCGCCGGCGGCGTAATGTCGGCCAGATACGCCTGGGCCACGGTGATGTTGCCCCCGCAAATGCCGGCCAGCACGCGCGAGACCAGCATCAGCCCCAGCGCCGCGCCGGGCGGTTGCAACCCGCAGCTCAGAGCGAACAACGCATACGAAATCGCCGCCCCCAGCGTGCTCATCAACAGCACCGGCCGTCGCCCGATGCGATCCGACAACCGTCCCCAGATCGGCGCAAAGACAAATTGCATCGCCGAGAACGCGGCGATGACCACCCCGATGGTGAATCCCTGCGCGCCTAACTCCCGGCTGAACAGCGGCACCAGGGGCACCACGATCCCGAATCCGATCAGGTCCAGAAAGACCGTCAGGAAGATCACCAGCACCGAGGGCCGTTTCATGCCGCAACGCTCCTGCCGGCGAGATCCGCCCCGGGCCGGGCCCGCACACACCTCGAACCGCCCCGTCGCCACATCGGGCGCGGGTCGGTTCGACACCAGTGCTGGAAAGAACCGGTTTTTGGCATGGGCGCGAGTCTGGGTGGCCGGCACCCGGGCGTCAAGCCGCCGCGCAATCACCGTTGCACCGCCGTGCGTTCTGCGGCAGGATTCGGCAACCGCAACGACAGATCGGTATGCCACGCGCCAGCGCAACACCGCAGCCGCCCAACCGCAAACGCATCCTGCTGGTGGACGATCACGCCGTGGTGCGCCTGGGCATCGCCCAGCTCATCCAACGCGAGCCGGACCTGATGGTTTGCGGCGAAGAGGAGAATGCCGCGCGCGCGCTCAGCGCCATCGAACAACTGCGACCGGACCTGGTGATCGCCGACATCTCGCTGAAGGACAGCAGCGGTCTGGAACTGATGCGCAACCTCAAGGCGCGATTTCCGCGTCTGCCGGTGCTGGTCGTCAGCGCTCACGACGAAAACGTGTATGCCGAACTGGCCTTCCGAGCCGGTGCGCTGGGATATGTGATGAAACAGTCCGCACTGGAACAAATCCCGGTCGCGATCCGACGAGTGCTGGCCGGGCAACTGTACGTCAGCGAGGCGCTGGCGGCGCGGATGCTCCAGCAGCGGCTTTGTGGCGATGTGCCGCCGCAGCAATCGCCGCTGGAGGCGCTCAGCGATCGCGAGTTCGAGGTCTTTCAACTGATCGGGCGCTGGAAAAAAAGCAAGGAAATCGCCGCCGAACTGCACCTGAGCGTCAAAACCGTCGAATACTACCGCGAGCAGATCAAACGGAAGCTCAACCTCAAAAGCGGTGCAGAACTCACGCGCCTGGCGACGACCTGGGTCGAGCACCAGGCCGCTTCATAACCCCTCGCGCGCGCCGTTTCCGGGCTGCCCGTTCTCCGAACAATTTGTCCCGGCGCCCGATCCGTCGCTTGGGAGGCCTCTGTCGCCAAGGCTGGTGATCGTCTTCGGCGGGCGGTCCTGAACTTGAATTTCGATCAGGCTCTGATAGAAATTGGGTTACAGGGTGCGGGACAACGCCCTCGGCAAACTTTCGCAGCTTATGAAGACGCGACCTTGCCGAGCCTGCGTTGTGATTTCAATCACGTTGATCTTGCGGTCGGCGCCGGCCATGGGCCAGGGCAGCCTGACGCCACCGGGCCCACCCGGACCGACGATGAAAACACTCTCGCAAATTGAGGCACGCACGCCGATCTCGAGCGCTCCGTACATCATCACCAACAGCGGCTCGTACTATCTGACGACCAACCTGACGGTGACCAGTGGGGATGCGATCACGATCGTGGCCAACAATGTGATCCTGGATTTGAACGGGTTTATGATCAATTCCATCGCGCCATCGGTCACGAATGCGGCGATTCCGTTGAGTGGGGCTCGGACGAACGTGGCGGTTTACAACGGCCACGTTCGCGGCGCGGGCATCTATGGCGGACCTGGATTCGGCCATGGCATTTACTGGTCCGGCAGCGCTCCTTCGAATGTTCGAGTGCGGGACGTGTCGGTTCGTAATGTGTTGTATGACGGGATCAATCTCGGATTGGGTTCCGGCACTGGGGTGGACTCGTGCACGGTGGAGGTGGCCGGTGGCCGGGGGATTGTTGCGAATAGGGTTTGGGGCTCGGTGGCGCGCAATTGCGGCAACAGAGGCATTTATGCCCGAACTGTCAGCGATAGCACCGGCATAGCCGTCGGCAGCGGCATCGGGGTGCAGGCCGATAGGGCAAACAACTCTCGTGGGGACAGCCCTGCCGGCACAGGGTTGTCTGCGACTCGGGCGTTCAACTGCATCGGCCAAAGTGGTGGCAGCGCCCACGGGCTGGGTGCGGCCACCGCCATCAACTGCTATGGGTACAGTTCCAGCGGCACGGGACTATGGGTGAGCATCGCGGACAACTGTTTCGGGTTTAGTTCCAGTTCCAACAGGTATGGGCTGTACGCCGATTGGGTTGCGACGGGTTGTTACGGGTCCAGTTCCAGCGGACTGGCCGGCCTGCACGCGAGCGTGGCTGCCTTCTGCGTCGGGCATCGTTCCGGCGGCCGGGCCATCGAGGCCAGCCTCGCCAATGG
>CAYXJB010000154.1:0-671 GCA_964465445.1 uncultured Verrucomicrobiota bacterium
CGCCGCTGGGCGAACGTCTGGTCGTCGAGGCCCGCTGCCGCAACACGCCGCGCCTGCGCATCGAGTATCGTCTCTACGTCGCGCTGCACCGGCTGGACATCGTCAACACGGTCGAAAAAGAACCCACGCGCGCCAAGGAGGCGGTGTATTTCGCCTTCCCGTTCGCTGCCGACTCGCCCGTGGTCGAATACCAGATCCAGAACGGCTGGGTGCGACCCAACATTGATCAGATGCCGGGCGCCTGTCGCGAATGGTTCACGCCGCAAAACCTAGTCCACGTGCGCGAGGGTGATTTCTCGGTGGCGTGGGCCACGCCCGATGCGCCCCTGATCACGCTCACTGACATCAACCGCGGCCGGTGGCTCGCGCATCTGCCGCTGACCAACGGCCACGTCTTTTCCTACGTGATGAACAACTACTGGTTCACCAATTACCGGGCCGAACAGAGCGGACGATTCGTCTTCCACTACAGTCTGACCAGCGGACGCGGGCTGAGCCGCGAAGCCCTCGCGCAGTTCGATCAGGACATCCGCACCCCGGTGCTGGCCTACACCCATCTTTCGACCTTCTCGGCAGCCATCTTCCAGGCCGGTCGGCCCATGCCGCCGCAGGGCGCGTCATTCTTCGAGCTCGATTCGCCCCATCTGGAATGGGTGACGTTCAAAGCAGCC
>CAYXJB010000154.1:696-4692 GCA_964465445.1 uncultured Verrucomicrobiota bacterium
CTTGCGCGAGGTGCTCGGGCGCGCCGGCGAGGCCACGCTGCGTCTGCGCTGCTTTCGGTTGCGGCAGTCCTGGCTCTGCAACGGTGTCGAGGAAAACCAGCGCCCGCTGCCGGTGGCCGATGACCACACGCTGCGCGTGCCCTACCAACCCAACCGCTTCATAACGCTGCGCCTGCGGCTCGAAGCGGACGTTGCTGCTGCATCGGCTCGCGCCGCCACGCCGCGCACCTGAATCCAAAACACCGGCCGCACTCGTGAATCGGGAAGTCGGCTCGCTGCTCCCTGCGTCAGTGTTCCGCACCCGCCGGCCGCAAACTCGAGCCCCGTTCGGGCGTTCGGTCGGGCCGACCGACGCCTCAGGGTTCAATCGCCCAGGCTGATGCCCAGCGCGCGTGCCGCTTGCACGAACGCGCCGTCCGGCGGCACGGTGCGCAGCCGGCTCACCGCCTCGCTCAGCGGGACACTTTCGACCGATGTGCCGGTGTGGGTGACCATCTGGCCGAAGCGTCTCTGAGCGATCAGATCCACGGCTTTGGCGCCAAAGAGCGTGCAGAGCACCCGATCCATGTTGGTTGGACTGCCGCCGCGTTGCAGATGGCCCAGCACCACCACGCGCGTTTCCTTGCCGGTCCGTTTCTCGATTTCGACCGCCACCACCGCGCCGATGCCGCCCAAACGGGTCTCGCGCTGCGTCGTGTCGGTCGCGGCACTGACGTAATCGCCGCCGACCGGTCGCGCCCCCTCCGCCACGGTCACCAGCGTGAAATGTTTCCCGATGCGCTCGCGTTCGGCAATCGCCGCGCAAATGCTCTCGTATCGAAACGGGATTTCGGGAATCAGGATCACATCGGCCCCGCCGGCGACTCCGGCGTAGAGGGCGATCCAGCCCGCGTACCGACCCATGACCTCCAGGACCATCACGCGGTTGTGGCTCTCGGCGGTGGTGTGCAGCCGGTCCAGCGCATCGGTGGCGCACGCGACGGCGGAATCGAATCCGAAAGTGACCGCCGTGGCCGCCAGATCATTGTCAATGGTTTTGGGCACGCCCACGATCGGAATGCCGAATTCGTGCATCTGACGGGCGATCGTCAGCGTGCCGTCGCCACCCACCGCGACCAGCGCCTCGAGCCCGAGCGTTTCCATGCCGCGGCGCGTTTCGGCCAGGAGCGTCTCGGGCAACTGACGGGTCTGGCCATGGCCGGTCTTGACCGAGAAAATGCCGCGGTTGGCCGTGCCCAGAATCGTTCCGCCGCGCACCAGCAGACCGTCGAGCGCCTTGTACTCCAGCAGCCGCCAGTTCTGTGGCGGCAACAGACCCTGAAAACTGCCGATGATCCCGATCGTTTCCCACCCGCGTTTGGCCGCCGCCTTGGCCACGGCGCGAATGACCGCGTTCAACCCCGGACAATCCCCACCGCCGGTCACAATCCCGATTCTCATCGCCTCAAGCCGCTGACGTTAACCGCGTTTGTTTCCCGCTCGAACGCAACCTAGGGGCGTTCGAGCGAGCCGGTCAAGAAGCCAGGCTCGGTCCGGCCAACTTCGCATCCCCGTTGCCGGTGCAAAAAAAGCCAACAAAAAAGCAATTTTCGGTGTGTCCAGCGAACGCCCAAATGGCCAAATTCAACCCGTGCATCCGTCCGAGCCCGCAACGCTTTGCGACGTGGACCACGGCGGCGAGGAACGCCGTGCCGGGACACGATGTGCGCTGCTGCAGGGTTGGCTCGATCGGCTTGCCACAGCGCTCAACGCGCTCCTGGACCGCTGCGCACCGCTGGGTTACGAAGACGAGGGCGGCTTTCACTACGGCCGCCCGCAAACCGATCGCCCCGGCCGGGCTCGAGCGCGCCGGCTGCCCGCTTGTGCTTGCGCTGACGCAAGCCCCCGGTCTTTTCGAATGCCTTACTCCCCTTGCTCTGGCGACGCACCAGAAACGGCTCGCCGCGTTGGAATCCGCAGCGGAATCGGAGCGTTCGGGCCGATGCACTTTCAAAATCGCCAGCGAAATCGGGGTCGGGCCACGTGCTGGGTCAGCCGGCGCTCCGGGCTCTGGGGCGTGTAAATGGCAAAGCTGAAAGGCGCCTGCCGATACATGCCGCCCCACCATCGGCGCAACCGGTGATGCGCGATCCAGATCGGCCTGCCCACGCGCATCCACAGCGGCGCGGTGCGATGCAGCCGGCGTTCTTCGCGCCGCGCGTTTTCGCCGCGGCTCATGTTCGCACCGGTGAGCGCGAAGGCGGAGGTGAAGCGACCCAGCGCGGCCATGCGCACGCCCCGACGCAACAGCCGCACCATCCATTCGCCGTCGCCGCTGTCGCGCCAGCCCGGATCGAGCCATTGGCCGTACTCGAAGAGCACCCGTCGGCGGAAAAACATCGCACAGGAGAGGGTGGACAAATGACACGTCCAGGTGTGCCAGAGCAGCGGCGGCTGCACCTTGCGATGGCCGGCGTAACGGCCCTGGGCGTCCACAAACACAATGTCGCCGAAAAGCACATCCAACGCCGGCTCGGCAGCGAACCGCTCCTGCACCGCCTTTAGCGCACCGGGCAGGTACTGCTCATCACAATTGAGCCAGGCCAGGATCTCGCCGCTACTGCGCCGCATGCCGCGATTGATCGCATCGTACATCCCCGCATCCGGTTCGACGAACAGCCGCACCCGTGGCTCGGCGCGCAACCACTCCAGCGTCCCCTCATCCGATCCGGCGTCCTGCACAATGTGCTCGACCTCGACCCCCTGATCGGCAACCGAGGCGATGCACAGCCGCAACCACGGCCCGGGTCGGAAGCTCGGTGTGACGACCGAAATCCGCACGCCGGCAGAAAGCCGTTCCGACGCGGGCTCGTCAATTCTTTTGCCGCCACCGCGTGGACGCAAAAAACGCTGCGAGCGTGCCGGTCGAGCGTGGGCGGTTGACTTGCCGGGTGGTTTTCCGATTGGATAACCGCAGAAAATGGCGGTTCGACGGTCGAACCACAGGCGAATTCGCAACGCTTCGCCGCGCGCTACGAAACGGCGCGGTTCAATTTGGGACCGACGACCGCGCGCCACCGGCTCAGCCCACCGCCGGCACTTGCACGCGAGCCATCAACACCCGCGGGTGTCGCACCAGCGCCACCGCGAAAACCGAGAGCCAGAAATCGGACGCTCGCAAACTCTGCTGCGCTCGAAGCGCATAATGCATCGCCGCCAGCGCGAATGTCGCTCCGAACAAATCATTCCCAATGCTTCCGCCCTGCAGCAGATAGCAGTAGCCGGTCGGCAACAGCCACATCCAATGCCACGCCACCCGCGCGCGAACGCCCAGCCGGACCAGCACGCTGAACACCAGTCCCGGCAGCAGCGGGAAAGAGATCACGCTCAACAGGAACAACGGACGGTCGGTTTTGAGCAGCGCCAGCACCGGCGCCGCTGTCCACTCCCAACCGCAACCCCGTGTGTTCAACCGGGGAAAATGGTTTCGATCAAGTGCCATCGCCCTTCGGCCAGCCAATGCAGTACCCGCGGAATGCGGTAGGCCAAACCGTCGTAATTGGCCGGCGCGTGGATCAACCCGCCAAAAAAACCAGCCCTGCCAACACCAGGAATCCCCACGGCAACGGACGACGGAATCGCCGCGCCCATTTCCGGCAACCCCAACGCGCCAGAGGGCCGGTTTGCAATTCTCGCCTCCAGACCAAGACCGCGACCGCAGCAGCCCCGACCAGCACGAGCGCGTAAGCAACCGCGTTGAGCTGACCGATCCCTGACAATCCCCAACCGGCCACCTGCATCAGTGCGCAAAATCCGATCCAGGTACTGAGAAGCAAATCGCCAGGACCGCATCGGGAAACCTCAGCCTGCCCGCTCATGAGGGAAGCGGAATCAACCGAGCGGCACGATGCCGTCAGGCCGCCAACACCATCGCCGCCTCTGCGGGTCGTGTCGCCCGGGGCAAGGGTGCGCCGTTATCCGACAAACGGAGTTTCCCTTGAAGCGACGGCGGCCTTT
>CAYXJB010000154.1:4737-7163 GCA_964465445.1 uncultured Verrucomicrobiota bacterium
ATGCCGCAGCCTCAGGGCGTGGCGCGCGCCAGAGGCAGGGTGCCCAGAGCCGGCTTGAAGGCCGGCACGGCGGCAGGCTGACGCACGCCGCCGTTCAAACTGATGCTCAAACCGACCACGCCGGTGAACAGGTACAGGTCCAGCGGGAAGTGACCGAACACGAACAGATAGAATACGACCCGACAGGTGAAATAAACCAGCAGAAAGGCATTGATCTGACGTAGCGCTGGGTCACCGTAGCGGTAGTTGTTCCAAAGCGCCCGAAAACCGGCGATCAAAAACCAGCCGAAAGCCAGAACGCCCCAGATACCCAGCGGCACCAGCAACGTCAACGGACCGTTATGATAGTCACCGGCAATCATTGCGACCACCGCTCCCTCGCTGCTCCTCGAGTATTGGGCACGTTCGAGCTCGATGGGGTTGATCGAGTATCCTTTGCCCAACCACAGGAATTTCGGCACGCTGGGCAGGATGCTCTCCCACATCTGCACCCGCCATTCAGTGGATGCCTCGGCGTTCATCCGGATGGCCGGATCAATGTCCAGCGGCAGAAAGCTCAGCGTCCGTTGCACCATCGGCGGCAGTTTTGGCGCCAGTACCACCAGCAGTGAGCCGGCGAGCATCCCCACCAATACCAAAAACAGCGCGATCGGCCGCCGATAAATTCGTTCCACGACAAAAAGCCCGGTCAACACCATGAAACAAAGCCCCAAGGCCGACCGGAACCCGGAAACCAGCACCATCCACAGACCCAACATGGCTAGGAGCGCACGCCAAGGTTGTTGAAATTGAAAGCCGCCCCGAAGACGGATCGGAAACAAGTGCCAGCGGCCGGAAAGATCGAACGTTCCACCCAAACCGTGTCGCGCCAGACAATACCACAGCACCGCTAAACCGCCCGGCGACAGGCTCACCAATCGAATCGGCGTGTCCTCCGAAGGTTCGAAAAACAACAACGTCCGGCTTTCCACTGGAAAGACTGCATACACCCAATAAAACCCCGTCGGCAGCGGAACCAGCGCCGGCAGTGCACCCAGAACCGCCGTGACGCCCATCAAAAAAAAAGCCGATGCGTACTGGACTTCGCGGCCCACCGGCACACGTACGCGCGAGATGGCAAAGTATCCCAAGATGGCCACAATAATCAGCACATAACGCCGCCCCCCGTACACTTCGCTTCCCAGTGCCTGCATCCCGATGCCGCCGGTCATCATTGCCGTCACCAACACCACCAGCAACAGCAACAGCAACGGCCGGCCCACGGAGGGGACCGAGATGTGCGTCGCCTCGCGGCTCAAGATCCCCTGCGCGCTCGAGAGCACCAGGCTGATGAACGTCAGCACAATCCAGACGAACGGCCGGCCCGGCAAAAAGAAGAGCACCGCCCACAGATGCCAACTGGCGATCAGCAAAAAATGATGCCACCGCAACAGCACCGGCACCAACGGCACGACCAGCAGCAACACCACCAGGATGAAACTGATGATGTCCATCGGCGTTGCCAGCAGATAGCCCAAAAGAATCGCCGCCGGAATACACAGTCCGTAGATCAGCAGCGCGCGAATGATGGCCAACGTGTTCGGCATGTTCTCTAAAGCGACGTAATCTATCCGCCTGCAGGACGCGGTTCAATGGCCGAAAGGCGCCCGCTCCCGGCTTCGCTTCCCCGGCGCACACCGCCGTTCAACGCGATACTCAGGCCCACCAACCCCACAAACTGATAGAGGTCGAGGTACAACGCCCCGAAAATGAAGAAAAAAAACAGCGCGCGGGTCAGATAGCAGGCCAGCAGCAGCGCGTTGATCGAATGCAGTTCGCGCGGCCCGTGGCGATAATTTTGCCGCAACACCCACGCACCGGCCAGCAGCAGCCACATGAACGTCCCCGCGCCCCAGAGCCCGAAGGGAATGAGCACAGAAAGCGGCCCGTTGTGGTAGTCGCCCGCGTAGGCAGCCGATTCGTCCGAGCGCACGTAGCCCCTCTGCGCCAGATCGCTCAGCAGCGCCAATTCATTCGGGTCCAACGAGTAGCCCCTGCCCAGCAACAGGTATCGCGGCACCTCGGGCAACACGTCTCGCCACATTTGCACCCGCCATTCCACCGTACCTTGCGCGGCATATTTGACCCACGGATCCACCCGGACCGGCAGGAAGCTCACCGCCCGTTGCACCTGCAGCGGCAATCGGTCCGAAAACCCCGCCAGCCCCACCCCCAACAACAGCCCCACGCCCAACAGCACCCAGGCGTAGCGCGTCTTCCAATATCCTTCGATCGTAAACAAGACCAGCAGAACCGCCACCTGAAACAAAAACGCTGACCGGAATCCGCTCAGGGTGCTCGAACAAATGCCCGCCAACAGCAACGCCAAACGCCACGGTCGGCTCAGATCGAACGTTCCCCGCAATCCGTACCGCGCCAGCAAAAAT
>CAYXJB010000155.1:0-968 GCA_964465445.1 uncultured Verrucomicrobiota bacterium
GCAACGACACCTCGCGGGGCAGCGATTCCACCACCGCAGCCCAGCTTGTGCGCAGGCGCGGGTAGGCCGCCGCGCAGGCGGGATCCTTTTCGCACCAGCCCAGCAGGACCTCGAAGGCGGCTGGGAACGGTTCGACGATGTGGTGGCCATCGGCGGCTGGCCCATGGATGACCATCCGCCCGCAGGTTTTGACGCCTGGCAAATGCGCCCGGCCCGGCAGGCGCGCCTGCCCGCACCCTACGGCATCCCGCTGCGCTGCCTCTACAGCCGCAACATCCGCAACCTCATGATGGCCGGCCGAAACATCAGTGCCACCCACGTCGCGTTCACCTCCACCCGCGTCATGGCCACCTGCGCGGTTGTGGGCCAGGCCGCCGGCACAGCCGCAGCCGGGTGCGTCCATGAAGGCCTCCGGCCGCGCCAGTTGTACCAGGACAAACCCCGCCTGGCGGCTCTCCAACAAACCCTCTTGCGCGATGACCAGACGCTGCTGCGCATCCGCAACACCGATCCGGACGATTTCGCGCGCCAGGCCGCGGTCCATGCCTCCTCCCAGCTCGAAGGCGGCGACGCCGAACGTGTGCTCGACGGCTACACGCGCGATCTGCCGGGTCAAACCGAACACCTTTGGATCGGCCGGATGAGCCAAGAGGGTGCATGGATCGAACTGCGCTGGCCCCGGCCCCGTCGCCTCGGCCACGTGCAACTGGTCTTCGACACCGGTTTTGGCCGTCCGCTGACCCTCACGGCGCAGGACCGGTTCAACGCGCGCATCCTCCGCGGCCCGCAACCCGAAACCGTCCGCGACTACGAACTGCTCTACACCGACCCCGAGGGCCGGACGCACCGGCTGCTGCAGGTCAGGAACAACCACCAGCGCCTGAACCGCCACAGCTTCGATCCGGTCCGGGCCGGCGCACTGCGCGTGCACATCTCCGCCACGCACGGCGCCCCCACCGCCCGCATCT
>CAYXJB010000155.1:980-7126 GCA_964465445.1 uncultured Verrucomicrobiota bacterium
AGCCGCCCCGCTTTTGAACCGCCCACTGCCCGAGCCCCGGTCCGACCCCCCATCCGGGCCGGATTGCCTGTGGCCCGCCGGTTCGCTAACCTGCTTGCCCTGTGACCAAGTCGCATCCCAACCGCCGACCCGTTCGCGTCGGCCTGGTGTCGCTCGGCTGCGCCAAAAATCTGGTGGACGCCGAGATCATGCTCGGCGCGCTGCTGCAGGAGGGAATGGAAATCACCAACGACGCGGCGCAAGCCGACGCGCTGATCGTCAACACCTGCTCGTTCATTGGCCCGGCCCAGGAGGAAAGCGTGGATGCGATCCTGGAAGCCGCCGCGGCGCGCGACGCGCACCGACCCGAGCAGGGCCTCATCGTCGCCGGTTGCCTGCCCCAGCGATATCGCGATGAATTGCCCGCGTTGCTGCCGGAGGTGGATGCGTTCATGGGCGTGGACCAGGTCGCCGATGCCGCTCGCATCGTCAAAGCCGCGCTGGCCCGCCGCGCTGAAAAACTCCGCAGCCTGCCGCCCAACCACCACACGCGATCGCAAAAGGCCCGCAGGCTCGATTCCATCGCCCGGGCCGGAGCGCAACCACAGCGTAAGGCGCGCTCGGCCGACTCGTCTGCAACCACCGCGGCGCCGGTTCGAACCGACGCCCCGGCCGACGTGACGTCCACCCGCCCGGCTGCGCCCGCGCCGTTGGTGGAGGTGGATCGCCGGCCCGATTACGTTCCGGACTATGCGACGCCGCGTTTCCGGCTCACGCCGCGCCATTTCGCCTACGTCAAAATCGCCGAGGGCTGCAATCATCCCTGCAGTTTCTGCATCATCCCGCGCATTCGCGGTCCGCATCGCAGCCGGCCGCAGGCCGACGTCGTGGCCGAAGCGCGCCAGCTCCTGGCGCAGGGCGTGCGGGAATTGAATCTCATCTCGCAGGACACGACCTGGTACGGGTTGGATTTGCGGCCGCGCGGCGGCGGTGCCGCTTCGCCCGAACGCTTCGCCGCCCTGGTGCGTGCGCTGCCGGAGGGCTCGCCCACGCTCTGCACGCTCTTGCGCGAGCTCAACGCGCTGCCGGGTCAGTTCTGGATCCGGCTGCTCTACACGCACCCGGCGCACTGGACCGACGAATTGATCCGCACCATTGCCGAGTGTCCGAAGGTGGCGCGCTACGCCGACATCCCGCTGCAGCACATCCACGACACCATGCTCGAACGGATGCGGCGCGAAACGTCCCGGGCGTATCTGGAAGATTTGCTCGGGCGCATCCGGGCCGGCGTGCCGGGCATCGCCCTGCGCACGACGTTCATCGTGGGATTTCCCGGCGAAACGGAGGCGTGCTTCGAAGCGTTGCTGGAGTTTGTGCGCCGGATGCGTTTCGAGCGGCTCGGCGGCTTTGCGTACTCGCCCGAACCCGGCACACGCGCGGCGCTGATGGCCGACCAGATTCCCGAAGCGGTCAAACGTCGTCGCCTGCGCACCTTGATGGCTGCCCAACGCGACATCGCCCGCCAGCACGCCGCCGCTGCACTCGGACGCGAGATCACGGTGCTGGTCGAAGCTCGCACCGGCACGCCGCCTCCGGCGGCCGGTTCCGGAGCCGCCGAACACGGCACACTCCGGCTCGGTCGGACCGGCGCGGCGCGCCCGGGGCGGGGCGAATTCATGGTGGCGCGCACCGAGGCAGATGCGCCGGAGATTGACGGGCGGGTGTTCGTGCGGGGGCGACTGCCGATCGGCGAGTTCGCCCGTGTGCGCGTCGTGGATCACACCGATTACGATCTGATCGCCGAGCCGGTTTGAAAGCTGCGGCGGCGTTTTTTCGGCAAATGAAATCCGGCTGCGCACCGCCTCGGCAACTGAAGTCTGCTCCGACCTGCGCATGATGGCCGAGATTCTGCCCACCGACACGCCCGAGCGGTTTCGCATCGCCGTGGAACGCGCCGCCGAGCTGTTGCGCGCCGGTCAACCGGTGGCTCTGCCCACCGAAACGGTGTACGGCCTGGCCGCCAACGCGCTGGACGCCGAGGCCGTGGCGCGGCTGTATCGGATCAAGGGCCGGCCCGCACGCAATCCGATCATCGTGCATGTGGTCGGTCCGGAGATGGCGCGCCGCTGCGTCAAGGAGTGGCCCGAAACCGCCGAGCGGCTGGCGCGTGCGTTCTGGCCCGGTCCGTTGACGCTGGTGTTGCCGCGCGCCGGGGAGATTCCGGATGTGGTCGCGGCGGGCGGGCCGACGGTGGGCGTGCGCTGGCCGCGTCATCCCTTCATCCAGGCGGTGATCCGCGCGTGCGGTTTTCCGCTGGCCGCCCCCAGCGCCAACCTCGCCTCCCGACTCTCCCCCACCACCGCCGAACACGTGTTCGCTCAACTCGGCCGGAGCATTCCGCTGATTGTGGACGGCGGCCCTTGCGCGGTCGGCATCGAATCCACCGTGCTGGACCTGACGGCGCATCCGGCGCGCGTGCTGCGCCCGGGCATGATCCACGCCCAATCGCTCGCCGCGGTGGTGGGCGAAGTCCAAAGTGCCGACGCCGCTTCGAGCCCGGCCAGCGGACCGTTGCGCAGCCCGGGTTTGCTGGAAAAACACTACGCGCCCGCCGCACCACTGCTCTTGGTGGACTGGCGCGATGAAGCCGAGCTGCACCAGCGCCTGGCCCAGTTGGCGGGTCATCGTCCAGGGCCGTTGCGGGTCCATCTGCTCGTTCACACGCACATTCCGAGCGATCCGACCGGCCAACACGGCCCGGGCCATGTCTCGATCGAACGGGTCGCGATCATGCCGCGCGACGCTGAAGCATTCGCCCGGGCGCTGTACGCCGAACTGCATCGGTGCGACCAGGCCGGCGCCGAGTGCATCGTGGTGGAGTCGCCGCCGGCCGAGCCGGAATGGAGCGGCATTGCCGATCGGTTGCGCCGCGCGGCCGCTCGTTGACGCCCTGCCGCCAATTGCCGATGGCGTGCGCGCCGTGTTCCGCGACGGGCCGCCATTGACTCGCACACGCCGACCGGGCCGGCTTCTCGAGGCACAATGCCGTGGAGCGGTTCGAGCCGAGCGGACCCGTCTGGCCCATCTCGCTCACGGATGCCAGCAATCCACCTCCCGGTCCAGGTCGTAAACCGAGTCGAACTGCTGCGCCTGCGCATGGCCGTCCACAAAACTGTAATTGGCCCGCCCCATGTGTCGGCGCGATGCCACGTCCGTGGCGTCCGCCGGTCGTTGCCAGAAATGCGCCATGACGTGGTCGGCTGCCGAGGCGTTTTCAGCGAACAGAATTGTCTGCTCGGGTCTGGGGACCGTGCCGAGACGCCGCCAGGTTTGCGGTTTGCCGCGGTAATCGTCCTCCGGTCCCAACTCAAAATACACGTTGATGCCGTAACTCCAGGGGGTCGCGCGCTGATCGGTCGGACAGTGGTACAGGCCAGACAACAGATTCGTCCAGGCCGACCCGCGCGCTCCCAGATACGGCGCAATGGCGCGTCCCCACGGCAGTTGACCGTGCATGAAGGCCGAATGCTGACTGCGCGGGAACTCCTCCCCATGGTCGTCAGCGTACAGCCGCACGCCCAAACTGATCTGGCGCATCTGGTTCAGACAAACCGCTTGGCGAGCCTTGTCTTTTGCGCGCACCAGCACCGGCAACAGCCACGCCGCCAGCAATCCGATCAGCGCCAGCACCACCAGCAGCTCCACCAGCGTGAAACCGTCCCGACGCAGGCGCGGGTCGCGCCCCCGGCCAGGCAGGGACCGAGGGCGCGCCGGGGCCCTTGTGGTTGCGTGAGTACAGCTCCGTCTGCTCATCGGGCAAGACGCATCCGGAAAAAGCGCCGTGATTCGTCGAAGCGCAGCACCACGGCCGCGCGACCTTCGAGGTTCACCGGCGCGTTGGTCACGTCGGTCCAGTTGCCGTCGGGCAGAGTGTCGGTCGCTTCCAGCACCCAGTTGGTGGCCTCCGACGGCCAGAAGACCACCAGACGCGATTCGAGGCTCAGCGCAGGCCGGCCGTCGAGCATGTTCTCGAACGCCAGCACGAACGGCCCGGTGCTCGATCCGGGAATTTCCGCGCCGCTTTGCACATCTACCAGATACGCCTCGAAGCTCGCGCTCAGGGCGTTGGTGCCGGGCGGCGCGGTCACGACCGGGTGAAACATCATGCCGTTCCAGTAGAGCGCGTTGGTCACACCGGCGGTGCCGAAGATCGGTTGCCAGGTTTTGGGCGAAACCGAGTAGCGATAAAACCCCAGCTCCGGCGAGCCGCCCAGCTTGCGCAACCAGATCGCCGTGTTCGGCGGTAACGGATCGCTGTTGACGTCCATCACGAATCCGTAGCGACGGCTGAACGCCAGGCCCTGCCGGCTCGGGTCCAGCGCGTCAAACCACGGATCGCCGGGATCGAACTGATCGCCCGGGTGACTTACCAGCAGCGGCGTCAGTTGCGGCACTTCGGTCGGCATCATCACGTGCAAATGCCCGTGCTCGGCATGATAACCGATCATCGGCATGACCATGCCGCCCTGCATGGGAATATCCGTCAGCACCGCCGCCGGACTGACGGCGAGTCCGCCTGCCATCGCGACGGCCAGAGCGAATGCGATTCGATTTCGAGTCTGCATAAATTTCAGTTGTCGAGTTGAGGGTTCAGGTTCGGCTGCGATGCCCGCAACGCGCGGTGCCGGCATGCGACCAGGCCCCGGGCCCGATCGCCTCACAGCCCGCCGGCGAACTGTTGGGGTAGGGAGACAAAACGCAGCCCGACGCCGCATGGGTGCAACCACGGCGAGCACACGTGAACCGAGGCTTCGGCGCACCCGTTGGGTCGGCTCAGGCTACGGGGAAGACGCTGGATTTGGGACGCGGTTTGGGCGGTGGATCGGTGCGCGACGCCATGCGCTGCGCTCCGGCGGGCCGCCAAAAGCGGGGCATCGAGAAGTCAAAACCCACCGGCTGCCAGAGCAGACCCGGATCGAGTTTGGAAATGCATTTGCCCTGTTGCTGCTCCTGTTTCTTTTCCTGGGCGCGACCCTCCTGAATCGCCAGACACAGCCGGCAAGGGTGTTCGCCATCGAAGGTTTTGCTCAATGCCTCCCGGACCGAGCCCTGCTGTGCGTAAGTCACGACCATGCCCGTCCAGGCGACCAGTTGCAGCGCAGACCAGTGCAACCCCAGCGAAAACGCCAGAGTCAACGCGGCAACTGCTCGCAGCAAAGACGGCATGACGCATGCCTTCTACGCGCTGAAGGCGCTTTTGTCAAGGGATCGGTCGCGCCGTTCCACGGCCAATGGCGCGGACTCCGGCCGTCCAACCGTCATTGGCCGCGACGAGATCGCCGTTAGCCGCGACGGGCCGCCATTGACTCGCACGCGCCGACCGGCCAGATTCAGCACGATGACCAAACGCCATCTGACGGCCACTCGCAGGACCGGCGCCGAACTGCAGCTTGCCGGCACGCGGGTGGCGAATTATTTCCAGGCCGCCGCCTGCGGGGTGCCGCTGGTGCCGACCGTGGATCAGGTCATGGTCGAGGAACGGGCGACGGCTTTCACCAGGCGCAGCATCAAAACCAGCGCCAAGCTCTCGGGCTTGAAAATGATCGTCAGCATGATGGACCTGACCACGCTCGAGGGCAAAGATACGCCCGGCAAGATCGCCTACCTCTGCCGCAAGGCGCTCCAGGCCGCACCGCTGTGTTACCAGGTGCCGCCCTGCGCTGCCGTGTGCGTGTACCCGAACCTGGTCGGCTACGCCCGGCGCTTCCTCGGCGAGGGCTCGCCGGTCAAGGTCGCTGCCGTGGCCACCGGCTTTCCCAGCGGCCAGTACCCGCTGCGCACCCGGCTGGAAGAAACCCGGCGCGCGGTGGAGGCGGGCGCCGACGAGATTGACATGGTGATTGACCGCGCCGCGTTTCTGGCCGGCCAGCATGCAAAAGTCTTCGACGAAATCGCCGCGACCAAGGAAGCCTGCGGCAGCGCCCAGCTCAAGGTCATCCTCGAAACCGGCGAACTGGTCACCTACGACAACGTCCGGTTGGCCAGTGAAATCGCCATGCGCGCGGGTGCCGACTTCATCAAAACCTCCACCGGCAAGATCCAACCCGCGGCGACCCTGCCGGTGAGCCTGGTGATGCTCGAGGCCATTCGCGATTATTTCTTCGCCA
>CAYXJB010000156.1:0-6987 GCA_964465445.1 uncultured Verrucomicrobiota bacterium
CGTGACAACCTATTGCGCCACGCCCGGTTCGCAGACGCAGTGCCCGCCCACGGCCACACAATGCCCGCCGCTGAGCACACAGTGTCCGCCCGGACCGACCCAGTGCCCGGTCGAAGAAACGGTGTGTCCGCCGGTCGAGACGCGCTGCCCGCCCGAGACCACGCGTTGCCCGGTGGTTATCACCGAGTGTCCGTCCTACCAAACCCAGTGTCCGCCGGAATTCACCGTTTGCCCGGTGGATCCAACCGGCACGTGTGTGACAAACGGGATCGGACGCATGTTCCGGGCTGAAACTGCGATTGGCTCGCTGGCCTCGGCGGGTGAGGGACAACTCAGGCGCTCCGGCAGCGCAACCGGCCGCATTTGCCCGATTGGAACGGATCGCGTCCCGCAAATCGCCGGCAACCTCACTGGCAACAGAACCGACACGCCACCCGCAGTCGCCCAGCCCGAGCCTGCGGGAACCCGACCGCAACCGTCTGAAAAACCGGTCGCGGCCCGGTCAACCCCGTGGGCGCCGGTGACGGCTGTGCTCCGGGGCTTGCTGAACCGAACGCCCACGGGTTAAGTCTTCGGGGTCGCACGAACCGAAGACGATGGGCGTTGTCAATCGAGGCTCTGACACACCTCTTGCACCGGCCTCGCGACGAAGCGAGGCCGGTCCTGTTGTTTCAGCCCTCGCCGGCCTTGTCGCTGCGTGGGTGGCAGCCGGATCGGTCGGCCTGCTCGCACATCCGCTGCGCCGCGTTCTGACCGGGTTGCTGCTTTTGGGCGCTGCGCTGGTGCTCTCGCGCTGGCAACTGCCGGGCTGGCGAATTGCGATCCGGCGACTGTTCCAAATTGCCACCGTTGCAGCCTGCCTGGCTGCGCCACAGCAAGTCCTGCACGTGGTGGCCTGCGCCGTGGCGATGGGCTGGCTGGCGGCGGGTCAACGCCCCCAATGCAGTCCGGTTCTGGCAGCCGCGGCCGTGGGCGTCTGGATTTTCGCGCTCTACCAGTTCGCCGTCTCGCTCGTTCCCTGGGGCTGGTGGATGGCGGATCAGGCCGCAGGCGTTCTGAGCCGGTTCATCAGCCTGCTTTCGCCCTGGCCGCTGTCGGTCGGGCCGACGTTTGCCGGCCTGGATTACGTGGTGCTCTCGCTGGCGTTTGGCCTGGTTCTGCTCGGCCAATCGGCTCGCCCGGCTCGACGCCGCGCCGCGACGCGTTGGTGCGGGGCCGTCATCCTCACGCACCTGGTTTACCTGCTGCTGGTCGCCTCGTTCCCCAAATGGCGCGCATGGTTGCCCGACATCGAGGTGAAGTCGGCTTTCCCGGGTTTGCCCGGCAAAACCAAACCGCTGGGCGAGATGATCCTCTGGCAGTTGCCGCTGCTGGGCTTGTTGCTACACGGACCGGTGTTGGCGTGGCTCGCGGGGCGCACAGCCGCTCGACGGATCGAAACCGAACCGACTGCGGCCTCCGCAGGCCAAACGCCTCAGCCCGCCGCCGGCGCATCACGCCAACCCGAATCGGCGTCGCGTCCGGCCCGACGCCGGCCGGCCTGGCTACCGGCGTTGGAGGGAGTTTCGATTGCCGTGTTGGCGCTGGCGTTGATCGTGCCGGTGTTGACGTTGCTGCAGCCCGCGCCGCTGAGTTTGCGAGGACGCAAAATCGTGGTGTACGAGAAAGGTTTCCTGAACTGGCTCAAGCCCGAGCACGGCCAGTACGGACGGCTCACGGTGGGGATGTACGGGATGTGGCCGATGTTTTTCGAGCACTACGGCGCGCGGTGCGTCATTTCGCCGGACCTTTCGGCTCAGGACCTGGCCGATGCCGATCTGCTGGTGCTGATCTTTCCCAACCGCCCGTGGGAAGCGGGCCAGCTCGAACGCATTCGCAGTTTCGTCGCGCGCGGCGGCTCGTTGTTGGTGCTGGGCGAACACACTGTGCGCGAAAAAGACGGCGGCAACCGGTTCAATGATGTGCTCGGCCCGACCGCCATGCGAGTGGCGTTCGATTCGGCCATGTTCGCCGTGGGCGGATGGCTGCATTCCTACCAGGCGCTGGCGCATCCGGCGGCGTTGGGAATTCGAGACGACCGCAACCAGTTCGGCGTCGTCATCGGCGCCTCGGTCCTGGCGCGCCTGCCGGCCCGACCGCTGTTGATCGGGCGCTGGGGTTGGAACGATCCGGGCGACCCGACCAACGACGAGACCCGTGGCGGCTCGATGATGGGCAACCAGAAATACGACGCCGGCGAGAGACTGGGCGATGTGTTGCTGGCCGCCGAACAACGTTGGGGACGCGGTCGCATCATGGTTTTTGGCGACACGTCCGGGTTCACCAACGGCATTCTCTACGGCTCGCATCCCTACGTGGCGGCGCTGATGGCTGCGTTGTGCCAAAAGGCCGACATCGAAAGCTGGCGATTGTGGGCGGCGCTGGCCGGACTGGTGGCATTGGGGGCTTTGACCCTGCGGCAACCGCGCGCAATGCCCACCGCCCTGAGCGCGCTGGCGCTGGCCGGGGCGACCTGGGCTGCCGCAACCTGGACGGCGCGCATGGCCAACGTGCTGCCCGACGGTCGCAAGCCTGGCCCGAATCTGCTCGCCTACGTGGACACAACGCATCTGGAGCGCGCCAGCGGCGAATCCTGGCGGCCCACCGGTTTGGGCGGCCTGCAACTGACCCTCATGCGCAACGGATATCTGCCGCTGGCCCTGCCCGAGTTTACCCTGGCGCGACTGGAACGCGCCGGCCTTCTCTTTTGCGCCGCGCCCGGACGTCCCTTCACGGCGCGCGAGCGAGCCGCGGTGCGGCGGTTTGTCGAGAACGGCGGCATTTTCATCCTCACTGCCGGCTGGCCCGAATCGGCCGCCAGTCGCTCGTTGCTGGCCGACTTCGGCTTTTACATCGGCAATCGCGGCGCGGCCGAAGGCTACGGGCCCGAACCCAAGCCGTTCGGTCATTTCAAAGCGCCCTACTACAACGGCGGCGATTACATGGCCTACGTCCGCTTCCACGCCGGCTGGTCGGTCGAATGCACCGAGCCGGACGTCCAACCGCTGGCTTACGGCCCGCGCAACCCGTTGAGCGGTGCCGATCCGATGGTCATCGCGATGCGGCGGATCGGGCGCGGCAAGATCGTCGTGGTGGCCGACACGCATTTTGCCGCCTGCCAGAACCTTGAGAACGAGGACGGCAGCCCGTTCGAGGGCATGCGCGAGAACGCCGATTTCTGGCGCTGGCTGCTGACGCTGCTCAACGATCAGCCGCTCTGGACGCCGCCCAAACCCGTGCCGCAGCAACCGCACGGCCCGCAGGAGACGCCCGGCTCGTGATGCGATTCTGGACAGGACTTTTATTTCTGGCCGCCTCCTGGCTCGCCGGTACGGGCTATTACCGCGCGCCGAACTGGGCGATCTGGGCGATGCTGCTGTTGGCGGGTTGCGCGCTGTTGGCCGCAGCGGCGTGGCCCGCCGGCACAACAAGTGCTGGCCGGGAACTTCCCCGGCTTCCCTGGCCCGAGTTGCCGCGCGGCAGGACCGGCTTGGTGTGTCTGCTTTTGCTGGCCGCACCGATCTGGCTCGCTCCATGGCCGCATCGGGCGGCGCCATTGCTTCTCGCCCTCGGCGTGGTGGTGGGCTGGCGTCGTCATTCGGATGCGGCAATGGCACCAGCGGCGGCCGCTGTGCCGTTGCGGGTTTGTCTGGGAGGCGGCCTTGCGGCGGCGGGACTGATGCTGGGTTTGCAGGACATCGCGTTGCTGGTGTATCGGATCTGGACTTCGTATTCGCACGAGTTGCCCGGGCCGTTGCCGTGGTTGCTCGGCCAGGTGTTTCGGCTCTTTGGAATGGAGGCGGGCGTCGAGCAGACGACGATTCACCTTTTCACGATGCGGCAGGTGCACGCGCTCGGGGCGACCTGGGAGCTGTTGTTGCCGCCCGGCACGTGGTGTTTCCTGGTCAGTGGCCTGGTCGTGTGGCTGCTGCTCAAGCCCGTCTCGGAGGCACGCATGTCGGCGCAACCGCTTTCCCAGCCCCGAAGTGCCGCCAGGGCCCGGGAACGCATCCCCGCTCACACCAATCCATCGCGTCCGGCCCGCCTGCACCGCGTGGCGGCGAGCTTGAGAGCGCTGTTGCCCTGGGCGATGCCGGTACTGATCTGGCTGCCGCTGCGCGCCGCGTTGTTCGCAGCCTGGATGCTGCACGCGGCATTGCGAACCGAGTACGAAGAGCCGCTCGACCTGATGTGGCCGTTCTGGAACACGTGGGTGCTGATCGCAGCCGACCTGCCGTTGCTCTGGCTGCAGACACGCTGGATGAAAAGTTTCCTGCAGGATGCCGGGCCGGCTCGATCACTGTCTGCGCGCGAGCCGGCGGCGCAGCCGTCCGCGCCCTCAACACCGCCGGCGGCCGGGCCGCTCCGGGGTGATTGGGTTCGCACCGCTGTGCCGCTGGCGCTCTCGGTCGTGAGCCTCACCGCCGCCGTGGTTTGGGATCCGGTCGGCGTGCGCAAGGGCGGTCGCGTCGCCGTGGACGAGTTCCATTCCAAATGGGAGCCGACCGAGCGGCCGTTCGACACCGAATGGTACGGCCATGAGTCCGGCTACAACTACTGGTGCATTTACGATTTCCTGAGCCGGTTCTACGACATGAGCCGGGTCAAACAGCCGCTCACCGACGCGGTACTCGACGGGCTGGACGTGCTGGTGCTCAAGGTGCCCACCGAACCGTATCGGCCCGAGGAAGTCGAGGCGGTCATCCGGTTTGTCGAGCGGGGCGGCGGGCTGTTGTTGATCGGCGAACACACCGACGTGTTTGGCACCGGCTACCACCTCAACCAGATCGCCCGGCGATTCGGCTTTGAATACCGCTACGACTGCCTCTTCGGCATTGATTCGTTCTTCGAGCAGTATTTTGTGCCCTCCTTTGCGCGGCATCCGGTCGTGTCGGCGATTCGCGGAATGGATTTTGCCACCTCCTGCTCGATCCGCCCCTTCGAGCCCTGGCGCGGCCGCAGCGTGATCACCTCGACCGGTCTGAAGAACGCGCCGGCCGATTATCACGCCAGCAACTTCTACCCGGCTGCACAGGACCGCGCCGACATGCGCTACGGTGCGTTCGTGCAGCTTTGGGCGGTGCGTCAGGGCAGGGGACGGGTCCTGGCGTTCACCGATTCGACGATTTTTTCGAACTTCTGCACGTTCGAGCCGGGCAAACTGGAACTGTTGCGCGGCATGGTCGAATGGCTCAATCGCCGCGACCGCATTGGCAATCCGCGGTTGTGGTTGCTGGCCATCGGCGCTGTGGCGGGTGTATGGGCAGGGCGACGCTGGCGCCAGTCTGCCGCACGCCTGATCCCGCTGGTCGCGCTCGCCGGGACGGCCTGGGCGCTGACGATCGGCGCGGTGCTGGCCGCCCAAAACCGATCCTTCCAGTTGCCCCAACCGCAACGGCCCCTGCGCTGGGTTACCGTGGACCGAACCCTGTGCGAAGGGCCGCTCTCGAAAAACGGATTCATCGAGGGCCGCCCCAACGGCTTTGGCATCTTCGAACGCTGGATTTTGCGACTCGGTTATTTCATCCGTCGCGAAAGCGGTCTGCGCGCGCTCGATGGCGATCTGGTCGTGTTCCTGTATCCAACCCGGCCCGTGGAAACGGCCTTCGCCCGGCAGGCACGCCGCTATGTCGAAGCCGGCGGTCGGATTCTGATCCTGGATTCGCTCGAAAACACCAATTCCACCGCCGCCGCGCTGCTGGCGCCGTTCGGTCTTGAATTGCGCGCGCATCCGCAGCCCGACGGAACGCTCGAACCAGACGAGAGTTGGCCCGCCATCGCCGTGCAGGCGGCGCGCGAGGTGGTCGGCGGCGTGCCGTTTGCGCGATTGCACGGTCGGCCCGTCGCCGCTCGCGCGCAGGTCGGTCGCGGCAGCGTCACGGTGCTGGGCATCGGCGCGCGGTTTGCCGATGTGCGCATGGGCGTGACCGGCGACGTCGAACCCGATGCGACACTACGTCAGGTGTACGAATTTCAGTTTCGCCTGCTGCGCTGGCTGCTCGAGGGCAAGCCCGAGCCGTCCGAGCGCAAACCGGTTTCTCCCGCTCCTTAGCAAGGGTTGCGCCCTCGTCCGGCCGTCTCGGCCGGCGGGCTCGAGTCCGGTTGCAGAGCGGCCTGCGGCCTGCCAGACTTTGGACATGCGAAACTCCGCTCCCCTGGCCGTTTCACTGACCGTCGCCTCGTGCGCCATCGCACAGGACGCCGCGCTGCAGCAACTCGTCCGCGAGCGCGTCGCAAACGAGTACCCGTCGCTCTTCGAGATGTACCGTCATTTTCATGCGCACCCGGAGCTTTCGGGCCAGGAAGCCCAAACCGCCGCGCGCCTGGCCGGCGAGTTGCAGCAGGCCGGTTACACCGTTACCACCGGCGTGGGCGGTCATGGTGTGGTGGCGGTGCTGCAGAACGGTCCGGGCCCGACACTGTTGATTCGCTCCGACATGGACGCCCTGCCTGTGAAGGAACAGACCGGTCTGCCGTACGCCAGCACGGTGGTGGCGCGGGATGCCAACGGGCGCGAGGTGCCGGTGATGCACGCCTGCGGTCATGATTTGCACATGACGGTGCTGGTCGGCACGGCTCGAGTGCTGGCGGCTCTGCGCGAACGCTGGACCGGCACGTTGGTGCTGATCGGTCAACCGGCCGAAGAAACCGGTCAGGGCGCGCGCGCCATGCTGGACGACGGTTTGTTCCGCCGTTTCCCCCGGCCCGACTGGTGTCTGGCGCTGCACGACAAGGCGGATCTACCCGCGGGCACGATCGCGCTGAGTCCCGGCCTCATGTTCGCGAATGTGGACTCGCTCGACATCATCGTGCGCGGGGTGGGCGGTCACGGTGCCTGGCCGCACACGACCAAAGACCCGATCGTGCTGGCCGCGCAGATCGTGCTGGCGTTGCAGACGATCGTGAGCCGGGAAACCGAACCGGGCCAGGCAGCCGTCGTCACCGTCG
>CAYXJB010000157.1:0-6941 GCA_964465445.1 uncultured Verrucomicrobiota bacterium
TCCACCGACACGTCGAGCCGGTAGCCGACGGCGTTGGAAGCGGCGTTCCAGTTGGCGCGGAACTGGTTGGTGCCGACCTCGGTGGCGGCCAACGCCACCGGTGCGGGCGGTGGATTGGTGCCCAGGCTCAGCGTGGCGGCATTCGAGATGTTGGTCGCGTAGCTGGTCGAAACGACGCACCGGTAGCTGGCCACGTCGGAAGCGTCGGCGTTGGTGATGTAAAGGACGGCGTTGGTGCTGCCGCGGTAGTGGCCACCGTCGAGCAGGTTGATACCGTTTTTCTGCCACTGGTATTTGAGGCCGGTGCCGAAGGCCATGACGTTGAAATACGTCGAGCCGCCCGGCGACACCGAACGGCTGATCGGGTGTTGCGCGATGGTCAGCGGGATGTTGGTGGTCACGTCCGGCGCGAAGGTTTGCAGGCCCGGCCGGCACTGGGTGTGGTAACGTTCTTGGACCGCCGGCAGCCATTCGGGATTGGAGGTGAGCACAATCAGCCGGGTGGTGCGCAGCGTGCCCAGATTGACCTGCAGAAGGTTGCCGTTGAGCAGCGTGTTGACCGGATAGATGCCGCCGCAGGTGATCTCGAAAGCCATCGGGGCCGGTTGCAGCCAGGCCGGTAATGGCACCGTCACCGTGGCGTTGGGCGTGTTGGTGATCTGACAACCGCTGATGGTGTTGGCGTAGTTGTCGTTGACCACGTACAGCAGCAACGTGTCAACGCCCGCAGCGACCGCCCGCGCCCACACATTGGTGCTGGTGATCAGCGGCAAATCCACCGGCGTGCTGATGACGATCAGATTGCGGGCGGCCTTGATCTCGTTGCCGATCAGCCCCATCTCGCGCCAGAGCGCCGGCGCCTGGGAGGCACTGTAAAGGCCGCGCGGCGGATTGAACCACCAGTAGCCCAGGCCCTTGCTGCCGCCGGCCAGCGAATAGTACGCCTCCATGCGCTTGGACTCCGGAAACGGATACGGCCACACCGGGTCGGTGGACTGGTTGGCGTAGAGGATGTGCCGGAACGGATGCGGTGCGCCGCCCTCGGTGCCGGTGCGGGCGATGGCGTAGGAGAGCTTGGGTTTGTTGTGCAACGGCAACCGCTGCGGCGCGTTGTACCAGGCGTCCCACAAACGCGGTTCGTAGTAGTTGTCCGATTCGAGCGAATCCACCGCCGGCCCCCACGTGTAGAAGCTCTGCGGTTGGAGTCCGCCGTTGAGATTCACCGTGATGGGGACGTTGGGCCGCAACGCCCGCAACTCGGCGGTGAACCGCACCGCCTCCTTCATGACCAGTGTGCCGGCGTAGCGCCACGAATCGCACGGCAGGCGCAGGCCCGTGCCGCAATGCGTGTTGCCCTGATTGTTCTCCTCGGCGTCGGGCTCGTCGTTGATGAACCAGAAATCCGGATCCAGCGGATTGAGCTTGGTTTTGTCCAGGATCGTGTAGCCGTAGCCTTTCTGGAGCATGTGATTGCGACCGGCGCTGGTGCCCATGTAACCGCCCATCATGCCCAGATTCATCTCGATGTTGTTGAACCCGTGCGCGGCGGCCTCTTCCAACCAGTCGGCCGCGTCGTAGCTGCCCGCTTCTTGAAACGTGCTCCAGGTGAAATAGGTGAACTTGTTCGTCCAGGCACGCTGCCCGGCGGTGGCCGTTTTACCGTCGGCATAGACACCCTGATAAACGTTGTAGGAGAAATACGGCAGCGGCGCGCTGAGCGAAATCATGGACGCGGCGAAGTTCAACGCCGGATCGCCCACGGTCGTGGTCAGGGCGGTGACATTGCTGCCGTTGAGCCAGACCGACGTCGGAGCCGCGCCGCCTTCGCGTCGCCAGTGGATGTACACCCGGCGCAAATCTTCCGAATACCCGATGCTGACGATGCGCGGGGTGGCGGCGTCCACCGTGAGGTTGGTGTTGAGCGTACCGGCGGAGGTCACCACGCCGAAGCGGATGTGATTGGTGGGCACCTGGCGCAGGCGGATGGCGACCTGGGCGACGCCGCCGGCCGGGATCGAGGGCGGATCGGCCTTCCACCAGACCGGCTCGCCGGCGTCAATGATCTCCTGCGGCGGGTTGTCCCAGTAGAAAAAGATGCTGTTTTGCTCGTCGGGATTCCACGAGGCGGTGGACATCTTGATGACGGTTTGCAGGCTGTAACCGGCCAGCGTCGCGTCGGAAATCGTCACCGGGCTCGACCCGGTGTTCTTCACATACACATACGCCGTCGCCCCGGCCCGGAAGGCCGTCGGACAGGTCGGATAATTCCGATGGCTGTAATAGCAGTTGAACTCCGGGAAAAGCCGATCCTCGTTGTACTGCGTGCCGATGATTTGCACGGCGGCCGGGGCGAGCGTCCATCCCAACACGTACAGTCCCGCCGTGATCCTCCGCGCGAAACGTCCGGTTCTGCTGGCGGCACTCCAAGCCCGTCTTGGCACTCTGTGACCGGCATCTGTCAGGCTGCTGTCTGTTTTCATGGTGCGTTTGCCTCCGCGTGGATCACTCCAGCACCAGACGGAAGTATCCTTCGGCGTCCGAGGGCGACACCGTAACCGTCTTGTAATCGCCCTGGTAGGAGACCGGATTGGTCGCCGGCGTCCAACTGACAGGCTCGTTGAGGCTCGGCGTCCACTCCAGGCGCGCCGGCGGACATTGCGGCCAGCTCAACGTCAGCGTCGCGCCGTCCCAGAAATGCAACAACGGCGGCGCGCCCGGCGCGATGAACGGCGTCGCGTCGTCGAAGTATCCGTTGCGCCGGGTGCTGTCGGTCGAGACGACCTTGAAAAACACCGTCAGCAACGCCGAAGCCGGCGTGCCGGTCCAGGTTTTCTGCACCCAGGCGACGTTGGTGGTGACGCTGGACCAGACAACGCTCGGCGCCGCGGCGTTGGTGCCGCCGGTCGGATCCACGCCCAAATAGCACTGCGACTGGCTGTCGCCGGCGTAAATCCACACGCTGACCGTGTAGGTGTTACCCGGCACCACCGGCAGGCGCTGGTACACGCCGCCGGCCGAGCCGTTGGTGCCGCCCGAAATCCGAATCCGCTGCGCATGCGCCCCGCCGTGCACGATCGCGGTCTCATCGAAACCGATCACCACGCCCGGATCGGCTTCCCACTCGATCCAGCCGTCGCCGATGTACCCGCCGCCCTGGAGCGAAAAACCACCCTCGAAGTCCGCGTTTTGCAATCCGATGCACGGTGTGGCCGGCGCCAGGGTCACGGCCACCGTCGCCGAATTGCCGCTCACCCCGTTGGTGTTGTAGGCGCGAACCCGGTAATAGTACGTCGTCAGGGGCTCCAGCCCGCTCACGGTGTGGTTGGTCACGTTGCCCACGTCGCGGTTCTGGTAACCGGGCAGGTAATTGGCGAAGGTGTTGTTGGTCGAGACATCGAGCCGATATCCCTGCGCTCCGAAAACGGCGCTCCAGTTGGCCCGGAAGCTGTTGCTGGTGATGGCCGTTGCCCCCAGCGCCGTGGGCGCTGCCGGCGGCATCAGCGCCGCCGGAACGAACTTCGAGATGAACGCGTCGTTCACGCCCTGATTCGCCAATCCGTCCAGGTTCGCGTCGGTCGAACCCACCAGGTACACCTGACCGTTGGTCGCCACCGCCATCCCGTCGGCCCAGTCGTTGCCCGCCGAACCGTACTGGACCGTCCAGAGCCGTGTGCCGGCGGAGTTGTACTTGCTCAGAAAAACATCCAGCAAACCCGCGTGCGGATTGCCATCCAGCGAGTCGCCGGTTTCACCCGCGACATAAACGTTGCCGAACGGGTCCACGGCATTGGCCCAGCCCTGGTCGTGACCCGCCGTGCCGATCTGTTTGCCCCAGAGCAGATTGCCGTTGGGATCGTATTTGGCCAGGAACACGTCCCGTTCGCCCAGCGCCGCGCCGTAGAGCGCGCCGCGCGTGTAACCGGACACGTACACGTTGCCGTTGGCGTCGCAGGCCACCGAGTAGCCGGTGTCCTTGTTCACCGTGCCCCAGACGCGCAACCAAACTCGATTCCCATTGGCGTCATACTTGGCCAGCACGTTGTCGCCGTTGCCCAGATAGGGATTGCCCTCGATGCTGCCGTCGGTCCAGCCGGTGACAAACACGTTGCCGTCATTGTCGCAGGCGATGCCGAAGGCCTCGTCCACCTCTGCGGCCCCAAACAGCGCCGACCAGAGCCGCGTGCCCGAGGCGTTGTATTTGCTGATGAAGAAATCCGATGCGCCGACGCGCGTGATGCCGTGGAAATTGCCGCGCACGTATCCCGTGATGAAAATGTTGCCGAACCGGTCGCACGCCGCCGCGCGGCCCTCGTCGTCCTGAGCCGTGCCGTCCTGTTTGGTCCACTGCCAGTTGCCGTTCGGGTCGAATTTGACCAGGAAAATGTCCCAGTTGCCGATGTTCGAATTACCGTCCAGGCCCGCTCCCGTGTAGCCGGTCACGTAAATGTTGCCGGACGGATCCGCCGCCACACCATAGGCGAACTCGCGCTCGGCCGTCCCGCGCTGGCGCAACCAGAGCCGGTTGCCGGAAGGATCGTACTTGGCCACAAACAAATCGTACCGCCCGGCGTTGCCCCCGCCCAGCGAACCCTGGGTCGCTCCGGCGATGATGCCGTTGCCCGACGCATCCACCGCCGCCGCATAGCCGAAATCGTAACTGCCCGTGCCGAGCAAACGCGTCCAGGCCTTCACATCCGCCTGCCCTGACATTCGCCACGGGGAAAAAACGAACAGACACAAAATCGCCGGAAGAAGAATTCGCTTCATGGCACGCTGTGGCACGAGTCTCTTGTCCGATCCACGGTCGCTTCCCAGCCGTTGCCCCATTGGCCGGCTGGCCGCTTGCCGCATACCGTGCACCAGAGCGGTCGGTCTTGCAAGTGCCACCGGCCAAAGACCGCGCCCTTTTCCGGTTCAGCACCGCGTGGCCCGGAACAACCCGTGCCAGAGCAGCTCGCTCCGGGCCACCGCCAGCCGCAGCATGTTCGCCGCCGGGGGTTCGAACAACGCCCGGTGAAACCAGCCCGCCCACCGCAGCCGCCGCGCAAACGCCCACCGGCAACCCGCCCGCACCGCCCGGCACACCCCGGACCAATCGAGCCGATCCGCACTCCAGGCAGCCAGCGGTCCGCTCGCCAGCGCGGCGGACTCGAACGCCAGCGACAGCCCGTTGCCCGTCACCGGTGGAATCGCCGCCAGCGCATCGCCCACGCGGCATTCGCTCCACCATCTGCCTCCGCCGAGGCGACCATCACATGGACAGAACGGGTTTTCCCAAGCCAGACCACCGACCGCGCAAAACGAGTCCTGCAAAAACTCGGCCCGCGCCAGTTGCTGCTGCAACAAACTGCCCGGCTCGCCGCGCAACCGATTCCGGACCTCCGTCACGCGCTCGCCTACCCGGGAGCGAAACAGCCCGCACACATTGACCACGCCGTTTTCGACGCCGCACAAGCCCACATAACCATTCGGCGTGAAATGCAATTCCAGATCCGCCTCCAGCATCACGTTGCGCGCATGGATTTTCAGGCCGAACCAGCGCCAACGTCCGGCTTGGGGCCGAAGTTGCACCCGGCGGCCCGTCGCCCGCACCACGCCTTCAGACTCGAAGCCCTCGCGCCAACGAACGCCCGGCTGCAACTGGCCGCCGAGCCGACACAGCTCCCCGGCCAGCACCCGCTCGAGCGTGAAGCGCGACACGCACAACGCCGGTTGGGGCAACACCCGCCGCACCACCGCACCGGCACGATCGAAAAACGCGACCGTCCGCGCCGGGCGCGCCCCGGCCTGTTCCAACAACCCTTTCACGCCCAGCTCATCGAGCACCTCCTGTCCCCGCCCGCTGATGCATTCGCCGCAGACACGATGCCGCGGATATTTTCCGGCCTCCAGCACCCGCACCGGCACGGCCCGCTCTCGCAGCGCGATCGCCAGCGCCAGCCCGGCCGGCCCGCCGCCCACGATCGTCACCGTGCGTTGCTTCATCGCCGCCGCGCCACGAACAAATGCGTAAAAAGCCGCACACGCCGCTCGTGCAGTTCCCAGCCCGGCGCCGGCCAGAGCGCCGAAAGCTCGCCGTCCTGAAATCCGGCGGCCACACTGCGCCGGGCGTCCTCTCGCGTCAGCCAGTGGCATCCGAGCCAGGCCAGCGCCCGCGCGCCAATCCACGAAAGCGCCTCCCGCCGCGTCTCGCACGCCACGAACAGTCCGGTGCGGGCCGCGATCTGGCGCAGCAACGCCGCCAGCTCGGCGTTCTCGAAATGGTGCAGAAACAAATTCGCCACGATGGCATCGGCCGGCGGTGCGGTGGCCAGCCAGTCGCGCACGTCGGCCTGAACCAGTTCGGCGCGCCAGCCCAGATCGCGGAATCGGTTGATGAGTTGCCCGTCGGCGGCCGGGGAGCGATCCACCAACAGCACCTCAACCCCGTGCCACTGCGCGTAGCGGACCTGCGCCAGAGCGAGCATCAGCGTGCCGTCGCCCGCGCCCAACTCGATCAGTCGCCGCGGCGGCTCGCGCAACCCGGCCTGCAGCACCTGCCGGAGAATCGCCCGGTGACCGAGCCAGCGATTGAGCCGGCGCAAATCCCGTCGTGCCCGCGCGGCCAGCGGATGCTCCGGCGGCAGCAGATCGAGCCATTCGGGCTGGACGCGACGTTTCATGATTGGCGAACCGATAACAACGCACCGTGGCAGGCGAAACCGGCACCGAAACTCGACATCCACCAGAAACCATCCGGCAACCCGTTCCGCAGCGCGCGCTCGAGCACAAACAACACGGTGGGACTGCTGAGATTTCCGAACTCGCGCAGAACGTCGGCGCTATGGCGCAGGTCGCTCTCGCTCAGGCCCAGATCGGCGCGCAACGCCGCCAGCACATCGCGCCCGCCCGCGTGCAGAATCCAGCCGCAAATCTGTTCGCGCCGCACACCGGTCTGCGCC
>CAYXJB010000158.1:0-2278 GCA_964465445.1 uncultured Verrucomicrobiota bacterium
GGCGAAACGATGTATTCGCTCCAGTTCAACTTCGCCGTGACCAACACGCCGCGCAGCGCGCCCCTGACGCCGGGCGCAGGGCTGGAGTTTTTCTCGATGCTCGTTTCCGATGTGCCCAAGGAACGCGCGAATCACAATCCGCCACCCGACTTCCGGTGGTTTTTGACGATTCAACCCTTCCTGATGGATGGCGTCTCGAATCGGGTCGCCGGAATGGCATTTGTGAACACGAATATCAATCTCATGGGCCTGGGCTGGCTCTTCCGACCGGCGTTCGAATACATGGTCACGAATGGCGCCGGGGAATGGTTGTTGGACTTCGACACGACCAAGCACGACCTGATCAAGTATTCGATCGCGCACGACACGCTCTTTGTGAAGGACAACGGCGTGGTGGTTGTCGGGGCGGCGGCGTTCCAGGTGCCCACCAATGCCGCCATCGGTCACCAGTACCGCATCCAGTTGGGCAGTCCCTCGGCCACGCGCGATGGTGTGGGCGCGCCCCGCAGCGAGGTGTACATCCGCGCCCCGGCTTCCGGCCAGGTCGTGACGGTGGGCGCGCCCTCGTACCTGGTTGGCGATGTCGCCCCGTTCCGGTGGCTCAACGCCGGTGATTTCGGCAACGGCATGCTCGACAACGCCGATGTCATGCAGGTGTTCCAGTCAGCGATGCTGCGCCTTCACATCCCGCCCCAGAACTCGGATTTGTATCGGGCGATGGATTCGTGCGGGAGCTTCGGGACGTACGATTCGGCGAATGGGTACTACACCAGGTCGGGGCAGATGACCCAAGAAGAGCGGGACAAGATGTTCAATGGGAGCGATTACCTGATTGATCAGGTCACCTTCGGCGACGAGCCGCCGAATCTGGACGTGTGCGACGTGTTTGTCACCTTCCGGCGGTCGCTCGATCCGAGTCTCAAATGGTTCCGCCGCTTCTGGACCAACGGGCAATTCGTTGCCGTGGAGACGCCCAACCTGGCTTACAACAGCAATGCGCCCGCGGCCTCGCCCGGTCCGTTGCCTTCGGACGGTGAGGGCGGCGCCTCGTCGGGCGACTGGCGAGAATCGCTGGTGCTCTTCAGCGCCGGTGACGCCGTGGCAGCGGCGGGGCAAACGGTTCAGATTCCGGTTTTGGCCACGCGTCTGGGCCGATATCCGGTCCGCGTGCTGGGGCTCAGCCTCACGGTGCGGCCGTTGGACGGCGCGCCCGGTCTGACGCAAGACATCCAGTTCACTCCGTCAAGCGCTCTGGGCACGCCGACGCTCTCGGCACGCAAACACGCGGCCAATGTCGCCGGCGCGTGGCTCGACAGTTCCCGGGCTGGTCTGGCCAGCAACGCTGTTTTGGGCACGCTCACGGTGCGCCTGCCCACCAACGCGTCTCCCAGCGCGGCCTGGGCCGTTCATTTCGAGCACGCTTCGGCCTCGCCCAACGGCCTGGCGTCCATGCCCAAACGCACCCGGGCCGGCCTGATCACAGCCAGCGACCGATCGGCATCGTCCTGGGGTGACGGCATTCCCGACTCATGGCGATTGCGATGGTTCGGCACGACCCAGAATCTTCTCTCGGCGGCGAATGCCGATGCGGATGGCGACGGCGCGACCAACTGGCAGGAATACAAGGCCGGGACCGATCCGAACGATCCGGCCTCGGTGCTGCGGTTGCGCTCCGAGCGCGGTCAAAGTCGTGAATGCGTGCTGCACTGGCCTTCGGTAACCGGCAAAGGCTATCTGATCGAGCGCTCGCCGAGTTTGATCGAGCCGGTCTGGACTGTGCTGGCCACCAACTGGGGCACGGGAGGCGAAATCGAATTCCGCGACACCGCGCCGCTGGCGAGCGGATTCTACCGCGTTCGACCGCTCGAATAATCGCCAGCCTGTCTGAAGCGCCGGACCGAGGCCGGCCCGGAGCGGGCCGCCTCGCCCGAGCGGCAACACGGCCACCGGGTCGAAACCGCGGCACCGTGGAAGATCGCTCGCAACGTTTTTCGGGCGCTGGTGTTTCAGGCTGAAGATGAGTACTGTCCCGGCCATGCCTGTTGCGATGCGGCTCGGTGCGCTTTGCGGGATGCTCTGCAGCGGCCTTGGCGGTCCGTGGAGCGCCCGGGCGTTGAGCCAGGAACCGCAAGCCGACGCTTCGGCGATGATCGGCAGCGAGAATCCATATCAGACCATCGCCAGCCGAAACGTTTTCGCGCTCAAACCACCGCCGCCTCCGCCCGATCCCAATGCCGTCCCGCCGCCGGATCTGCCCCAAATCAAACTCCAGGGCATC
>CAYXJB010000158.1:2309-2577 GCA_964465445.1 uncultured Verrucomicrobiota bacterium
CCTGGTGAAACTCGTCGAAAAAGCCCGACCCGGTCAGCCCGCCAAGGAAGAGGCGCTCATTCTCAGGGATGGGGAGCGGTATGGGGACGTCGAAGTCGTCTCGATTGATCCGGCCTCCGGCACCGTGCGATTCAACAATCGCGGCAACGAGGTGGTCATGACGATGGCCAACGACGCTGAGAAACCGCCGGCCGGTCCACCGCCGGCGGCGACCGCCCCCGCCGTGGCTCAGATCCGCGCGCCCCAACCCATGCCCGTACCCACTGCC
>CAYXJB010000158.1:2587-5082 GCA_964465445.1 uncultured Verrucomicrobiota bacterium
GGCGCGCCTCCGCCGCCAATCGCGGGCGCCGCGGTGGTCCACCCGCCTGCTGCCGGAGGTTCACCCGGCCCGCCGGTCACCGTGGGGTTGCGCAACCCCGGTGCACCCGCGCCGCCGGGCGGCGTGGTTTTGGCCCCGGGCACAACGATCGCGGGCAACAATCCCGGACAGAACCCCACGCCGGCGCCGCCGCAGCCGCCGCCGCTCTCGCGCGAGGAACAGGAGATTTTGATCGAGATCAACCGCCTTCGTTACCAACAGGAAGGCGATCCGCGCGCCAAGCTGCTTCCGCCGACCTCCTTGTCCCAGCCGCCGCCGGCGCCGTATTGAAATCGGGTTGAAACGATCCGCAGGCGCGATTCACCGTGCGTTGGAGGCGTGGATGGGTCGCGTCGCGCGCCGCGAGCCGATGGGGTTATTCGTTGATGTGGATGACTTTGGCCGGGGGAAATCCGTTGAACCAGGTGGACGAGGCGCTGCTGTAGGCGCCGATGTTCTCGGCATAGACCAGGTCCTCGATCTCCAGCTCGGGCAGTTCCTCGGCCAGTGAAATGGTGTCCAGCGCATCGCAGGTCTGGCCGAACACGGCGCAGATTCCGGTCGGACCCTGCCGGAACGCTTTGAGGTGATAGGGGCAGTGATCGAAGATGATCCCCGAAAAGGTGTGGTACACGCTGTCGTCAATGTAGTAGCACTTGCGACCGTCCCGCACCGCCTTGCCGATGACCCGCGCCACCGCCGTCGCCGCCGTGGCCACCAGGAAACGACCAGGCTCGGCCAGAATCTGCACCTCCGGGGCGTAGAGCCGTTCCAGTTCGGCGTTGATCTTGCGTGCCAGTTCCTCGAAGGGTTTGACGTGCGGGTTGTACGGCGCCGGAAAACCACCGCCGATGTCCAAAATTTTGATCTCATAACCCCGCGAGCGGGCTTCCTGCAAGACGGCGGCGGCGATGTGGAGAGCCTGGACGAAGTTCTCGAAGTTCGTGCACTGGCTGCCGACGTGAAAACTCAGGCCTTCGACCACCAGCCGGGCTTGATGCGCCGCCGCGATCAAATCCACCGCCTCACCCGGATCGCAGCCGAACTTTGAGGACAGCTCGACCATCGAGCCGGTGTTGGGCACGCGCAGCCGCAGCACAAGACCGGCGTGCGGGGCGTGGCGGGCGATTTTGTCCAGCTCGGCGCGATTGTCGAACGTGACCAGGGGTTTGTACAGGTCCAGCGCCTGAAGGGTTTCCCTGGGCTTGATGGGGTTGGCGTAGATGATCTTGTCCCAGATGAAGTCCTGTTGCTCGCGCGCCGGGAGATGCCGGATGTTCTCGTACACCATCATGAACTCCGGCATGGACGCCACGTCGAAACTTGCTCCCAGACGGTAGAGCGTCCGCACAATCGCCGGTTCGGGATTGGCTTTGACGGCGTAATAGCACTGCGCCCGGGGCAGATGCGTGCGAAAGGTGGCGTAGTTGCGCCGGATCACCTCGTGATCCACCACCACCAGCGGCGTGCCGTGCTGCCGGGCCAGGGACTCCAATTGCTCCAACGTCATGAACGTCGGGCGGATTGCACCGGCGGCAAGCCGTCCAGTCAAGCGGCGAGTGTCCGAAGCCGGCGGGCGCGTCAGGCGCTGCGGCCCGGCGGCCGCGCCGTCGGACCGAGGGTTCGACAGCGGCGGCGTCGGCCCGAGACCCTCCGGCCGTCAGGCGTTCCGGGCCTGTTTCCGACCAAAGAGCGAGCCGTCCACCGAAAAGCGGCCCGGCCCGGCGAACAACAGCGTCACGTAACCGGCCAGGTACATGAACGCCAGCTCGCCGCTGTGCGGCCCGCTCAGCGCGCCCTTCTGAATCACGAAGAACGCCACGGCCATGTTGATCGCCAGCACCAGCGCGCCCAGCCGGCTGGCCAGCCCCAGAATCAACAGCAGCGAACAGAAAAACTCGGCCAGCACCGCCAGCGCCAGACTCGTCGCGTGCCCGACGCCGAGCGGATCGGGAAAGCTGCCGGCCTTGTCACGAAAATGGATGAGTTTTTCGTAGCCGTGGTTCGACAGCATTGTCACACCCAGCCACACACGCAACAGCAGCAGGGCAAAGTGCGTGCAGGCCGAGTCCTCGCCGGGTGCAAAGATTTTTTTGAACATAGGGTCGTGCCATGTTGTGGTTTGCACGGATTCGATGCGCGTGGCCGGGAAAAATCAAGCTGTTTCGTCGCTTGTGCGCAGACCGCTTCTTGGGCGGTGCGTGCGGTCAGAAAGCCGGTCTGCGGGCCGACGAATCCCGCCTCAGGAGGCCGGGCTCCTGGACGATTCAGGTGGCCGTCTGCGTCTGCAGGCGGTAGCGCAACACCAGAATCAGGGCTTTAACGGCCAGCTCGACGAACAGAAACGGTTTGGCGATGAAATCGTTGCCGCCGCTGATGCTCGAGTTGGCGCGGTTTTCGAAGTCGTTCAGGCCGGTGACGAAAATGACCGGCACATCGCGGTACTTGGGCAGCCC
>CAYXJB010000158.1:5112-6935 GCA_964465445.1 uncultured Verrucomicrobiota bacterium
CATACCCGGCATGTTCACATCCAGAATCACCAACTCGAACTGCCGTTGCAGCATCAGATCGTAGGCGGTTTCAGGGTCCTCGACCGCCAGGCATTTGAGCCGGGCTTTATCCAGCGCGTAGGTGACGGCGCGAGGTGAAATGGTGTCGTCGTCCACCACCAACGCGGTGGTGCTCAAGGGCTCGTCTGGCAGGCTCGCCGGACCGCGTTGGGCCAGCAGACCCAGAAAATCAACCGCTGCCGCGGCGGTGCGCAACGTCGAGGGATTGAAGCTCTGCGGCTTGTCGCACAGCTCCTTGAGCAGCGCTTCGAAGGCGTCCCCGACCTGTGCGAAAATCGTCACGCCGGCCAACGCCGCGCGCCCGGTCAGACCGTGCACCAGCCGGTACATCTCCTGCAAACAGGCCGCGCGGGCCGCGGCATCGGCGGTGCACGCCAGCGTTTGAAGCGCCTGGCGCAAGGCCGGGAGCGCACCGGCCAGCTCCTGGCCGAACGCCAGTTGGATCTGCTCCAACGATTCGGTCTCGCGGCCATGAGGCGCTGCCGGGGAAGTCGAGGCGGGTTCGGACGCCACGCTCGGGGAAGCCGGCGGCGCGGGGCTCTGGCTCGGAGCCGTGCCCGGAGCCGGCGATGCCGCGGAGGGCTCGCCCTTGGGGTTGACCAGCGAATGAATGACGTCGAGCACCTGTTTGGGGGTGCAATTGACCTTTGAGAGACATTTGGTGGCTCCGGCGTTCCAGGCCGCCTGCACCATGCTGCTCAGGTAGGTGTTGGAAAGCACAATCACCGGCACGCGTCCAACTCGGGCCGGGAGCGGATTTCGCGCAACAGATCCAGGCCCGAGACTTTCGGAAGCATCAGATCCAGCAGAATCGCGTCCGGCTGGGTCGTTCGGATCAATTCCCGCCCGGTCTCGCCATCCAGCGCCACTTCAACGCGGTAGCCTTCGAGCGTGAGCTTGTTGCGATAGGCGTTGGCGACGATCTGGTCGTCTTCGATAAAGAGGATTTTCTTCATGCAGCGGGGGACGGGACAAGGCCGGAGGCCGATTCGAGCTGCGAGCTCAGGAATTCGCGCACGCGACGAAATTCGGCCTCGATGCGGCGATAAAGTTCCGGCGCTGTGCTCAGATGGCCCTCGAGGCCCAGTTGCTCGAGCTGGCGCAGCTGGGTCACAAGGCAACGCGCGCCGCAGGTGGCACTGGCGCCGGCGCAAGCATGGGCCAAATGCCGGACCTCCTCGGGGCGATTGGCGGCAATCGCTTCACGCAGTTGATCGAGCTGGCGGGTGGTTTGCTCCAGGTAGAGCGTCACCAGCTCGCGCAAGTTCTCCGGGTTGCCGTCGCTGAAATCGTTCAGCCGCGCCATGTCCACGGCCGGTTCGTTCCCGGGCGGCTCGGCGCCGGAGGCAACAGGTGACGGGCTGGCGTGGGTGGAGGGCATCTTGCGCCCCGGATCGGCAGGTTGAGATGAACCATTGCCCCCGGCGGCCGCCGGTTGGGGCGAGTCCTGGGATGCGTTCATACGTTTGCGGCCAGAATGAATTTTTGGAGCCCATTTTTCAATCATGCCGCGGATGTCTTCGGGCCGGATTGGTTTCACCAGGTAATCGTTCATGCCGGCGGCGAGACATTTTTCGCGGTCACCCTGCATCGCGCTGGCCGTCAGGGCCACGATGACGATCGGGTCGCGGTAATTGGGAAACTGGTCCGGATGCTCCTGCCGATGTCGGATTTGGCGGGTGGCTTCCAGGCCGTCCATGCCCGGCATAAGTACGTCCATGAAGATCAGGTCGTAGGGCTGCGAATCGAGTTTGGCCAGTGCT
>CAYXJB010000159.1:0-6907 GCA_964465445.1 uncultured Verrucomicrobiota bacterium
GCGCGCACAATACCGGATCGCCGATCAGCGTGACGGCCGGCCCGGCCCGGTCACCTGCGAACTGGAGGAGCGATACCGTGCCTTGACGAAAATCGCCGGAGACCCGATTTATTAGGGGAGAACGGTGAGAAGGAGGCCCCAGATCGCGCCTTCCGGATGCCGTTCCAAGCCAACAGCAAAACGACCATGCTCTGCTGCATTTGCAAAGAAAAACCGGCGACCGTGCACTACACGCAGATCACCGGTGACAAGACCCAGAAACTCGATCTGTGTGAAAGCTGCGCCAAAGCCAAGGGCGCGCTGGATGCCGGCGGCTTTGCCTTCGCCGACCTGCTCTTCGGCCTGGGCGCTTCCCAGGAAATCGAACAGGCTGGCGGCGGCTCGGTCGTCAAATGCCCGCAGTGCGGGTTCACCCAGACCGACTTCAAAAAATCCGGTCGGCTGGGCTGTCCGGCCTGCTATCAAACCTTTGCCGATGCCCTCGAGGGGCTGCTCAAGACGATGCATCGCGGCACCCGGCATGTGGGCAAAGTGCCCGCCGCCCTGCGCCAGAGCCGCGAAACCTCCGAGCGCATCAAACTGCTCCAGAAAAAACTCGCCCGCGCCATCCAGGAGGAGGACTTCGAGCTGGCGGCCCAGTTGCGCGACGAGATCAAGCAACTCTCCGGCCGCGCCGCCGCCGCCCCGGGCTCGTGAACCATGAAACTGGACGAATTCCTCTCCTCGCCGGCCCAAACCGCCCGCCGCAGCGGACCGCACGACCGGATCGTGCTTTCGAGCCGCGTCCGGCTGGCCCGCAACCTCAAAGACGCCGCCTTTCCCGGCTGGGCCAAAAAAACCGAACGCATCCGGGTTTTGGAACTCATCCAGCCGACCGTCGCCTCGCTGTCGCAGATGAAGGACGCCTTTTCAGCGGCGATGGACCAGTTGAGCCCGCTCGACAAACAAATCCTGGTCGAGCGCCATCTCATCAGCCGGGAACACGCCGCCAAAGCCACCGGCAGCGGCCTGGTGCTCAGCCGCGACGAGTCCTATTGCGTGATGATCAACGAGGAGGACCATCTGCGGATGCAGGCGCTGCGTCCGGGCCTGCAACTGCGTCAGGCCTGGGCGGCCATTGACGCGCTGGACACCGAGCTGGAGGCCCGTCTGCCCTACGCCTTCAGCAACGAGTGGGGCTATCTGACCGCCTGCCCCACCAACCTGGGCACCGGCATCCGCGTCAGCGCCATGCTCCATTTGCCCGGCGTGGTACTGGCCGAGCAGATCAACCCCATCATCCAGTCGGTCAACAAACTCGGCCTGGCCGTGCGCGGCCTCTACGGCGAGGGGACCGAAGCGCTGGGCAACATCTTCCAGGTCTCCAACCAGATGACCCTGGGCGAATCGGAAGCCGCCATCGTCGAGCGACTCGAAAAAGTCCTCGCTCAGATCATCGAACACGAGGAAAACGCCCGCGAGCTGCTGCTGGAGAAAAAACCCAAGGTCGTGTACAACCACATCGGGCGCGCCTACGGCATCCTCGCCAATGCCCACAGCATCTCCTCGAAGGAAACCATGAATTTGCTCTCGCTGTTGCGGCTGGGCGTGGACCTGGAGCTGTTCCCCGGCCTGGAGCGCGCGGTGGTGGATGAACTGTTCCTCATCACCCAGCCGGCCCATCTCCAGAGCCTCCATTCGGAAAAACTGTCCGCCGAGGAACGCGACGTCCTGCGCGCCGACCTGCTGCGCGAGCGGCTCAAGAACGTGCCCCGACCCGTAACCCGGCCCGGCAGCCCTCCGCCGCCCGAGCAGGCTTGAGTTCGCGGCCTCCGGGCCGTTTTTGCGACGCCTCAGACCGCGCCAAAGCGCCGATGCCGGCGCGCGTACTCTTCCAGCGCCGCGTAGAAGTGCGGCCGCCGAAAATCCGGCCAGAGCGTCGGCGTCACCACCAGCTCGGTGTAGGAAATCTGCCAGAGCAAAAAATTGCTCAACCGCATCTCCCCACTGGTGCGAATCAACAAATCCGGATCCGGAATGTTCCGCGTCCAGAGATGTTGCGAAATCACCTGCTCGGTGATGTCGGCCGGGTCGAGCTGTTTTCGCCGGACCTTCTCGGCGATCTGACGGACCGCTTCGACGATCTCGATTCGCCCGCCGTAGCTCAGCGCCAGAACCAGTGTCAGACCGTTGTTTTTGGCCAGCGTCTGCACGGCCTTGCGCAGGTGCAACTGCACGTTTTCCGGCAGCCGGTAAATCTGACCGATCACCTCCAGCTTCACGTTGTGCCGGTTGAGCTCCGAGGTCTCGCTCTTGAGGTACTGGACCAGGTACTTCATCAGAGCGTCCACTTCCTCCTTGGGCCGATTCCAGTTCTCGGCCGAGAATGCGTAGAGCGTCAGGTACTTGATGCCCAGCTCGCCGGCTGCGCGGACGATGATCCGCGCCGATTCGGCCCCGTGCCGATGTCCCTCGACCCGCGGCAGGCCGCGCGCCCGTGCCCAGCGCCCGTTGCCGTCCATGATGATCGCCACGTGCTTGGGCAGGGACGCTCGCGCCTCGGCACTCAGATGCGCTGTTGCAGTGCTCATTGTTGGTGGCTCGTCAGTGCCCGCATTAGGCCGCTGTCGCCTCCAGCCGGCCACGCCGGCGTGACGGCGCGCCGTCTTACCCGCCGGCCCGTCCTGCCCCGATCCGGCTCGAAGCAGCGGCCGGAGCGCACCTTCGATTCTGTCTCCGCACCCGCCGATCTTACACAAAAATCGTCTGCGAACGCCCGGGCCCGACCGAGACCAGGCTCAGCCGCGCGCCGGTCAGTTCGGCAATGGCCCGCAGGTAGGCGCGCGCCCGGGCCGGCAGGTCTTTCCAACGGCGCGCCCCGCTGGTGGGCGTGCGCCAGCCCGGAAATTCAGCATACACCGGTTCGCAGGCCACCAGCAGCTCGGCGTCGTTGGGCACCGTGTCGAATCGCCGCCCACCGTGCCGGTAGGCGATGCAGACTTTGATCGTCTCGAGGGTATCAAGCCCGTCGAGATTCGTCACCGCCACTTCGTCGAGCCCGTTGACCATCGCAGCCTGATGCGTCGCCACCGCGTCGAACCACCCGCAGCGCCGCGGCCGGCCGGTCGTGGCGCCGAACTCCCGGCCCATGGCATGGAGCAGCTCGGCAATCTCGGCGTTCTCGGTGGGCAAGGGCCCTTCGCCCACCCGCGTGGTGTAGGCCTTCATCACGCCCACCACCCGGTCCATCCGATGCGGCGGTACGCCCGAGCCGGTGCACGCGCCGCCGGCGGTCGTGTTCGAGGAGGTCACGTAAGGATACGTCCCGTGGTCAATGTCCAGAAACGTGCCCTGCGCGCCCTCGAACAGGATGTCCTTGCCCCGCCGCATCATCTCGTGCAGCAACACGACGGTGTTCCCGAGGAAGGGTTTGAGAAACTTGCCGGCCCGGCGGTATTGCTCCAACACGCGCCGGAACGACAGCGGCCGGGCGCCCAAGGCCTTGAGCACCTCGTTGTTTTCGCGGATGCGTCCCTCGAGCTTTTCGGCCAACCGCTCGGGGTTGATCAGGTCAATCATCCGCAGGCCCACCCGCGCGGCCTTGTCCCCGTAAGCCGGGCCGATGCCCCTCTTGGTGGTGCCGATTTTGTCCTTGCCCTTGAGCACTTCCCGCTGGGCGTCCAGCTCCCGATGGTAGGGAAACACCACGTGCGCGGTCTCACTGACCACCAGGTTCTTGTCCACGCGCACGCCCAGCCGGCGCAAGCCCTGGATTTCCTCGACCAGACTGACCGGGTCTACGACCACACCGTTGCCGATGACGCAAAGCTTGCCCCGACGCAGAATGCCCGAGGGCACCAGATGCAGCACGTAGCGGGTGCGGCCCACCAGGACCGTGTGCCCGGCGTTGTTGCCGCCGGCGTAGCGCACCACCACATCAGCCTGCTCGGTCAATACATCAATGACCTTGCCCTTGCCTTCGTCGCCCCATTGGGCGCCCACCAGAATGGTGTTGGCCATGTGAAAAACAAAAACCCCGAACCGCGTTCGGGGCAAAGCGTTCCGTCTTTGCCGCCACATCTTGGAAAATCCCACCCCGCCCTGTCAACGCCCCGTGTTTCCATTCCACTGCGCGGCCCGGCAGCATCGCCCGGCGCCCGGCTGCGCAGGGGGGGTCGCCGGGTTTGGGGTTGCGTCCGCTCTGTCCGCGCGTAAAGTTCGGTCCCAGTCAGCCCGATGGTATGAGCGTCCTGCTGAAAGCTCGTGTCCTGCCGCTGTGTTCTGCTGCCTTGCGCCGGGTCGAAGGGTTTTGCGCATTTGTTGCGGTGCTGGCATCGGCAGCCGTCGGCACGGCTCCGTCGCTGAACGGCTCGATTGATTACGCGCGGGACATCCAGCCGATGCTCTCGGACAACTGCTACGCCTGTCACGGGCCCGACGAGAACAAGCGCAAGGCCGGCTTGCGGCTGGACCTGCGCGAGGAAGCCTTCAAACAGCTCAAGTCCGAGAACTTCGCCATCATCCCGGGCGACCCGCTTCACAGCGAGTTGATCCGCCGCATTACCGCCACCGACGAAGACGAGCGCATGCCGCCGGTCAAATCGGGTAAGCACCTCACGCCGGCCCAGATCGAGCTGCTCCGGCGCTGGATCGCCGCCGGCGCGCCCTGGCAGCCGCATTGGGCGTTTGTGCCGCCCCGGCGACCGGTCCTGCCGCGCGTCAAAAACCTTCGCTGGCCGCGCAACGAGATTGACGCCTTTGTGCTGGCCCGGCTCGAACGCGAAGGACTCAAGCCCTCGCCGGAAGCCGACCGCCGCACGCTCATCCGACGCGCCTCGCTGGACTTGATCGGCCTGCCGCCCACACCCCAGGAGGTCGAAGCCTTCCTGGCCGACCCGGATCCCGCCGCGTACGAAAAGCTCGTGGATCGGCTGCTGGCCTCCCCGCATTACGGCGAGCACATGGCCCGGCACTGGCTCGACGCGGTCCGCTACGCCGATTCGCACGGCTATCACATTGACGCGGAGCGACGCATCTGGAAGTACCGCGACTGGGTCATTGAGGCGTTCAACCGCAACCTGCCCTTCGATCGGTTCACCATCGAGCAACTGGCCGGCGATCTGTTGCCCGAAGCGACCGTCGAACAAAAAATCGCCTCCGGCTACGTCCGCTGCAACATGAGCACCGGCGAAGGCGGCGCCATCACCGAGGAATACCAGGCCAAATACACCTTCGACCGACTCGAAACCACCAGCACCGTCTGGATGGGCCTGACGATGACCTGTGCCCGTTGCCATTCCCACAAGTACGACCCCATCACCCAGCGCGAGTACTACGGCCTGTACGCCTTCTTCAATCAGATTGAGGAGTCGGTCATGGACGGTAACAAGCCCAATCCCGACCCGTTCCTCAAAGTGCCCACGCCCGAGCAAACCGCCCGGCTCGCCGCACTCGAAAAAGACATCGCCGCCCTGCGGGAAGAACTCGATGCGCCCATGCCCGAGCTGGACGCCGCGTTGCCCGACTGGCAACGCCAATGGCATCAACGCCTCTCGGAAGGTTGGGCCACGCTCCGCCCCCAATCGGCCTGCTCGCTGCTGACCAACGGCGCACACCTGCGCATCCTGGAGGACGATTCGGTTCTGGCCACCGGCCCCAACCCGCCCGCCGACGAGTTCGAAATCCTCGCCCCGATTCCGGTCGGCACGCTGGCCGCCCTGCGGCTTCAAACCCTGCCGCACGAGTCGTTGCCCAAGCAGCGCAGTGGCCGCGCCGGCAACGGCCAGTTCCGCCTGGGCGAATTGGAAGCCGAACTGTTGCCGCCCAATTCCAAGGACAAACCCGCCCAGCCGATCAAACTCAAATTCATCCGCGCCGTCGCCGACACGCACCTGGCGGAGTTTCCCGACGCGGCGGCGATTGACGGCAAACCGGCCACCGGCTGGGCCGTCAGCCCAGAGGCCGCCGCCCAACCGCATGCGATCCTGTTCGTCCCCGACGCACCGGTGAACGTGCCCGAAGGCGCCAAATTGCGCGTGCGTCTGGATTTTGCCGTCTCGAAAGCCAGACACTCCCTGGGCCGTTTCCGTCTGGCCGCCGCTCAAAGCCCGGAACTGAGCCGGCGGCTTTATCCCACACGCTTCGAACCCTGGCACGTGCTCGGCCCGCTCAAGGCCGACGCGCCGCACCGCGCTCTGACCAACACCTACGAACCGGAACTCAATATCGAGCTCAAGAAATCCTACCCCGGTGTGCGCGAGCCGGTGAGCTGGGAGAAAAAACCCGAGTTCGAGGACGGCAGGGCCAACGTGCTCGTGCCCGACCTGCACGGCGTCCATGGCGTGCGCTACCTCTATCGCACGTTGGAGTCGCCGCGCGAACGGTTGCTCGAAATCGGCCTGGAAGCCGACGGCTTGTTCCGGCTCTGGGTCAACGATGAACTGGTGCTCGAAGAGACTCGCCTTCGCCGCGAGGAAACCGATCTGCTACATCAAGCCACCGTCCGACTGCGCGAAGGCCCAAACCGGTTCCTTCTCAAACTCGTCACCATCCAGGGCGAGGCGCGTTTCACCTTCACCCACGAGGTCGCCGGACCGGGCGAAATCTCCCCCGAAATTGCGGGCATCCTGGCGCTCGAGGCCGCCCCCACCGGCACCAACGCCGCCCGCGTGCGCGATTTCTTCCGCCGCCAGCACTCGCCGGAATTCAAAAGCCGGTCGGATCGGCTCGCGCGCCTCCGCCGCGAACAGGAGGCCCTGGACAAGGCCATCCCCACCACGCTCATCGCCAAAGAGCTGGCCACCAACCGACCGACTTTCCTGCTCATCCGCGGCGAGTACGACCAGAAAGGCGATCCGGTCGGGCCCGGTGTTCCGGCCATTTTGCCCCCGCTACCGCCCGAGGCGCCGACCAACCGGTTGGGCCTGGC
>CAYXJB010000160.1:0-3716 GCA_964465445.1 uncultured Verrucomicrobiota bacterium
GGTGAGCTGAGCGGGCGCGCTCAGTCCAAGCCGGCCGCGCGCTGTCGCGCAAAGAACTCGCGCAGCAGCGCGCGACATTCCTCCTCGCGCACGCCGCCGGTGACGGCGCACCGGTGATTGAGCCGCTCGGACTGGAGCAGGTTCATGGCGCTGCCGGCCGCGCCGGCTTTCGGATCGGGACAGCCGAACACCACGCGCGCCAGGCGCGTGTGCACGATCGCTCCGGCGCACATCGGGCAGGGTTCTTTGGTCACGTAGAGCGTGCAATCAGTCAGCCGCCAGTCGCCCACGGCCGCCTGCGCTTGCGTCAGCGCCAGCATCTCGGCATGCGCGGTGGCGTCCTTGAGCTGCTCGACCTGATTGTAAGCCCGGGCGATGATCCGCCCGACCCGCACGATCACCGCGCCCACGGGCACTTCCTCGGCCCGGGCGGCACGGCGCGCCTGGCGCAACGCCTCCTCCATGAATTGCGCGTCCAGACCCGCCTGGTTCGCCGAGGGTTTCATGTTCCGGCGGGATTGCGTGCGACCGGGGCGGCGGCCGGGAGCGATTCCTCCAGCACCCAGCTCAGGCGGCCGTCGGGATGACAATGACAATGGGCGGCAAAGAACCCGCCCCGATGCTGCCAGAACCACGGCCAGATGCGTTCGCGATCGGTTTGCGGCAGGGCCAGCGTTTCGAGCGCCGCACGCGGGAAAAATGCAAAGCGACCTTCGCTGATGGGCGGGGGCAGGGCGCGCAGCCGCGGTTTGAGTTCGAAGAGAAACATCAACCAGTGCGAGCGGCCTTCGTAGCCGTGTTCGCTCACCAGGCCGGTCAGATGCAGATCGCCCGGGCGCAGCTCCAGCCCCAGCTCCTCGTGCGCCTCGCGCAGGGCGCAGGCGTAGGGCGATTCGCCCTCGGCGGTCCGGAGTTTGCCGCCGCAGGGACTCCAGAGACCGCGATTGGGCTCGCGAGCGCGTTCCAACAGCAGCACCTCGTCGCGCTCGTTGAAGCAGTACAGCAGTGTGGCCAGTTGATAGGGCAGGGTCATGAATCGTTGCGGCGCGGCGGCGTTTCCGCTTCGGGCGGCGGACCCGAGCGCGGCAGCGGCGCGCGCAGTTTCCGGTAAATCCACGCCTCCAGCGGGCGCAACGGCCAGAGCCATTTGTACAGCGGCGAATAAATCAGCCGCACGCGCACCGTCGAGAGAAACATCGTCAGCGAGGTCCGGAAGAGTCTGACCTTCGAGCCGACCTTGTCGGTCCACTCGGTGGGCACTTCCAGAATACGGAAGCCGGCCCGGTGCAGCGCGTAGAGCAGATTGATGTCGAACGCCATGTCCGCGATCCGCAGCGCCGAATGGATTTTCTCGACCGCTTCGCGCCGCATGACCTTCGCCCCGCACTGGGTGTCCTTGATGTTCATCCGGAAGAGCAGTTGCACCAGCACATGGAACAGGCGACTGGCGATGCGACGCTTGCGGCTCTGGGCCACGTGCAAACGCGCTCCGGGCAGCCAGCGCGACCCGATCACGCAATCGGCCTGGTCAATCCGCCGGACCAGCTCGTGCAACGCCCGGGGCGGCGTGGCCCCGTCGGCGTCCACATACCCGATCACATCGGCGCGCGGGGCCAGTTTGAGGCCCTCGATCAGCGCGCCGCCCTTGCCGATCGGCTCGGGAAAGTCCAGATAGCTGATGCTGGGGAAATCGCGGGCGACCTTTTCGACGACGCCGCGGGTGTTGTCGCGGCAACCGTTGAGCACCACCACCAGTTGGAACGGTCCGCGGTAATGGTCGCGGAAATACCGGCCGTAATCCCGCAACACCGGCTCGATGCGCTGCTCCTCATTGTAGGCCGGGATCAACAACAACAGGCTCGGTTCGCTCACGGGGCGGCCATTATGAAACAACGCCCTCCGAAGGCAATCACCGCCGCGCCCGGCCGCCGGTCGCTGGCCGGCGGGTTGATTTTGAGGATTTTCAACCCTGAACGGCTCGCGCTATATTCGGTCAAAGCTCTGCGACGGTGAGTTGGGTGAACGCGATGTTGCGCAAATGGACCGGCCTGCTGGCCGTGCCGGTATTGACGCTCGCCACGATGCTCGCGCTGCGGGCCACCGGGCGCACCAATCCTCCCGCCGCACCGCCGCCGGCCACCGCTCCGGCGCTGACGACCGCCACGAGCCCGCCGCCGGCAATTTCCCTCACCAACCGGCTCGCTCCCGGGCCCGGTGACGGACGCATCGCCTTTGTCGTGGCCCGCCTGCTGGAACGGGCGCATTATCGGCAGCACCCGTTCGACGACGAGTTTTCGTCGCGATTCCTCGATCGTTATCTGGAAATGCTCGATCCGCAGCATCTGCACTTTACCCAGCAGGACCTGGCCGAGTTCGAACGCTATCGCACCCAACTGGATGACCTGACGATCACGCGCAAGGGCGTGGCCGACACCACCCCTGCGTACGAGATCTTCAACCGGTTTCTGGAACGGCTCGCCCAGCGCGTCGCCCACGCCGATCTGCTGCTCAAGACCGATCCGTTCGATTTCAGCGGCCAGGAGCGCGTCCTGGCGGATCGCCGCAAAGCACCTTATCCGCGCGACCTGGAGGAAGCCCGCCGGCTCTGGCGCGAACGGCTGCGTCTCGAATATCTCCAGGAAAAGCTCGCCCGAATCGAAGCGCGTTCCAAAACCAACCAGCTCGCCGGCCGCACGCCGTCCGAAACCCACACCGCCACTTCCGGCACGACAAACCGGGCCGCCCTCGGCACGGCCACCAACGAGACAACCGTTGCGGCGGCGACCGCTTCGGCCGCAACCCGAGCCCCCACCGCCCCGCCGACTTCGGAGGCCGGCGCACAGGCGGCGACCCCGAGCCAGCCCAAGACCGACGCCGAAGAAATCGCCGATCTGCTCTCGCGCCGCTATCACCGGATGCTGCACATGTTCCAGGAATGGGATTCCGACGAGGTGCTGGAGCGTTATCTCACGGCCCTGGCGCATGTGTACGACCCGCATTCCGATTACATGAACGCCAGCGCGGCCAAAAACTTCGCTATCGGCATGAACCTCGCGCTCTTTGGCATCGGCGCGGTGCTGACGACCGACCTGGACGGCTATTGCAAGATCCAGGAACTCAAACCCGGCCCGGCGATGAAAAGCAAACAAATCAAGGTCGGCGACCGGATTATCGCCGTGGCCCAAAGCAACGGCCCGCCGGTGGACATCGTGGGCATGAATCTCAACAAAGCCGTCCAACTGATCCGCGGCCCCAAGGGCACTGAAGTGCGCCTGACGATCATTCCCGCCGACAATCCCTCCGAACGGCGCGTGGTCTCGCTCATCCGCGACGAGATCAAACTCGAAGACCAGGAGGTCAAGGGCCGACTCATCGAGTTGCCCGATCCGGCCGGCCGGCCGCTGCGCCTGGGCGTGATTGATCTGCCGGCCTTCTACGCCACCATTGACCGGGGCGGCGAGGGCGGCGAAGGCGGCGCCGAGTCGCCGGAGCTGCGTCCCACGCCGCGTTCGACCTCGGCCGACGTTGCCAAGTTGCTCAAAAAATTCACCCAGGAACGCGTCGCCGGCGTGATCCTGGACCTGCGCCGCAACGGGGGTGGCTCGCTCGAAGAAGCCATCAAGGTCACCGGCCTGTTCATTAAACAAGGGCCCGTCGTCCAGGTCCGCACCACCGACGGACACCGATTCGTGCGAGCCGACGAGGAGGAACAGATC
>CAYXJB010000160.1:3726-6868 GCA_964465445.1 uncultured Verrucomicrobiota bacterium
AACATGTTCTACATCGACTGGGCCGGCGCGGGCGCGTCGGTGATCGTCGCCGGCGCACTGCAGGATTATGGCCGCGCGATCATCGTCGGCGAGAGCGCCACCCACGGCAAGGGCACCGTCCAGAATCTCAATCCGCTGGCGCCGTTTGTGGCGGCGTTCGATCCGGGCTTCACCAACGACCCGGGCCAGCTCAAAATGACGATCCAGAAATTCTACCGACCCAGCGGCGCTTCGACCCAGTTGCGCGGCGTGATTCCCGACATTGTCCTGCCCTCGATCTGGAACTACTCGCGGGACATCGGCGAAGATGCGCTCGAAAATCCCCTCGGCTGGGACACCATCCCCGCGGCACGATACGAACGACTCCACCTGGTCACACCCGCTGAGCTGACCGAACTTCTGCTGCGCTCCAACGCCCGACTGGCCACCAACCAGGACTTTGCCTACATCCGCGAAGACATCGAGCTGTTCCGCAAACAGCAGGCCGACAAAACCCTCTCGCTCAACGAACAGGAACGCCTCCGCGAACTCGAAGAAGCCCGGGCCCGACAAAAAGCCCGCGAGGAAGAACGCCGCGCCCGCCCGCCGTCGAACTGGACGATTTACGAAATCACGCTCAAGCAGGCCGAGCTGCCCGGTCTGCCGCCGCCGCTGGGCAAAACCAACACCCTGGCCGCACTCACCCGCACCACCAGCACCGCCGGCGATCCGGATGCCTTGGCCGCCAACACCCTCTCGGCCACCGCCAATACCGAAACGACCGACCCGGACAAACCGCTCCAGACCGATCCGGCCCTCGAGGAAACCGAGCGAATTCTCCTCGATTACATCCAACTGCTCCGCAACAAGAAAGAAGTCGCGGCTCATCCTTGATGCGGGCGCAACGCGCCGAACCGATGAAAATCGTTCTCTCGCTCCTGCTCCTGTTCGCACTGGCCACCGCCGCGCCGGGTCAGGGCGCTCAGGCCGACCAGATCAAACGCCGCGCCCGGGCCACCGCCGAACAAAGCAACGCACGCCAGGGCGTCCCGCCGCCGGCCAAACCCGCCACCCCGGCGGCACCGGCTTCGCCGGCCGCATCTGCCGCCGCGCCTGCTCCGACGCCGTCCCCGAGCCTGCCCACGCTCTCATCCACACAGGCCATCGCCCGGCTCGAAGCTGACCTGACGTTGTTCCTAGCCCAAACCCCGGCCACTCAGGAACACAAACAACAACTGCTCCGGGACATTGCCCAGACGGCACGTGGTCGGAAACCGTTCCTGAGCACCGCCAGCGGATTCATCAACGCCCTGAGCGTCGCGTTCCAGGGACGCAAACCCGACGCCTCGGTGATCCATCACCTCGCGCGCACGCTCGAAGCCCTGCTCAACAGCGCCTCGTTGCCAACGTCGCAACTGGATGCGCTGCTCACCGAGACGCAAACAGCTCTCGAATCCGCCGGCCTGCCGCGCGAGAAGGCTGCCGAACTCGCCCGCCACATGCGCCTGCTCGCCCAGGACATCCGCCGCGGCCCCGGCCGCTAAGGTTTCGAGCCCATGCCACGCGACAATCCCATCGTCCGGTGTCCGACCTGCGGCAAGCGCGGCGACTGGTTCAGCGGACCGTACGGGCCGTTCTGCTCGCACCGGTGCAAGCTCATTGACCTGGGCAAATGGCTCGGCGAAGAACACGTCATCTCCGAACCTCTCCGACCGGAGCATTTGCAGGAACTGCCCAACCCCGAACGCAGCCGTGCCGAAGCGTCCAACCACACCGGTGACGCGGCCGAACGAACATGAACCACCGGCTTGCAAGCGCCCTCGGCCTGGCCACGCTCGCCACCGCGCTGCTGGCCGGCGACGCCCAACCCGTTGCCACCATGACCACGACCAATCGAACCGAACGACTCACCCTGGGCGGCGGCTGTTTCTGGTGCATCGAAGCCGTCTTCGAGCGCGTGCCCGGCGTGCGGTCGGTCACCAGCGGTTACGCCGGCGGCCACACGCCCAATCCAACCTACGAACAGGTGTGCTCCGGCCAGACCGGCCATGCCGAAGTGGTCCAGATCGAGTACGATCCGGCTCAGGTCAGCCTCGAGCAGTTGCTGGACCTGTTCTGGAAAGCGCACGACCCGACCTCGCTCAATCGCCAGGGCCATGACGTCGGCACGCAATACCGCTCGATCATTCTCTACGAGAACGACCGGCAAAAGCAGATCGCCGAAGCTTCCCGAGCGGAGGCGGCAAAGCGTTTTGCCAAACCGATCGTCACTGAAATCGTCCCGCTGCGGGCCTTTTACCCGGCCGAGGCGTATCATCAGGACTACTACCGCAAGAATCCCAACGCCGCCTACTGCCAGGCGGTGATCCGGCCCAAGCTCGAAAAACTCCGCGACCACCTGCCCGCCAGCCGGTAGGGCCCGACCCGACCATCGCGGCCTGAGTCGAGGGCGCACGGTTGGGCGTTATTCCGACGGTTGCCAGTCCAGGACCTTGAGCCGCACGGTGCGGCGGCCGTTGAACTCGTTGATCTCCGGAACGAACGCCAGGTCGAACGTGCCCACCGGCAGGGCCGCTTCGCCCGCCCGCCACCAGATGGCTTCGAGCGTGGCGGTGCCGTCGCTCACCCAGAGTTTGACATGCTGGCGGTCCTGACCCAGCCGCTGGAGCGCACGTTGGTGGCGCAATCGGCGCGCGCACAATTGCACGCCCGGATTGCCCACGCCGGTGGGCCGAAGCCGTTCCAGTTCCTCGATCCGCGCGAGGGTCAGTTCTTCCAGGCCGACTTCTGCATCCAATCGCAAGGCCGGCTGGAGCGCTTCGGGTCGGAGCGTGCGCCGGGCCAGCTCGTTGAGTCGGGCGCGGAGCGGATCGAGGTTTTCGGGGCGCACGCTCAGGCCGGCGGCCAGCGCGTGGCCACCGTGTCGTTCCAGAAGATCGTCGCAAGCGCGCAGGGCGGCGGCCAGATCGAATCCGGGAATGCTCCGGCCCGAGCCGCGCCAGAGCGTGCCCTCACCGCCGACGATGATCGCTGGTCGCCAGAATTCCTGCACCAGGCGCGAGGCGACGATGCCCACCACGCCGATGTGCCAGAGCGGTTGCCCTTCGACGATGACATGGTCGGTTTGCGGGTTGAATCGGGTGCGGACCGTTTCGAGGACCTG
>CAYXJB010000161.1:0-6795 GCA_964465445.1 uncultured Verrucomicrobiota bacterium
CGGATTTCATTCGGGAGATCGTCGCGCGGCACGTCGCTGAAGGGCGGTACGAGCGGATTCACACCCGTTTTCCGCCCGAGCCCAACGGTTATCTGCACATCGGCCACGCCAAGAGCATCTGTTTGAACTTTGGCATCGCCCGCGAGTTCGGCGGCATTTGCAACCTGCGGATGGATGACACCAATCCGACCAAGGAGGACATCGAATACGTGACTTCGATTGTCGAGGATGTGCGGTGGTTGATCGCCGGCTGGGCGGATCATTGTCTGGGGCTCAAGCCCAGGGGCCAAACGCCCCGGCGGCTGGAGACCGATGGCCGGACGGATTACTTGTTGCCGGCGGTCACCGGCGGCCAGGACGCCGAGCTCGAGCCGTTCTACGCCTCCGATTACTTCGAGCAACTCTACGAGTTCGCCGTCCGGCTCATCGAAAAGGGCAAGGCCTACGTGTGCGACCACACGCCCGAGGAAGTGGACCGGATGCGCGGCGCGCCGGATCGGCCCGGCACGCCCAGCCGCTATCGCGATCGGTCCGTGGCCGAGAATCTGGATCTGTTCCGCCGGATGCGCGCGGGCGAGTTCCCCGACGGAGCGCGCACGCTGCGGGCCAAAATTGACATGGCCTCGCCCAATATCTGGATGCGCGACCCGGTGCTCTACCGCATCCGCCACGCCGAGCATCATCACACCGGTCGGCGCTGGTGCATTTATCCGATGTACGATTTTGCGCACTGCCTGAGCGACTACATCGAGGGCATCACCCACAGCATCTGCACGCTCGAGTTCGAGGTGCACCGGCCGCTCTACGACTGGATTCTGGAAAATCTCGATCTGCCGCGACCCCTGCCGCGCCAGTACGAGTTTGCGCGACTGAATCTGGCCTACACCGTCATGAGCAAGCGCAAGCTCATGCAACTGGTCCAGGAAGGCCACGTCGCCGGCTGGGACGACCCGCGCCTGCCGACCATCAGCGGCCTGCGCCGGCGCGGCGTCACCGCCGAAGCCCTCCGCGCCTTCGCCTGCAACATCGGCATCACCAAGTACAACGCGCTGACCGATGTGGCCGTGCTCGAACACGCGATTCGGGAGGATCTGAACCGGCGCGCGCTCCGACGGCTGGCCGTGTTGCGGCCGCTGCGGGTGGTGCTGACGAATTTTCCGGAGGGCCGCGTCGAGATGGTCCAGGCCGTCAACAATCCCGAAGACCCCGCGGCCGGCACGCGTCCGGTGCCCTTCGGTCGCGAGCTCTACATCGAGCGCGACGATTTCATGGAACAACCGCCGCCGCAGTTTTTCCGGCTGCGCCCCGGCGGAGAGGTGCGTCTCAAATACGCCTGCATCATCCGCTGCGACGAGGTGATCAAGGATGCCGCCGGCAACGTAATCGAGCTGCGCTGCACCGCCGATCTGGACAGCCGCGCCGGCGGGCCCGCCGCCCATCGCAAGGTCAAAGGCACCATCCACTGGGTCAGCGCCCCGCACGCCTTCGAAGCCGAGTGCCGCCTCTACGACCGGCTCTTCACGGTGCCCGAGCCCGACGCCGCGGGCGATTTCAAACAGTTCCTCAATCCCAAGAGCCTCGAAATCGTGCGCGCCCGCTGCGAACCGGCGCTGGCCGAGGCGCGACCGGAGCTGCGCTACCAGTTCGAACGCCTGGGCTACTTTGCGCTGGACCCGGACAGCCGGCCCGGTCGGCTGGTCTTCAATCGCACCATCGGCCTGAAAGATTCCTGGGCGAAGCTGGCTCAAAAAATCTGATCGCCGCCGGCTCGAGCGACCACCGCGCCCGACCGCACCCGGTGCGTTCTGAAAAATCAGCTCCTCAGCGGATGCAGCGCCAACCCGCCGCCGGGTCGCCGTTCAGGACCCTTGCGCCCGAGCGGCCCGGGGCCCTTTACTGATGAGCCGAGCGAACCGACACGTCATGGCCAAGCACGAGCAGAGCGGTCTGGACCCGACCTTTGGCGCCAAATCCCGTCGCACCCTCGAGGTGTTGCGGCGTGTGGCGGCGTATCTGCGACCGTACAAATGGCGCGTGGCGGCCACCGTCGGCTGCGCGATCCTTTCGCTGCTGGCCTCGCTGGTCTTTCCCAAGCTGACCCAGTTTGCGCTCGACGAGATCGTGGCCAAACGCCGGGCCGAGCTCTTGCCGTCGGTCATGCTCGGGCTCATGGGCGCGTTTGTGCTGCGGGATCTGTTCAACGCCCTGCGCATTCTGATCAACAACCGGCTCGAACAGGCGGTGATTTTCGATCTGCGTCGCGCCGTCTATGCCCGACTGCAGCGGCTGCCGGTGGGCTGGTTCGACCGACGCGCCTCCGGAGATCTGATGACGCGCATCGTCGAGGACGTCAACGCGATGGAACGGGTGCTCATTGACGGACTGGAACAGGGCAGCGTGGCGCTGCTCAGCGTGGTCGGCGTGGCGCTGATTTTGTTCTGGACGCAACCGGTGCTCGCGGCGGTGGCGATGATCCCCATCCCGGTGCTGGCCGCCGGGGCGCTCTGGTACACGCTCACCGCGCATCGGCGCTACCGTCGCCAGCGCGAAGCCGCCAGCGCGCTGCATGCGCTGCTGATGGACAATCTGCAGGGCATCCGCCAGATCAAGGCGTTCGGACGCGAACCGCACGAGGACGGCCGGTTCGCCGAGCGGGCCCAGGCGCTGCGACGCGCCACGCTGGGCATCATGCGCGCCTGGGCGATCTACTCGCCGGCGATGACCTGCGCGGGGGCGATCGGCTTTGCGCTGGTGCTCTGGGTCGGCGGTCGGCTGGTCATCACCGCGCAAATGACCCCGGGCGAGCTGGTGGGATTTCTGTTCTTCCTGCACATGTTTTACGCGCCGGTCGGCCAGTTGCATGCGCTCAACCAGATGCTCCAGAGCGCCCGCGCGGCCGGCGAACGGGTGTTCGACATTCTGGATGCCGAGCCGGAGGCGCACGTGCATCCGGGCCGGCGGCCGCTGCGCACCCCGGTGCGCGGCGAGGTGATCTTCGAGAACGTGAGCTTCGACTACGGCGAGGACAAACCCGCCCTGCGCAACGTGAGCCTGCACGCCCGGGCCGGGCAGATGATCGCGCTGGTCGGCCCCACCGGCGCGGGCAAATCCACCCTGGTCAATCTGCTGCCGGCCTTCTACGAGCCCACCGCGGGTCGGATTCTCATTGACGGGCAGGACATCCGCGACATCGCCCTGGACTCGCTGCGCGCCCACATCAGCGTCGTCACCCAGGAGCCGTTTCTGTTCAACGGGACCATTCGCGAGAACATTCTCTACGGGAAACTCGACGCGACCGAGGCCGAGTTGCTGGCGGCGTCCGAGGCGGCCAATTGCCACGAATTCATCCAGCGCCTGCCCAACGGCTACGACACGCGCGTGGGCGAACGCGGCATCAAGCTCAGCGTCGGCGAAAAACAGCGCGTGAGCATCGCCCGCGCCCTGCTCAAAAACGCGCCCATTCTCATCCTGGACGAAGCGACCGCGAGCGTGGACACGGCCACCGAGCGGCTCATCCAGCAGGCCCTCGAACGGCTGCTGGCCAACCGCACCAGCTTCGTCATCGCCCACCGCCTGAGCACCATCCGGCGCGCCGATCAGATTCTGGTCCTGCGCCAGGGCCGCATCGTCGAGCGGGGCACGCACCCGGAGCTGCTGGCGCTCGACGGCCTGTACGCCAAGCTGGCGCGCGTCCAGGGCGCGTTGCTCATCGAAGAACGCTTTGAAATGATCGAGCGTTGAGCTAGACTGCGCCCGCGCCGGGGCGGGCGGACGGCTCGTTCCGGCGCGCCGGATCGCGCCATGAACGAGATCGGCAAATTCCTGGTCATCGTCGGGGCGCTGCTGGTGCTGGCCGGAGCGCTGCTGTGGTCGGGTTTCGGCAAGGGCTGGATCGGCCGGCTGCCGGGCGATTTCCACTACAGCCGGGGCAATTTCAACTTCTATTTCCCGCTGACGACCTGTCTGTTGCTGAGCCTGGTGCTGTCGTTGATCCTGTGGCTGTTCAGGCGCTGAACCGGTTGGCGCTCGCCGCGGCTCGATTCGGTTTGCCTCGCATCGCCGCTCTTGCAAAATCCGGCGCATGTTGTTGCGTCCAGCGCGGCAATCCGGTCGGCCGCTGCAGCCCCGGCAAAGACCGGTGTGGATTGTTGGGGCATGGCTGCTGACCCTGAGCGGCGCAGCGCCCCTCGGCCGCGGCCAGGAAAACGTCCCGACCAACCCGCCGCCACGCGCAAGCGCCATCAGCCCGCTGCCGCCGGTGTACGTCACCGCCCAAAAGGAACGAACCGAGGCGCAATTGACGCCGGTGAGCGTCTCGGCGATCACGGCCGAGACGCTTGCCGATGCCCGCATCACCCTGGTGCGGGAGGCGGCGGTTTACGCGCCCAACGTGGTGATGACCGATTTTTCGGCCCGCAAGCTCAGCAACCCGCGTTTCCGCGGCCTGGGTGCCAGCCCGTACAACCCGGCGGTCACGACCTACTACGACGGCGTGCCGCAGTTCAACGCCAGCGCCTCTTCGATCGAGCTGCTGGATGTCGAGCAGATCGAATTTGTGCGCGGGCCGCAAGGGGCGCTGTTCGGACGCAACACCGTGGGCGGACTCATCAACATCACCAGCACACGGCCCTCGTTGCAGCACTGGCAGGGCAGCTTCACCGGCACGGGCGGCAACTTCGATCTGTGGGACGGGCGCGTCTCGGTGTCCGGTCCGCTGCTGGCCGAGGAGCTGGCCGCCGGCGTGGCGCTGGACTGGTCCTCGCGCGAGGGTTACACCCGCAACGACCTCACCGGGCACGATCTGGACCATCGCGAAGGGTTTTTCGGCAAGGGCCAGCTTCTGTGGCGGCCCTACGAACGGTGCGAGCTGCGCCTGTTGCTGACAGGCGAACGCGACCGGGACGGCGACTACGCGCTGGGCGATTTGGCGGCGATTCGCGCCCGACCACATCACGTGGCGCGCGACTTCGAGGGGCGCACCACGCGGGATTTGCTCGCTCCCACGCTGCTGGCCAATTACTGGGGCGAGCGGCTCGATGTGGCGCTGGTCACCGGCGGCGTGTGGTGGAAGACCGAAGACGTCACCGACCTGGATTATTCGCCCGCGCCGCTGGCCGTGCGCCACAACGCCGAAGAGGCCGCGCAGTTCACCCAGGAAATCCGCCTCACCTCGCCGAAGGATGCGCCCTGGAATCTCTCCGACCAGATCCAGTTGCGCTGGCAGAGCGGCGTGTTTGTGTTCGTGCACGATTATCAGCAGCGCGCGTTCAACGATCTGAACCCGCCGCTCTCGCCCCTGCCCATGCGCAGCCTCTCGCAGGCCGATCTGCAGGACTGGGGTCTGGGCATTTACTGCCAGAGCACCTTCAGCGTCCGCGACCGGTTCGAACTGAGCCTGGGTGCGCGCGGCGATTACGAAAACAAGCGGGCGCGGCTGGGCTCGAGTACCGTGCCGGCTTTCGGTCCGCCGCTGCTCCAGCGGCTCGACAACGAGTTCGGCGAATGCTCGCCGCAGGCCACCGCGCTGGTTCGGCTCACGCCCGATTGCGCGGCCTATCTGAGTCTGGCCCGCGGCTTCAAGGCCGGCGGTTTCAACGCCGCTTCGCCGCCCGGCACCGAGGCCTACGGACAGGAGGACAGTTGGAATTACGAGGCCGGATTCAAAACCCGCTGGTGCGACGGACGTCTCACGGCCAACTGCGCGCTCTTCTACACCCACTGGGACAACCTGCAATTGAACGTCCCCAACCCGGCCGTGCCCGGGCAGTACTACATCGCCAACGTCGGCGGCGCGCACAGCAAGGGCGCCGAATTCGAACTGCGCGCCCGGCCCTGCGCGGGTTGGGATCTGTTCGGCAGCTTTGGCTACAACGACGCGCGTTTCCTGGCCGGCAGCCAATCCGGCGGCGGCTCGGTCGCGGGCCGCCACGTGCCCTTCACGCCCGATTACACCGCCGCGGCCGGCACGCAATACGCCCTGGAGCTGGGCGGGGATTGGACGCTCTTTGCCCGGGCCGAGGTCATCTTGAGCGGGCGCTTTTTTTACGACGATCAGAACACCGCCGGCCAGAGCGCCTACACGCTGGCGAATTTCCGCGCCGGCTTGCGCCGCAAACACTGGTTCATCGAGGGCTGGATCAAAAACGCCTTCGACACCCGCTACGTGCCGGTGGCGCTGGCCTATCCGGGTCTGGCACCCTCGGGCTTCATCGGTGAAAGCGGCGCACCGCTGACCTGGGGACTGAGCGCCGGGGCGCGGTTCTGAGGCTTCCGGCAGCTCACCGCCCGGCGTCGGCCTTCCCAAATTGCGTTGGATTTTGCCTCACGACTGTGGCTAGATCGGAGTGCGATGCCGGAAAAGGATCTGAACGACATCCCGCGCGAGATCCGATTGCTGATCGCCAGGGCCAACGACGCACTCTCGCGCGAGAACTTCGACTACGCCATTGACCTGTTCTGCCAGGTGCTGCGTCGTGAACCGGGTCTGTTCGAGTGCCGCCGCGCCCTGCGCACCGCCCAGCGCCAGAAAGCCCGCGGCGGTTTCCTCAAAAAAGCCTGGACCCACGCCGCCGTCTCGCCGCTGCTGGCCAGGGCGCAACTGGCCCTGCGCAAAGATCCGGCCGCTGCCATGGCCGCCGCCGAGGAAGCCCTCAATCACGACCCGGACAACTCGGTGGCCCATCGCATCATCGCCGAAGCCGCCCAGGCACTGCAAATGCCACGCACTGCCGCGATGTCGCTTGAACTCCTTTACGAACACGCCCCGGGCGACAAAAAACTGGCCATGGAACTGGC
>CAYXJB010000162.1:0-6697 GCA_964465445.1 uncultured Verrucomicrobiota bacterium
GGTTTGAGGATGCCGATGACCTGGCGATCCACGTAGTTGATGATGGCGGCAAACAGCAGCAGCGCGCAGACAATCCAGCGCTGATGGCCCACGGCCCAGGGACCGGGCGCCGCCGCCTGCCCGGCCGGCGCGGTGGTCACGTGCGGTTCTTGATGCAAAGCGCTCAAAGGATCAGGCGACCAAGCCGGCCGTGGCGCGCCGGCCGGAGCGTTTGCGGGATTTGACGGCGTCGGGCACGCGGCTCTCGGCCGGCAGCCCGAAGTATTGCTCGGCGTTGCCGTAGCAGAGATTCCGAATCAGCGGCCCCAGCAGCGACTCCTCATCGGGCAGCTCGCCCGCTTCCACATCCCGCCCGATCAAATTGCAGAGCACCCGCCGAAAATATTCGTGCCGCGGAAACGACATGAACGAGCGCGAATCGGTCACCATCCCCACAAACCGCGACAGCAACCCCAGGTTCGATAGCGCGTTGAGCTGCCATTCCATCCCCTCTTTCTGATCCAAAAACCACCACCCGCTGCCCCACTGGAGCTTGCCCGCCACCGAGCCGTCCTGAAAATTGCCGATCATCGTCCCAAACACGTAGTTGTCGGCCGGATTGATGTTGTAGAGGATCATCTTCGGCAGCGCGTTTTCCTGATCGAGCCGGTCCAGGTATCGCGCCAGGGCCTGCGCCTGGGCAAAATCACCCACCGAATCAAAGCCGGTGTCCGGCCCCAGCTCCCGAAACCGGCGCGTGTTGGTGTTGCGCAGCGCCCCCAGATGCAACTGCTTGACCCAGCCCTTCTCGGCGTCCAGCCGACCGAAAAACAGCATCATGAAGGCGGCAAACTGCTCCTGTTCCTGCGGGCTAACGGCCCGACCGCGACGCGCCCGCTCGAAGATCCGTGCCGCCGTTCGTTCCGAGCAAAAATCCGCGTAGCACCGCCTCAGGCCGTGGTCCGAAATCCGGCAGCCGTGCGCGTGGAAGTACTCGTGCCGACGCCGCAACGCCTCCAGAAATGCGCTCAATCGGTTGATCTCCACATCCGCCGCCGCTGCCAGTCGGTCCACCCAACTGTTGAAGGTCTCGGGCTGATCCACCGCCAGCGCCCGATCCGGACGGAACGCTGGAAACACGCGCGTGACCAACCCGCTGGCGGCAATGGCCTCGTGATGCTTCAAATCGTCGGTCGGATCGTCGGTCGTGCACAGCGTGGTAACCCGGAATTTCTTGAGAATGCCCTGCGCCGAAAGTTCCGGACTCTGCAGTTGGCGGTTGGCCCGCTCCCAAATCCGGCGCGCCGAATCCGCATCCAGCAGCTCCTCGATCCCGAAATAGCGCTTCAACTCCAGATGCGTCCAGTGATAGAGCGGATTGCGCAACGTGTGGGGCACGGTGGCTGCCCAGGCCTGGAACTTTTCCCACGGCGAGGCGTCACCCGTGCAAAAGCGCTCGGCCACCCCGTTGGTGCGCATGGCCCGCCACTTGTAGTGATCGCCCTCGAGCCAGATCTCGAACAGGTTGGCGAATTGCCGGTTGGCGGCGATGTCCCGGGGCGAGAGATGACAGTGATAATCGAAGATTGGTTGCGGCTCGGCGAACTGGTGGTAGAGCCGCCGCGCCGTGGGCGTCTGCAACAGAAAATCCTCGTGGATGAAGCTCATCGTCAATTCAAACGCGCCCGCCAGCAGCAGAGCCATCATAAACTGCCGCTCTGCCTTGGACAGGCTGTTTTTCGAACCGCGCCCGGACGAGGTCACGGACATCCATCCCCGATCGCGGGCTGCGACACCTTACTCATTCCGACGCAAACGGATGCTTCAGTTTTCTGCAGTCTCGCTTGAAAAATCTGCACCGGCCGGGGCGGCGTTCGGGCCGGCTGAGGCGGCTGAAAAGGCACTTTGCAGCGGAGGAGCGCGATGCAAAATTTTCAGGGGCTGGTGCACAAACTGCGGATGCGAGCTTCTTGGCTTTTTCGACGCGCGGCGGGCATGATTTTTCGTAAAGTGAGCAAACGTCAGTGAAACTGGAGAAATATTCGATTGGGGTTGGCGACCGGTTCGGCCAGGAGGCCGAAGCGCAATTGCTGGCTTGCATCCGGATGGCCGAACAGGGCGTCGAGGTCATTCCGGTCTGGAACAAGTCCCACCGCGAGCACCTGACGGTCGGTTCGGACCCGTCGAGCGTCCGCGCGGCGGCCGAAGCGGCTGTTCGCAAGCTGGGCTGGAGCAAGCCCTGGCACGTGGACGCCGACCATATCCGACTGGAGACGGTGGACCGCTACATCCCGTATTGCGATTTTTACACGATTGACGTGGCCGATTCGATCGGCAAACCCGCCGCCGCGGAGGAAATTCGCGCGTTTGTCGAGCATCATCCGGAACTGGTCGGGCAGGTCCAGATCCCGGGAATCGAAACGCCCTTCACGGTAACGCGCGCCGACGTCGAGCGGATCGCCTCCAAATACCTCGTCGCGGTCCGGGAAGCCGGGCGCATCTACCGGCACATTGCGGCGGCCAAGGGCGCCGGCCGGTTCATCACCGAGGTTTCCATGGACGAGACCAGCGATCCGCAAGCGCCACCGGAACTGCTGGTCATCTTGGCGGCGCTGGCTGACGAGGGCGTTCCGGTGCAAACCATTGCGCCCAAGTTCACCGGCCGCTTCAACAAGGGTGTGGATTACGTGGGGGACATCCGCCGGTTCGAACTCGAATTCAACGCCGCGCTGGCCGTGATCGCCTTCGCCACCCGGCGGTACAACCTGCCGACCAACCTCAAGCTCAGCATCCACTCGGGCAGCGACAAGTTCTCGATCTTCCCGATCATCACACGCGCGTTGCGACGGTACAATGCCGGGCTGCACCTGAAAACCGCCGGGACCACGTGGTTGGAAGAACTCATCGGCCTGGCCGAAGGCGGCGGTGAGGGTCTGGCGCTGGCCAAGGAGATTTATTCCGAGGCGCTCCGGCGCATGGACGAACTCTGCGAGCCGTACGCGAGTGTCATTGACATTGACCGCGCCAAACTGCCCTCGCCTGCGGTGGTGGCAAGCTGGGACGCGGCGCGGTTTGCCGCAGCGGTGCGGCACGACCCGGCCAACCCGCAGTTCAATCCGCACATGCGTCAGTTGCTGCACGTGGCCTACAAGATTGCCGCGCAGAAAGGCGAGCGCTTTCTGCATCTGGTGCGCAGCCGCAACGGCAGCATCAGCCGCAACGTCACGTTCAACCTCCTGGAGCGGCACCTGAAACCGTTGTTTCTGCACAACGGCAGCGCTCCGTCCGCCACGCCATCGAACATGTGAACCGCAGACGCTCCAGGCCGGACGCGTCCGCTGCGCCTTCGGCCGCGCCCACACCCGCGGGTTCTGGTCGCTTCCGCCCGCCGGTCTGGTCGGATTGTTCAGTGGGGCGTTGATTCGTTACGCTCCTGCCGCATGAAGGCGACGCACAGGAACGTCGGCCCGCGCGTCCCCGAACCTGCGGACCGTGGCGGCGACCGATCCGTTGCCGGTTCGGCACCGGCACGCACCGCGAGCGGGCCGCCGTGGCGGGTCGCCGTCATTGCGGTTCTTCTGGTCGCTCTCGCCGTCGGCGCGTTCTGGCCGGTGACGCACGCGGATTTCCTCAACTACGACGACCACGATTACGTCCACGAGAACCCCCGCGTCCTGTCGGGCTTGAGTTGGGACAATGTGATCTGGGCGTTCACCACCACATGGACCAGCAACTGGCATCCGCTGACCTGGCTCTCGCACATGCTCGACTGCGAGCTGTTCGGCGCGCGCCCCGGCTGGCATCACGCGATGAACCTGGCGATCCACGCGCTGAACACCGTGCTGCTGTTTCTGCTGTTGCGCCGCATGAACGGGTCGGAAGCGACCGCACATGCGAAGGATTTTCCCTTGTGGGCCGGCGCGTTTGTCGCCGCGCTTTTTGCGGTGCATCCGCTGCACGTCGAATCGGTCGCCTGGATTTCGGAGCGGAAGGACCTGTTGAGCGGCCTTTTTTTCTTCCTGAGCCTGTGGGCGTACGTGCGCTATGCCGCGCAACGGACCGGGCAACAGAGTCAAGCGCCACCCCGCAGCAGGGCCGTCGGTCTCTCCGGGTCGCGAGGAGCGGCTCGTTGCGCACGACGCGGCTGGCCCGACTACGGGCTGGCGGTGGCGTTCTTTGTTCTGGGGCTGATGAGCAAGCCGATGCTCGTCACACTGCCTTTTGTGTTGTTGCTGCTGGATTACTGGCCGCTGCGCCGGTTGAACCTGTCGCTTTCGGCCCGCGCGATTTGGCCGCTGGTGCGCGAAAAGCTCCCGTTCTTTGCGCTGACGCTCCTCTCGTGCGTGATCACGTTCGTTGCCCAACGCAAAGGCGGTTCGGTCCAGACGCTCGACGCGTTCCCGTTGTCGGCGCGAATCGAGAATGCATTTGTCTCCTATGCGCGCTACCTGGGCAAGACGTTCTGGCCGGTGAATCTGGCGAATCCGTATCCGCATCCGGGCGATTGGCCGGGGCTGTGGGTGTGGGGCAGCGCGATACTGGTGCTGGCCCTGTGTTGCGGCGCGGTCTGGTTGGGGCGGCGACACCGGCATGTTTTTTCGGCTGGTTTTGGTTTTGGGGCATGTTGATTCCGGTGATCGGGCTGGTGCAGGTGGGCGCGCAATCCATGGCGGATCGCTATACCTACCTGCCGCTGATCGGCCTGGGGATCGCGCTGGCCTGGGGCGTGGGCGAACGGGCGCAGCGATGGCCGTTGCTCCGAAGCTGGCTCGGCCCCGCCGCGCTGCTGATTGTGGGAAGCTGCGCGATTCAGACGGCGAATCAGGCGCGGCTCTGGCGCAACAGCGGCACACTCTTCAGCCACGCGGTGGCTGTGACCGTTCGGAACGACATCCCCTGGGCAAACCTGGGCAACTACTACATCGAGACGGGCCGCTTGGATGAAGCCATCGAGGCGCTGCAAAACGCGCTCCAATGCGCGCAGGTCCCGGAGTCCGCAGCGCCGTTGGTACGCCTGCCGCCAGGCCCGGCCGGCGCGGGACCGGCTTCCGAAGGCGCCGTGTATCGGATTGATCCCCGGCGCATGGTCGCCTGCGCCGAAGTGCTCAACAACCTGGGCACGGCTCTGGCACGGAAAGGTCAGCCCGATGCCGCGATGGCGTGTTTTCGGACCGCGATCGAGCTCAAACCTGAACATGCCTTCGCACTGCACAATCTGGCGGCCGAGCTGGCCGCGCGCAATCGCCACGCTGAAGCGCTTCCGTTGTTCGAGCGAGCCGTGCGCGCCCGACCGGATCATCCGCAATTGCGCGTCGCTTTCGGAAACGGATTGATGCAGGCCGGGCGCATGGACGAGGCGATCGCGCAGTTCCGGGAGGCGCTGCGTCTAGCGCCGCAAGATGCCGAGGCGCATCACGCGCTGGGGTTGGCGCTTGGCGAGCAGGGGCGGTTGCCCGAAGCGATCGAGCATCTCGAGGCGGCGTTGCGGGTCAACCCGAGTCTGGTGGAGGCACGCAACAGCCTGGGCAGCACGCTCCTTCAGGCCGGAAAAACGGAAGAGGCGATCCGCCAGTTCGAAGCGGTCTTGAAACTGTCGCCCGAACACGCTCGCACCCACGACAATCTCGGCGTGGCACTGGCGTCGGTCGGCAGACTGGACGAAGCGCTCGGGCATCTGCGCGAAGCCGCGCGGCTGGATCCGAACAACGCGGGCACGCACTTGAATCTGGGCAATGTACTGGCGCTCAAGCGCGATCTGCGGGGTGCCGTGGACGCTTTCCGGCAGGCGCTGCGGCTCTCGCCGGATCTGGCCCGGGCGCACGGTCATCTCGGTGCGGCTCTGGCCGAGCTGGGGCGTCGCGACGAAGCCCGTCACCACCTCCAGGAAGCGCTTAGACTCGAACCCGACTACGCCGAAGCCCGGGAGCAGTTGAAGCAACTGGGCGCGCCGCCCGATGAACCATGAGTGCCGCGCAGCAATCCAACCGTCAAACAGACGGAAGAACGATCTCGGCGCAATCTGCTCCGGCGCGTTCCCTCTCGCCGTGGGTCGTTGCGGGGCTGATTTTCGTGCTGACGATTGCGGCGTACCTGCCTGCGTTGCAGGGCGGCTTCATCTGGGACGACGACGATTACGTCACCGAAAACCTGACGCTGCGCGATTGGAACAGGCTGAAGCGCATCTGGTTCGAGGTGGGCGCCGTGCCGCAATACTATCCGCTGGTTCACACCACCTTCTGGCTGGAATACCGACTCTGGGGTTTGAATCCACTGGGTTACCACGCGGTGAACGTCCTTTTGCACGCGCTGGCCGCGGTGCTGCTTGGCCGGGTGCTGCAGCGGCTGGGGCTGCGCGCCGCCTGGTTTGCGGCCGCCCTCTTCGCGGTTCATCCGGTGATGGTCGAATCGGTCGCCTGGATCACCGAACGCAAAAATGTCCTTTCCGGTGCGTTCTATTTTGCCGCCGCGCTGGCGTACCTGAGCTGGATCGAGCACCGGCAGGAACGCGCCGGGCGACCGCGGGCATCGGCAGGAGCGCCCGGGTTGTACTGGCTCGCGTTCGGTCTGTTTGTGTGCGCGATGCTGAGCAAGACCGTCGTTTGTTCGCTGCTGGCCGCGCTGCTGCTGGCCGCCTGGTGGAAACACGGTCGGCTGCAGTGGCGCGAGATCGTTCCGCTGATCCCGTTTTTTGTGGTCGGTATCGGCCTGGGGCTGCTCA
>CAYXJB010000163.1:0-2473 GCA_964465445.1 uncultured Verrucomicrobiota bacterium
GGATGACCACCGCCGAACAACTTTTTGGAGCTGGGTGACTGCAGCGATGTGCCCAACCCGGCCGCCCACGGCATCTGGACGCAGAACACGCCGCGAACCAAACTCTACACGCGACGCAAGCCTGTTCCGCCGGATCAGGGCAGCTCGTTCGAGTGATGAGCTCGCGGCCGGCCGCCGTGCCGGGCAGTTCAAAGCCGCCGCTTGCGACGCCGTCGCGCGGCCGGTTTTTTGTTCGTGACGCAAGCGACGCCCTGACGTCCCGAAGGCAATTCTTTCAGACACGATGAACAACGGCCCGTCCGTTCCCCGACGTCGGTTTCTCAAACTCAGCGCCACGGCCGCGGCCGCTGCCGCGCTTGGAACAGTGAGCCGACCCATCCGCACGGCCGCCGCCGCTGCAGCCCGGCGCGACCGCAACGCCCTGCCACCCAAGCCGGGGCTCGCTCCGCGCTTCGGGGACGGACGCGACTGGTGGTTCGAACGGCGCTTTGGCCTGTTCATCCATTGGGGGCTTTACGCCATTCACGGCTGGCACGAGCAGGAGCAGTGGCGCGCGCGCGTGCCCCGCGCCGAATACGTTCAACTGGCCCGACAGTGGAATCCGGTTCGATTCGATCCGGACCGCTGGCTGGACCTGGCCGAGCAGACCGGCATGAAATACATCTGCTTCACCACCAAGCACCACGATGGTTTCTGCCTGTGGGCGACGAAGCAGACCGATTACAACACCATGAACACGCCCTACGGCCGGGACATCCTGCGGATGCTGGCCGACGCCTGCCATCGGCGGAATTTCCCGCTCTGTCTCTACTACTCGATCGCCGACTGGCATCATCCCAATTACCCCAACCAGGGCCGCCATCACGAGCTGCCGCCACAACCCGGCGACCAGCCCGACTTCGGCAAATACCTCCAATTCCTCAAAGCCCAGGTCCGCGAACTCTGCACCCAGTACGGCGAAATCCACGGCTTCTGGTGGGACATGAACGTCGAGCAGTACCGCGACCCGTCCATCAACCAGATGATCCGCCAACTCCAGCCCAAAGCCGTCATCAACAACCGCGGCTTCGACGAGGGCGACTTCGGCACACCGGAGCGCGACTACGAGAAAAACGTGGACGCACCCTTGAGCTTCGAAAAGCGCACCGAAGCCTGCCAGTCCGTCGGCATGGAAAGCTGGGGTTACCGCAAAGACGAGGATTTCTACACCGACCGCCACCTGCTGCGCAGCATAGACAAATTCCTCGCCCGCGACGCCAATTACCTGCTTAACGTCGGCCCGAAGGCCGACGGCACCATCCCGGACGAATCGGTCGCCATCCTCCGGCGCATCGGCAAATGGTATCACGCCGTGCGCGAATCGCTCGAAGGCGTCGAGCCCGCGTCCCACCTCACGCTCAATCGCAATGTGCTGCTGACCCGCCGCGGCCACACCCTCTACGTGCATCTGCATACCGACCCGGTCGGCGACGTGGTCAAACTCAAACCCCTGGCCCTGGCGCCGCGTCGCGCCACCCTGCTCAACACCGGCAAACCGGTCCAGTGGTCGCTGGATTTGGTGCCGAGCGAACACACCGAACAGGGCCGTTACCTGCGCCTGCGCCGCCTGCCCGTCAACGAACTGGCCAACACGGTGCTCGTGGTCAAACTCGAGTTCGATCACCTGCCCGAACCGCTCGGCTGAACCGGAGTGGCCGCCATCCGCCCCAATCCAAAAACATTGAAGCCTTCTGCCGCACGCGCCGTCTGAATTCCGGGTTATGCGTTCCTCCTGCTCGTGTCTCCTGCTCCTGGGCGCGTTGCTCGGCGCCGCGCTTGTCCCCGCGCCGGCCGCCAATCCGACCCCGCGCAGCGAACCGTACCTGGAGGCGGCACGCGCGTTCGCCGACACCGTGCTGGCCCGCGGGCGCGACACCTGGGGCACACAACAGACCCCGCTGTTCGCCGATGCACTTCACGCTGAAACGCTCGAACCGATGTGCTGGAAACGCCGCGGGGAAGTCTGGGTACTGTGCAACTTCGCCAGCCAACAGGCCCTGCTGCGATTGCTAGAGGGCCTCACGGCCCTGACCGGCCAGCAACGCTACCGCACCGCGGCTGAAGCCGCCGCGCGCCACGCCCTGGCTCACCTCCAAACCCCAAACGGCCTGTTGTACTGGGGCGGACACATGGCCTGGGATCTCCAATCCGAAAAACCCGTCGGTCAGTACACCAACATCCACGAGATGAAAATTCATCAGCCCCACTTCCCGCTGCTCTGGCACGCGGATGCCGCTGCAACCCGTCGCCTGCTCGAGAGCATCTGGGGTGCGCATGTGCTCGACTGGGCGTTGCTCGATTACAATCGCCACGCTCGGACCGATCTGCCCTCCCCGCCGCAGTGGCAGCACCCTTTTCGCGAGGACGTCAAAGTGCCGTTCCCCACCGAGGCGCGCAACCTTTCCTTCGCGCTCTCCACACCCTCGCTCATGGC
>CAYXJB010000163.1:2483-6691 GCA_964465445.1 uncultured Verrucomicrobiota bacterium
GTTCGATGCCCTCGGCTACCGGGCGACCGTGCTGCTCATGGCGGCCGGCACGGCCCTGGCGATCCTGGGACACGACACCAACGCGCTGCTCTGGACGCGCCGACTGGCCTGGCGCTGGCAACAGGCGCGCGATCCCCGAACCGGCCTGAGCGGCGGCCAGCTCAGCTACCGCAAAGAAGACCGTGCCCGCGACGCGCTGGGGCATGTTCATCCCGACATCAATGAAGCCAAAATCGTCGCCACCTATCACGCCCGCGGCCGCTACGCCGACATGCCGCTGGCTCAGATGCAGGCCGGCGAACAGCTCCTGGCCGCCGGCGGTCGCTGCGCCCCCGTGGGCCGTGAATTCATTCGTTGGGCGTCCGACGACCTCAAAACCTTCGCCCGACACTGCTACGATCCCGCCGCCGGGCGCTTCATCACCTGCATGACCGACGGCACGCCCATTCGCTGGCAGGAAACACGCCCCGGTTACTACGACGTCTCCTCGTTCCAACCGTATGCACCCGATGCGCTGCATTTCTGGAACTACGCGCTCGCCTTCCGGCTCACCGGCGAGAACGAACACTGGCAGATGATCCGCCATCTCGCCCAACCGTTGGGCCTGGGCGATCCGGGCTCGACCCCGCGCAGCCGACGCCGCGCCCTCAACGAGAACACCACGGCCGCCGACTGGCGGTTGATCTACGCGCTGCTCGAGCTGCATCGGAGCACGCGCGACCGGGCGTTTCTGAATCTGGCCGCCCGTGTCGGCGACAATCTCCTGGCCTGGCAGACGCCCACGAAGTTGTTTCCGCGGCCCCACTACGCCTACGGGCGCACCGGCGACGCCGTGCCCCTGGCGTTGCTGCACCTGGCCGCGGCGCTGGATGGCCGCTCGAATCGGCTGCCCCCGCCCATGCTCGACAACGGCTACTTCCATTGCGAGCATGACGGCGCCAGCGGGCCCAACCCGAACGTGCAGGATGACCGCACCTACGACAGCTCGCTTTACCTGGGCGGTTACTGAACCGGCCCGACCGCCGCATCCGGCGATCGGCTGCATCATGCGCGTTCTCAAAGCCCGCACCTTGACCCGATCCGGCGCATGAAAACCGACCGCACCGCAAAACTGCCGCTCTTCTACACGCACGTCATCGGTTCGCTGCCCCGACCCCAGGCCGTGCGCGACCTGTTGGAACGGCGCGCTCAAATGCCGCCCGCCGAACTCAATGCCATGCTCGATGACTGCGTCCGGTTCGCCATCCGCCTCCAGGAACAGGCCGGGCTGGACGTGGTCAGCGACGGCGAATGGCGGCGCGTGCAGTACGTGGATGAGTTTCTGGATCGCATCGGCGGCTTCGAGCGGATTGATCGCTACGAACATCAGGGCGAGGTGAAGTACCGCCGCGTCGTTGTCCGCCGCATCGAACCGGGCGAGCCGGTGTTCGCCCGCGACGCCGCATTTCTGCGGGCCAATACCCGCCGCATCACCAAATTCGCCCTGCCCAGCCCGTTCCTCATTGCCGTCCGTTACTGGAAGGCCCGGTACAGCGCGGCAGCGTACCCGACGCCGGAGCATTTCATGGAACATCTGGCCGAGATCCTGGCCCGCGAAGCCCGCGCCATCGTCGCTGCCGGCGTGGACATCCTTCAGCTCGACGACCCGGCGCTGACCTACTTTTGCGACCGCCGCCTCATGAGCGGCGAGAACATTCACGACGAACGCCTGCGCCGCAAATGGGACATCGAAACCCAGTTCCCGCTCGCCGTCGCCGCACTCAACCACATCGCCGACGATCTGCCCGCCGAGATCCATTTGCACTGCTGCCACAGCGTTTACAAACGCCGTGCCGACGTCACCGGCGATTACAAACCCATCCTGCCGCGCCTCAAAGACGCGCGCATTGACCGGGTCAACCTCGAATTCGCCTACCAACAAACCGGCCAGATCAGCGATCTGACGCTGCTGCCCGCGCACCTGGGCGTGGGCATGGGCGTGGTGGATGTGCGCAGCGCCGCGCTGCCCTCGGTCGAACAAATCGAACAGCTCGCCCTCGCCGGCGCGCAAACGATCGCCCCGGAACGCATCGCGCTGAATCCCGATTGCGGTTTCGCGCCCAACGCACTCGAGCCGCCCACGCTCGATGAGGCCTATGAAAAACTCAAACGCCTGGTCGAAGCCGCCCACCGCCTTCGCCGCCGCTTTGGCGCCGTGACTGCTTGAAGTTCCTTGAACCTGCTTCTGTCCATGCCCTGCACCAGCCTCCGATTCCTTTCGCGCTGCCTGCTTTTGGGCGCGCTGCTGTTGGCCACAGCCAGCGCCGCCCGGGCCGATTGGACCAATGTCGCCCCCGGCATCGCCTGGCGTCAGTTCACCCTGCCCGGCCCGGTGCGCGTGTCGGTGGCCCGCGCCGATCGCAGCGTCGAATCCTGGACCGTGGACTCGATGACCAGCCTGGGCCAGATCAGCGGCGGACGCGAAACCGTCCCCGACATGGTGGCGCGTTACACCGGCACGCTCCAGCCCGACGGACGACAACTCGACATCAAAGCTGCCATCAACGGCGACTACTTCGACCTCAAAACCGGCGTGGCGCTGAGCGGTCAGATTCTTTCGGGCTGGTTCGCCAAACGGTACACCGACCAGAGCGGCTCGAGCGGTTTTTTCTGGACGCGTGACCGGCGCTGCGTCATCGGCGGCAACGTCCGCAACGGCCCTTCGTTCCAGAGCGTGACCTTCGGCGACGGCACGCGCATGAAGATCCATCAGCTCAACGTGCCCCGAACCAATCACACGCTGACCCTTTACACCTGGCATTACGCTCCGCGCACCGGCACGGCCAACGACGGCCTTGAGGTTCTGGTGCGAATGAGCGCGCCGCTGGGTATCAGCGCGCCTCCCGGCATCGAAGGCCGAATCGTCCAGGTACGTTCGGGCGCGGGCAACTCGGCCCTGCCCTTCGAGCACGTCGTGCTTTCGGCCCACGGTCGGGCCGCCGATCAAATGCTCCCGCATGTTCGAGTTGGCGACACCGTGCACATCGCGCTGGATCTCAAAGACGAGGGCAATCCGGAGATCGGTCTGCCGCCGGCCGACTGGCGCAACGCCTGGGCCGGTTTGGGCGCGCCCCGGAACATCCTGGTCAACGGACGCGTGCCGCGCGATTGGGAGCAGAAAGCCGCACGCCTGGCGGCCGAGGGCAAAAAACACGGTTCGGTCATCAAAGATCCCCGCACCGGCATCGCGTTCAACGACCGTTTCCTGTTCTTCTTTGTCATTGACGGGCGCACAGCTGAGAGCCTGGGCATGACGTTCACCGAGGCGGCGTTCTTCTGCAAAGATCAGCTTCAAGCCACCCACGCCGTTCTGGAGGATGGCGGCGGTTCCTCGACCCTCTGGGTGGACGGACGCGTGCGCAACGTGCCCTCGGGCAAGGGCGCTGAGGAAAAACCCGGCGTGCTCCGTCCCGTGGCCAACGGCCTGTGCCTCGCCACGCTGCGCCCCGCGCGAACTTCGACGGCCTTCCAGCCCGGCCAGCGCCTGCGCTTGAAGCCCGGCGCGCTGTTGCGACTGGGCCCGGGCACGCAGTTTGCCCCGCTACCCGAGCCATCCCGGCCCGATGTTCCGGGCCGGATCGCGCCCCATCCGCTCAATGGACGCTGGGCAAAAGGGGCGTTCTGGTGGTGCACGCATTTCGGCCAGACTGAAGCCTGGGCCGCAGAGTCGGATTTGATTCCTGTTCGCGACTGATCCTCAACCTTGTTGCCTCCGATGAGAAGAAACCTGTGCCTCTTGATGCTTGGCGCGAGCAGCGCGCTGGCCTGGGCGGCCCCGGCCGGCCGTTCGCTCAACGACCTGAGCGGTCCGTGGGAATTGTTCCTGGACGATTATCTGATCGCCTCCAAAAACAACATCACGCGCCGTTACCACGCCTTCCAAAAACATCCCGCCAATCCGCTGGTGGTCGTGGACCGGCCCTGGGAACACAACGTCGTCAATGCCACCACCGTCCTGCCCAACGAAACCGGCGATGGCTTCCGGATGTGGTACTACTGTTGGTCGCCGCCGGAATTCACCCCGCCCGGACGCAGCCACGGCGGCTACGGCCTGTACGCCATCAGCTCCGACGGCCTGCGCTGGGAAAAACCCGCACTGGGACTTGTCACCTGGTCGGGTAACAATTCCAACGACAACAACTTCGTCGCGGCCGGCGGTTCGATCCTCC
>CAYXJB010000164.1:0-6664 GCA_964465445.1 uncultured Verrucomicrobiota bacterium
ATCTGGGCGAGCTGTTGCAGTTGTGCAAAGTGGTGATCCTGGTGCTCACCCCGCTGGCGTTGCTGATGTTCTGGGAGAAGACCCGCGGCTACAACTGGTTCTCGGTGTTGGGCGGCGTGCCCGCCGAAGTACTGGTGCGCAACGGACAATACCGCGCCCAGGGGCCGTTCGCGCATCCGATTCTGGCCGGCACGGCCGGCGCGGTGTGCCTGCCGCTGGCGATTTTTTTCTGGCGACAGGATCGCCGGCTGGCGGTGCTCGGCGGTCTGGCAGCGGGGATCATCGTTTATGCCAGTGCGTCGAGCGGTCCGATCATGACGGCGCTGACGATTCTCTGCGGGCTGGCGCTCTGGGGTGTGCGCACCTGGATGCGGTGGATTCGCTGGGCGGCGGTGGGGACGCTGATCGCGTTGAGTCTGGTGATGCAGGCGCCGGTGTATTATCTGCTGGCGCGGATTGATCTGACCGGCAGCAGTACGGGCTGGCATCGGGCCGCGTTGATCGAGGCGAGCCTCAAACATCTGGGCGAATGGTGGCTGGTGGGCACCGATTACACGCGGCACTGGATGCCGACCGGGGTCAACTGGAGCGCCAACCACACCGACATCACCAATCATTATCTGCAGATGGGCGTGCTGGGCGGTCTGCCGCTGATGTTGCTGTTCATGGGTGTGATCGCCGCCGGGTTTGTGGCCGTGGGCGGCGCGTTGCGACGCAACCGCCGGGCACCGGCGCATCAGCGGTTCTTGATCTGGACGCTGGGCGCGATTCTTTTCGGCCACGCGCTGACGTTTCTGTCGGTGTCGTATTTCGATCAGACGGTCGTGTTTCTGTATTTCGGCCTTGCGGCGATTGGATCGCTGCGGGCAATGGGCGCGGTGCGCCGGGCGCAAGCGCCGGCGCCGGCCGCTGCCGAACCTGCCGGCGTGGGAATGCAAAGCGCTTCGGCTGCGTCCGGGTCATGATCTCGGTCATCATCGTCAGTTGGAACGCGCGGCGGCATCTGGAAAACTGCCTCAACGCGCTGCGTCTGCACGCCGGCCGTTGTGTGCAGGAGATCATTGTGGTGGACAACGCGTCCAGCGACGGATCGCCCGAGCTGGTGGAGCGATCGTTTCCAGAGGTGCGCCTGATCCGCGCCGGCGAGAATCTGGGTTTTGCGCGGGCAAACAATCTGGGCATGCGCGTCGCCGGCGGGTCGTTGCTGGCGTTGATCAACTCCGATGTGATCGTCCACCCGCAGTGCTTCGACCGGTTGGCGCAGTTCATGGAATCGCATCCGGACGTGGCGCTGGTCGGCCCCAAGGTGCTGGGCGGCGACGGGCAAGTGCAGTTGACCTGCGGGGTGGTGCCGACGGTCTGGAATTTGTTCTGCCGGGCCGTGGCGTTGGACCGGCTGCCGGGCCGCTGGCGCTGGTTTACCGGGCTGGAGATGCGGCATTGGGACTACGAACGGACGGGCGAGGTGGGCGTGCTCAGCGGTTGTTTCTGGTTGGTGCGACGCGCGGCGATCGAACAGGTCGGCGGTCTGGACGAAGGATTTTTCTTCTACGCCGAGGATGTGGACTGGTGCAAACGCTTCCGCGACGCGGGTTGGAAGGTCGTGTATTGTCCGGCGGGGAGCGTCACGCATTTTGGCGGCGGCAGCTCGGCCAATGCCCCGGTGCGGTACAGCATCGAGATGCTCCGTGCGAACCTTCGCTACTGGCAAAAACATCACGGTTGGACCGGACGCAGCGCGTACTTTCTGTTCGCGCTGGCGCATCACGGGCTGCGTTTCCTGCTTCGGGGATTGCGCCGGCCTTTTGTCCGATCCGAGCCCAGAGACCCCAAACTCGACGAGCACGCCGCCTGCTTGCGCTGGCTCTTGAGGGGAGTCGAGCCCGCGAGCGAAACCGCGCCGCGTCGCGTTGATCCGGGCGCGGCGCTGGATGAACCCCGCGCAGCCTGCCGTTGAGAGGTTGCGCCCGGCCCGCGGGACGGGCCAACGAATCGCTTGCCCGCGTGCGCACCGGCGGGTGCAAAATTTCTGGCATGGCAACGGCTTTTCTCTCAGGGGACGTGGTATGGATGGGAAAGGCAGACGCAGCTCGGCGTTGCGGCCGAAGAACTTCGGAAACGCACCGCCGTGCCGGCATGTTCCATTGCAAGGCAGTGCTATCCCGGATTCAGGCAGTGACGGGACACGTTCGATTCGGGCTGGGAATGCTGTTGGTGGTCGGCGGCGGCCCGGCGACCCCGGCCGCCAACTGGTACGTGAACCCCGATGCGACTGGCTCGAACAACGGGACTTCCTGGAGCAATGCGTGGCGAAGTTTCAGTGCGGTCGTCTGGGGCAGCGCGGGCGTCCGGGCCGGCGACACGCTTTTTCTGAGCGGCGGCACGACCGGACGGGTTTATACCACCACGCTGACGGTCGGAGCCAGTGGCACCGCAGCCAGCCGGATTTTCATCCGGCCCGGCCAGGACGCCGGCCACAACGGACCGGTGATCTGGGACTTCGATGCGTTGGGTGATTCGGGCAACGGCAGTGCGATCAGCATGAACGGGCGTGATTACATCACCATTGACGGGGGGATGAACGGCGCGCGGCATTTCGTGATCCGCAACCTGCGCAACGTGTTGAACGAGTTTGCCGGGATTGCAATCGCAGCGGACAACAGCCGCGGGCTGGTGGTCTCGAACGTTCAAATCCTCAACGTCAACAACGCGCTCAAGGCCTGGTTCGCCACCGAGTACGAGATCGGCGACAACGTGTTCCAGGGCCGGGGCGACGCGGTCGTGTCGCTGGTCGCCTCGGGTGGTTCCTCGGCGGTGAATCGGTTTCACCACAACCGGGTGGAAATTCTCTTCAATACCGCCACGCCCCCGGGTGGGAGCGGCGGACTGTACGCCGGGCCCGACGGCCTGCAGTGCGGCGGCAACATCTCGATCTACAACAACATCTTCAAGGTCACCCGAACCACGGTGTACACCTCTGCGCAACATCCGGATTCGATCCAGACGGTGGGCGACGACGTGCGCATCTACAACAACGAATTCATCAACGTGGGCGATTCGGCGATTGATCGTGGCCTGTATGCCGATCAGACCCCGAGCGAGATCTGGATTTACAACAATGTGTTTCGGATCGTGGACGCCTGCGACACCTACCCGGAGTACATCCGGCTATACGCGGGTTCGGGCGGCGGCAGCCTGGTGTCGCTCAACAATTTCAAGGTGCTCAACAACCTCTTCGTGGACAACGTCAACAACTACTATCCCATCCGGCTCAACTCGTTCAACAACGCGGCAGCCACCGGCAGCGGCAACGAAATCCGCAACAACATCTTCTGCAACATGGGCACGGCGACCTATCCGGTTTTCCACATCGAAAACGCGCCCGGAGTGCAATTTCTGTTCGATCGAAACGTCTATTTCAATTCCGGCGCGGCGCCGCACATCCAGTATCGTGGCCGCGATTACAGCCTGACCGAATGGAAGAGCGCCTTCGAGCCGGGGGCCATCACGGTGGCGCCCCGGTTCGTCAGCTACAGCCCGGGTGTGGCGAGCAATGATTTTCATCTGAGCGCCGCCGACACCGCCGCGCGCGATGCGGGCGTGAATCTTGGTGCGTATTTCGCCGCCGACAAGGACGGCGTGGCGCGTCCGCAGGGCGCCGGCTGGGATGTCGGGCCGTACGAAGCCCCGGCCTCCGGGCCGGTGAACCGGCCGCCCGATGTCAGCGCCGGAACCAACGCCGCGATCCAGTTGCCGACGAATACGATCGGGTTGAACGGCTGGGCCAGCGACCCGGAAGGGGCCGCGCTGACGCTGCTGTGGGAACAGACGGCCGGACCGGCAGTCGCCGCCGTCGTGACGCGGACGGCCCTGACCACGCGCGTCATTTTCCCGACCAACATTGGCGACTACCGGTTCCGGCTGACGGCCAACGATGGCACGAACAGCGCACTGGCAGAGGTTCTGGTTTCACTCCAGCCGCCAGTTGCGGCGGCGGTGGCGAGCATCGAAGCCGAATCGGGCACGATTTCGGCGCCCTTCACCGTGAATGGCGGTGCGGTTTCTCAGGCGATGGAAACCGAGCTCGGGACCGGCGGCCGGGCCACGTACCGTTTCACCGTGCCCCGGTCCGGTGACTACATCCTGAGCGCACGGGTCAGTGCGCTCTCCAGTTCGGCAAACTCCTTTTTCGTGAACGTGGACGGCGAACCGACCGACCCGTACATGATCTGGGATGTGTTGCCGTTGACGAGCGGGTTCGAGTCTCGGGCCGTGTCCTGGCGCGGGGGCGGAACGTTTGACAACAACGAATTCGATCCCAAGGTTTTTACTCTCACAGCGGGGACGCACTCGCTGGTGCTCGTCGGTCGCGAAGCCGGCGTGGCGCTCGACAGCTTCGAGATTCGGCCCGTGGTGGCGCTACCGGCGCAACCGCAGGCGCCGTTGCAGTTGCAGATTCGGCCATGAAGGCTCGGAAGAAAGATTGGGTTTGGGTTCGCGTCGCCGGCCGCGGCGGCGCAAGGGCATGGGGTCTGCCGCGACGATGCCGGGCGCTGGGGCCAGCGGCCCGTTGGCTCGGCGGTTTGGCTGCCGTCCTGGTGCTGGCCGGCGCATGGCCGAGCTGGGCGGCCAATCGCTACGTTCGCGCCGGGGCCACCGGTGCGAACAACGGCAGCGATTGGAACAATGCCTACACGAGTCTGCCCGCGACGCTGGTCCGGGGCGACACCTACTACATTGCCGACGGGACGTATCCGGGCTACACGTTCACGACACCAGCCAGCGGCACCACGTTCATCTACATCAAGAAGGCGACCGTTGCGGACCACGGCACCGACGTGGGTTGGCAGGACGCCTACGGTGACGGGCAGGCGGTCTTCGGCCCGATGATCCACAATGCGCCCAACGGCGGGTACATTGACATGAACGGTTATTCGCCGCATGTGCCCGGAGGCCACGGGTTCAAGATTGATTTCGACAAAACGCAGACGGCGTTCGATTTCCAGCGCGGCGGCAAGGAGTTCAAGTTTCGCTACATTGACTTCGACGGAGTGGCCAGTTCGGGCGATGTGGATTTCGGCGGACCGCCCTGGACCTACACGATCAAGGTGTTGCCCTGGAACGGCAGTTCTTACGACGACACCTCCGGCATGTTGATCTCGCATTGCAAATTGCACGGCTCGGCCACGCACATTCAGGACAACAGCGGCAACGCCAACATCGTCATCGAATACAGCGAATTCTACGACTGCCGGTCCATCGGCGTGGACCACGGCAACATCTACTGGATCGGCAGCAGCGGCGGCACGTTCCGGTTCAACAAGGTTTACAATTACAACGTCGAGGGACTCCTGTTCGGTCTGAACAATTCGAACTGGAAGGTGTACGGCAATGTGTTTTATGACGGCGTGAGCGTCGCGCGGGGGATCGAGCTTTACGGCGGGCGCACCCACACCGGTACAAAGATTTACAACAACACCTTCGTGAACATTCCGCTGGCTTCGGTGCGCGTGGAATCCGACGCGAGCTGTTCGGGCGTCGAGATCCGCAACAATCTGAGCTACAACTCCGGCGGAATCGCGCTCGAAAACGGCGGCGCCGGCGTGAGCGTCTCGGCGAACCTGACCGCCAGCGCGAGCGATTTCCTGAACCTGACGGCCAAGGATTATCATCTGGCGCGTGCGACCGCCCCGGGCACGGTGCTGCCGGCACCGTACAACGTGGACTTCGATGGCCGGCTTCGCGGTGAGGACGGCGTTTGGGACGCGGGCGCATTCGAGTTCGTGGCGGCCGCGCTGACCAATCCGGTCATCGCGGTTTCGCCGTCGAGCCTGAACTTCGGTCAGGTGACGCTCGGTCAGACCAACGAACTGACCCTCACGGTTCGAAACGCCGGCGGGGGCACGCTCCAGGGCACGGCCAGCGTGCCGCTGCCCTTCAGCATTGTCTCGGGCGCTTCCTACAGCCTCCGGAGCAACCAGAGCCAGGTCATCACCGTGCGGTTTGTGCCGACGATCCCCGGCACGCATTCCCAGTCGGTGACCCTGACCGGCGGTGGCGGCGCGAGCGTGCCGGTGAGCGGCACCGGCTTGCTGGTGTTGCCCGGCCTGTCGTTCGACGCCGTCAGCGGTTCGATCAGCAGCCCGTTCACAACCAACGGCGGATACGTCTCGCAGACGGTGGATACGACGGTGGCCGATGGCGGGCGCGCCGTCTATCCGTTCAACGTCACCAACGCGGGATTCTTCACCATTCTGGCGACGGTGGATGCGCCCGACACGGCGGCGAACTCGTTTTTTGTGAACATTGACGGCGAGCCGACCGATCCGGCGATGATCTGGGACATTCTGCCGCTGACCTCGGGATTCGAGGAACGTTATGTGAGCTGGCGGGGCAACGGCACCTTTGACGCGCCGGAGTTTCCCAAAAAAACATTTTTCCTTTCAGCCGGATCGCATCAGTTGCTGATCGTGGGGCGCGAGCCGAACGTGCGCCTGTTGCGGATTGCGATTACGCCGACGGTGCCGCCGCCGACGAATTTGCGAGCCCAGGCGAATTAATCGGCCCGCGTCCGGACGCGCCCGGACGCGCCTCGACCACAAACCCGATTTTGTCCGGAGAACCCGATGTTTGAAGGGGTCATCATCCTCGGCGCCGAATATCA
>CAYXJB010000165.1:0-3164 GCA_964465445.1 uncultured Verrucomicrobiota bacterium
GTAACCGGCCAGGGGTTGCGAGCGCGGTTCAACGGCAGCGAGGTGCGGCTGGGGCGTCGCGAATGGGTGCTGCCCGTTGCCGGCCCGTTGCCCGCCGCCGTGCCAAACACTGACGCGAGCGTTTCGGAGATCTGGCTGGCCAGCGACGGGCTGGTGGGCCGGATCATCCTGCGGGACGACATTCGCCCGCAGGCAAAATCGGTGCTCGAGGAACTGAGTCGCAGCGGCCTCCGGACGGTCGTCTTGACCGGTGACCGGCGCGAGGCCGCCGAACATCTGCGCCGTCAGTTGCCCGTTGACGAGGTGCGCGCCGAACTCAAACCCGAGGACAAGGTGGCCTTCATTCGCTCGTTGACCGCGGCGGGCCGTCGCGTGGCGATGGTCGGCGATGGTGTCAACGACGCGCCGAGCCTGGCGGCGGCGCATGTGGGTGTGGCGATGGGCGCGCGCGGTTCGGATGCGGCGCTGGAACAGGCCGATGTGGTCTTGATGCACGATCGGCTGGAAAATTTTCTGGCTGCGTTCCGGCTCAGCCAGCGGGCCCGGGCGATCATCCGGCAAAACCTCGTCCTGTCGCTCGGCACGGTGGTGGTGCTGGTGGGCTTTGCGCTGGCGGGTCGGATTCCCTTGCCGGTGGGTGTGATCGGTCACGAGGGCAGCACCGTGTTGGTGGTCATGAACAGCCTGCGCCTGTTGCTGAGCGGGCGACCGTTGCGCGAAGCCGCGACGCTCTGAGTCGCGCATCGCCACAAGCTGCGGCCGCGACCGGGCCGTCCCGGATCGCTTGACGGCACGTGGTCGGAAAACGCGGCCGGGACGATTTTGAGCACTTGAACCGAACCGGTGCGTTCATTAGAAAGTTCGGCGCTGTGACTGAGAACAATGGACTGCCGCTGATTGCTCCGGGAATCGCCCCGCCGCTGGATCCACAGTTTCGACCTGCCGCCCTGGCCAATCGCGCCTTTCGCCAGGAGCTCCGCCGCTGGGGCCAGAGCGTGCCGGTGCGCATTGCGCTGGAGCAGGCCGACGGGTCGGTGTCTCACTTCACAACGGAGATTTTTCCGGAGAATGCGGCCCGGGCGACGGCCAATTTCATTTATCTGGAACGGCTGGTGAAATTTCTGCTCTGGTCGCGCGGCGGCTGGCGCATTTACTTCGACGGTCCGCCCGCGCTCGCGACTCGCCTGGCCGCCTACTACCGGGAAACGCCCACCGGCCGGTTCGACTCGGAGCTGGTGGGCGAAAAAATTTACGATCATCCGATCGAAGTCGTCGCCACACGCGAGCTGCCGCCCGAACGCGCCCGGACGCGGCCCCTGGGGCGGCATCTGGACGGCTGCCGCATCGGGTTTGACCTGGGCGGCAGCGATCGCAAGGCCGCGGCGGTGATCGAGGGCGAGGTGGTGTTCAGCGACGAGACCGAATGGGATCCGTATTTTCAATCCGACCCCCAGTACCATTACGAGGGCATCATGGATTCGCTGCGCAAGGCGGCGCAGCATCTGCCGCGGGTGGACGCCATTGGCGGCAGCGCCGCGGGCGTGTATGTGAACAATCGCGTCAAGGTGGCGTCGCTGTTTCGCGGCGTGCCGTCGGATCTGTTCGAGCGGCGGGTGAAGGATTTGTTTCTGGAGATTCGGCGTGCCTGGAACGACGTGCCGTTCGAGGTGGTCAACGACGGGGAAGTGACGGCGCTGGCCGGTTCGATGGCACTGGGGCGCAATTCGGTGCTGGGCATTGCGCTGGGCACGAGCACGGCCGGCGGCTGGGTCAGCCCCGAGGGCACGATCACCACCTGGCTCAACGAACTGGCGTTCGTGCCGGTGGATTATCATCCCGACGCACCGCGTGACGAGTGGTCGGGTGATTACGGGGTGGGTGCCCAATACTTTTCGCAACAGGCCGTGGGCCGGTTGCTGCCGGCGGCGGGGATTGACGCGCCCGCCAAAATGCCGCTGCCCGAAAAACTCAAGCTCGTCCAGTCGCTCATGGAAAAAGAGGACGCGCGGGCCAGAAAAATTTACGAAACCATCGGCGTGTACCTGGGCTATCAGATCGCGCATTTCGCCGACTTTTATCCGCTGCGCAACGTGCTGGTCCTGGGCCGGGTCACCAGCGGCAAGGGCGGCGAGATCATCGTCAACACGGCGCGGCAGGTGCTCAGGCTCGAATTCCCGGCGCTGGCCGGAGAGGTGGAATTGCACGTGCCCGACGAGCGGATGAAACGTCACGGTCAGGCGATTGCGGCGGCCAGTCTGCCCGAGATTCCGCGGCCGGCCCCGCCGCGTCAGTGAAGTCTTTCATTCGAACAGCGCGCAATTTTTATGAATCCGTACGCAACATTCGTTTCCGAGTACGAACAGCTCATCCAACGGGCGCGAACGCTGCCGCTGGGCGGTTTACCTCCCGCGCCGCGGCCCGAGGTGCCGTTCGACGCGCCCCGGGTGCTGATCTTTGCGCCGCATCCGGACGATGAATGCATTATTGGCGGACTGGCGTTGCGTCTGATGCGCCAGGCGCGCATGAAGGTGATCAACGTGGCGGTGACGCAGGGCAGCAACCGGGCGCGCCAGGCCGAGCGGTTCGTCGAGTTGCAGAATGCCTGCGATTACCTGGGCTTTGGCCTGGTGGCGACCGCGGCCAACGGGCTGGAACGAATCAATCCCCAGACACGCCAGGCCGATCCGGGCCATTGGGCTCAATGCGTGCAGGTGATCGCCGACATTCTCTCGCATCACCAGCCGCGCGCGATTTTTTTCCCGCACGATCAGGATTGGAACAGCACGCACATCGGCACGCACCATCTGGTGATGGACGCCCTGGCCCGGATGCCGGTCGAGTTCGAGTGTTACCTCATCGAGACCGAGTACTGGGCGCCGATGACCACGCCCAATCTGATGGTCGAGATTGCGCCGGCGGAGCTGGCCGACCTGATGAGCGCGTTGAGCTTTCACGTGGGCGAGATCCGGCGCAATCCCTACCACGTGACGCTGCCCGCCTGGATGCAGGACAATGTGCGTCGGGCAGAAATCGTGGGCGGTCAGGGCAGTGCCGCGCCGCCGTTCAGCTTCGCGACGCTGTATCGGCTCCGCCCGGTCGATGCGACGTTCATCGGGGTCCACGATCATGATCATCGGCTTCCCGACTGGTCTCCCGCGGGACAC
>CAYXJB010000165.1:3174-6640 GCA_964465445.1 uncultured Verrucomicrobiota bacterium
GGTTGTGCCCGTGCTGCCGGCGGGTCGTTTCCTCTCCCGGTCCGAGAATCCGGGCGATCTGATCCCGTCGCCGGCCTGAAGCGCGTTCGGCTCGGGCCCACAAGCCGAAGCCGCGCCCAAAAAACTCGCCCGAGCGAGGTCGCGTCCCGGCCCGAAGGCGCACCTGTTGCGATCGGCCGTCTTGGGCGTAAGCTGAAACTGTGAAAATGGTTCGTCGGATTGCGGATCGAGGCCGACGCTGGGTCGGATTGCTGGGCCTGACGTTGCTGTTGAGCGGTTGTGCCACGAGCCGAATTGATTGGGCCGGGCGCGTGGGCAACTACACCTACGACCAGGCCATCACCGAACTGGGCCCACCGGAGCGCGAGGCGAAACTCTCCGACGGGACGATCGTGGCCGACTGGCTCACGCGTCGCGGGTATCGCTATTCGTATCCGATCGGCGCGTATCCGTGGCACTGTCCGCCGTGGTATTACGGGCCGTTTTACCCGACGTACGTGGATTCCTACATGCCGGATTATTATCTGCGCCTGACCTTCGGGCCGGACGGCAAGCTCAAGGCCTGGAAGAAACTGGCGCGCTGAAGCGGCGAGCGGGCGGCGCGTCGGAGGTTTGGGTCGAACGAAGCCCGAATCTGCATTCGCCCTTTTCAGCCGGGCACGCGGCTGCTTAACTCGACGTGGTGAACGCCCAACCCGGCTTTTGGAACCGGCTCACCCGGCTGGCGATGGGGTTGATCCTGCTCGCGTTGCTGGTGCTGATTGGCGTTTGGTATCTGCCGCTGATCCGGACCAACGAGCGCTATCGTCAGGAACTGCTGCGGCTGGACGCCCAGATCCAGCGCGAGGAGGAAACGGCCCGCCAGCTCAAAAATGCCATCGAAGCGCTGCGCACCGATCCCAAAGCCGTCGAACGGCTCACCCGCGAACGGCTCGGCTACGCCAAACCGGGCGAGACGGTCATCCGCTTCGAACCGGCCCCGACCAATCATCCGCCGGCGCATTGAACGCGGCGCCGCCCCCCGACCCGGGCCAGGGATGTCCAAGGCCCTGCCCGTCAGTCTGTTTCGGGCGGGTTTGCGGGCTGTGGACGGCGGCTTGGTGGGGTGGTGCCCGGCCTGGAGCTTGTCCGAAGCGGGTTCAGGCGGCGCGGATTGGACCGATTACGGGCGGCCTTTGGGCTTGACGGGTCGGGTCGGATTTTTTAGGTTTTGGGCACAACGGTAAAGTTGGCCGGTGTGTCCCGGCTGCAGGTGCGAAAGTCGGAAGAAACCCATTCTGCCGACTTTTTTGTTCCCCTGGAGCGGGGCGCCGCAGACAAACGATATGAACGCTGATTTGCTGTCCGTTCTGGAGTACTGGGAGCGGGAGAAAGGGATTCCGCGCGAGAAACTGATCGCCGCGGTGCAGGAGGCATTGTTGACCGCCGCCAAGCGGGCGATCGGCCCGGCGCGCGAGCTGCGCACGACCATTGACCCCAAAACGGGCCAGATTCGCGCCTGGGCGCGCCTGATCGTCGCCGAGCGGGTCGTCTCCAAACATGATCAGATTTCCCTGGCCGAGGCGCGGCGCATCAAACCCGACGCGCAGGTGGGTGAGGAAATCGAGGTCGAGGTCACGACCGAGGGTTTCGGGCGGATCGCCTCGCAGGTCGCCAAACAATCGTTACTGCAGCACCTCCGTCAGGCCGAAAAGGAGTTGATTCTGGACGAGTTCAGGGATCGGGTCGGGCAGGTGGTCTCGGGCACGGTCCGGCGCTTCGAGCGCTCCGATGTGATTGTGGATCTGGGCCGCTGTGAAGCATTGATGCCGGCGCGCGAGCGGGTGCCGACCGAGGAATACCAGATCGGGGAACGGATTTCCTGTTACCTCAAGGAGATCGAAATGGGCCCGCGCGGGCCGGAAATCATTCTCTCGCGAGCCGACCCACGGTTTGTGCTTCAGTTGTTCCGTCGCGAGGTCTCCGAGATCAACGACGGAACGATCGAGATCAAGGCCATCGCCCGCGAGCCGGGGGTGCGCACCAAACTGGCCGTCTGGACGCGCGACGAGAAGGTGGACCCGGTGGGCGCGTGTGTGGGCTTGCGCGGTCAACGGGTCAAAAACATCGTTCGGGAGCTCAACAACGAAAAGGTGGACATCATCCGCTGGGATCCGAACATCCGCAATTTCATCACCAACGCCCTGGCCCCTGCCAAGCTCAAGAGCTTCGAGATTGACGAGGCGCACAAACGCGTCAAGATCCTCACCAGCGAAGACCAGCTTTCGCTGGCGATCGGCAAGCGCGGCCAGAACGCCCGGCTGACCTCCAAGCTCACCGGCTGGCAGGTGGACATCGAGGCGGAGGTGGTGGTCAAAAAGGGCTTCGAGGAGAAAGTGGCCGAGGCGGTGGATGCGCTGGCGGCCATTGCCGGCATTTCCCGGGAACAGGCCGATGCCCTGGTCCACGCCGGTTTTACGCGGCTGGAGGATTTGTTGCAGGCGGATGTGAGCGATCTGGCTGAAATACCCCAGATCGGGGAGCAGGCGGCGGCGGTGCTGGAAGCGGCCCGGGCCGAGGCCGAACGCCGCAAGATTCCCGTCGGCCCGGATACCGGCGTTGGAGTGGCTTGAGCATGCAACCGTGCGCCAAACAGCCGCTGCCCGGCTCGGAACGATGAACACGGCTGGGACAACCGCCGGAGGAGCGCCTGCGGCAACTGGAATTTATGCCCGTTCGGATTTACGACATTTCAAAAAAGTTGGGCCTCGCCAGCAAAGAAGTGCTGGCCAAAGCCAAGGCCCTCAACATCACCACCGCCCGCGTCGCCTCCAGCACCATTGACAAAATCACCGCCGAATACCTCGAGGCGGAACTGCTCAAAGATCACCCCGAAATCTCGATCGCGCCTCCGGCGCCTCCGGCGGCACCTCCGCCCGCCGAAGAACCCCTCAAAGTCATCACCGCCGAGCAACCACCAACGGTCGCCGAACCGCCCCAACCGACCGAGGTTGCTCCCCCGAGTGCTGAACCATCGCCCGCAGCCGTGGCGGCCGAGCCCGCAACCGTCCAAGCCCAGATGCCCGCGGCTGCGACGCCAGCCACGCCGGCCCCCGCGGCTGAAGTCAGCCCGCCGACGCCAACCGTGCCGCCGTCGGATTTGAAGCCCGAGACGCTGCCGACCCCGGGCGCACCTGCGACTTCCACTGCCGCCGCCCCGGCCAGTATGCCGACCGACCGGCAGGCCGCGCCTCCGCCGCCTCCACCACCTCCTCCCAAACCGGCCATCGGCGAGAAGATTGGCTTTATTCAACTGACACCGCGCCCGACGGCCAAACCGGCCGGACGTGGCGCAGCCCGTCCGCAGCCCAAGCCCGAACCGGTCAAACGTCCGGCCGCGACGGCCGTTGCCAGTGCCCCCGCCGCCGTGGCCAAACCGGCGGTGGCGCCCGCCGGCCGGATTACCACCGAGCCGCCCAAACCGGCC
>CAYXJB010000166.1:0-6630 GCA_964465445.1 uncultured Verrucomicrobiota bacterium
GTCGCCGCCAAAACCCAGGAGCAGGTCCACGGCGCGCGCCACCGCCGGCGCATCCGGCGCCACCCGCGCGCGCAGGCGCGCGGCGCTGGCCGTGGCGGTGTCGGCCCAGACTTCGCGTCGCGCGGCCCGAATGCGCCGCGCCGCGTGCGCCACGGCGTCGGTATCCGCGACCTTTTCGGAGTGGCCGATCAGGCCGACGCGTCGGATTTCAGCAGGCGGTTTTTTCAAGCAGCACCAGGAATTCCTTGTTGCCGGCGGGCCCGGGCAGTGGGGATTCGACCACGCCGCGCCAGAGCAGGCCCAGTTCGTCCGTCACGAACCGGCGCAACGCCTCGATCACGCGCTGGTGCACGGCCGGGTCTCGAATCACGCCCGCCCCGCGGTCCGCTTCAGATTTGCCGGCTTCGAATTGTGGTTTGATCAACGCCACGATTCTAGCGTTCGGACGCAGCAACGCAACGACCGGGGGCAGGATTTTGCGCAGGGAAATGAACGAGCAATCGGCCACCGCCAGGTCCAACGGCTCGAACGGCTGCGGGAAATGTTCCGGGCGCAAGTACCGCGCGTTGATTTTCTCCATGACGACGACGCGCGGGTCGCGGCGCAGTTTCCAGGCGAGCTGGCCGCGGCCGACGTCCACGGCATAAACCCGCGCGGCGCCCGCCTGCAACAGACAATCGGTGAACCCGCCGGTCGAAGCGCCCACGTCCAATGCCCTCAGTCCCGCGACCGACAACTGAAACTGTTCCAGAGCGTGGGCGAGTTTGTAGCCGCCGCGGCTGACGAAGCGCTCCGGCGCAACCACCTCGACCCGGTCCTGCGGGCGCACGGGCTGACTGGGTTTGAGAGCCGGCTGGCCGTTGAGGCGCACCTGGCCGGCGAGAATGAGGCGCTTGGCCCGCTCGCGGCTTTCGCACAAACCGCGCGCCACCAGCGCCTGATCCAACCGTTCCACACCGCCAGCGTAGGCCAAGGCGCGGGCAAAATCACGTTCCGAGCCGCGGATCGCACCGCGTCAACGGTTCCCGCACAAGCCAGTGCCGCGAAACGGGCGCGTGCCCTGTCAGCGGCAAGAGCGGCCCGGCCTGCAAGACTGGGGGCTCAACGCCAATCGAATTGCGGCTGGGGCTGGCGCTCACCCGAAAAGACCCGTTCCTGGGCTTCGCGGTAACTGTGTTGGAAGAGCTCGTTGTCGGCGATGGCCTTTTCGATGAGCTGTTTGAGCAGGAACAGTTCAGAGCTGTTGATCACGGCGTGAACGCTCTGTTGGAAAGCCTGCATGGGGGTGAACGTCTGGAACGATTCGCCAAAGAGGATGACGGTGGCGTGGCGTCGCTGCGACATGGGCATGTTCTGCAACGCCTGGAGGGTGGTGTTTTCCTCGATGGTGTTGGCGGCGAAGCGTTCCTCGACGATCACGACCTGGTAACGGACCTGGCTGAATCGGATGAGAAAATCGCTGTGGGTGGCGGCGGTGTGGACCTTGTAGCCCAGTTCCTGCAACGCCTGGCGGGCCGCTTCGAGCCATTCGGGCGTCGAGAAGGCCAGCAGGGCGGGCTTGTCGGTGGCGCTGAGGAACTCGAATTTCTCGCTCATGATCACTTGAGTTTGAGAGTGGGCAGGACCGGTGCGCTCTCGGCCGCGCCGGCAGGGCTTTTCATCCGCAGGTGGCCGAGGTTGGTCGTGGCCTCGCCGCGGGCTTTCTTGATGTTGTCAATGCCGCGGGAGACGTGGCCGCGTTTGGTGCAGTAGAGCAGGGCCGTCTCCTCGGTGATGAGCCCTTTTTCGTACGCCTCCAGGCAGGAATGGTCGAAGGTGCGCCAGCCGAAGGGATAGCTCGCTTCGATGATCTCGTAGAAGCTCTTGCCCTCGCTTTCGCCCAGCCGGATGGATTCCTGGGTGCGAAGGTTCGAGCCCATGATTTCGAGCAGGGCGATGCGCCCGCCGCCGACCCGCGGTGCGAGCCGCTGGCTGATAACCCACCGGAGGGTGTCGGCCAGACGACGACGGATTTGTTCCTGTTCTTCCGGATCGTACATACCCAGGATGCGGTTGATGGTCTGGCCGGCGTCAATCGTGTGAAGGGTGCTCAGAACCAGATGGCCGGTTTCGGCGGCGCTCAGGGCGATGCTCACCGTCTCGCGGTCGCGCATCTCGCCCACCAGGATCACCTTGGGCGCCTGGCGCAGGGCGGCGCGCAGGCCGTTGGCAAAGGTGTCGAAGTCCAAACCCAGCTCGCGCTGGTTGAAAGTGGCCTTGCAATGCGGGTGGACGTACTCGACCGGGTCTTCAAGCGTGACGATGTGCACGGCGCGCGACTGGTTGATCTCGTTGAGGATCGCCGCCAGGGTGGTGGACTTGCCCGAGCCGGTGGCGCCGGTGACCAGCACCAGCCCGGTTTTCTCGCGCGGGATTTGTTTGAAGATCTCGGGGAACTGGAGCGACTCGAGCGTGGGAATGGTCGTGTTGAGCTTGCGGCAGACGATAGAATAGTGGCTGCGCTGGGAGAAGATGTTGACGCGGAAGCGGGCCTTGTCGCCGAGCGAATAGGACGTGTCGCACGAACCGCGCGTGAGCAGATCGCGCAGCAGCCATTGGTTTTCGCCGATGAGATTCAGCGCGATGGTCTCGGTCTGATAGGGCGTGAGCGCCTCGATGGGCGGATCGAGTTCGACGGGTTTGAGCTCGCCGTAGGACTCGACCTGCGGCGGTTTGCCTACCGTAAAGAGCAGGTCGGAGACCTCCGGCTGGGAGTCCAGCATGACGCTCAACAGATGATCCAGTTCGGGTCGGCGCATGGTCAACCCTCGTCGTCGTCCGGCGGATGCGGCAGGAACTGCCGGAATTTCTTTTTATCGAGACATTTCTCGTAGGCTTCCTCGGGCGAGATGCGTTTCATGCGCAGATGTTCCATGATCGCATCGTCCAGGGGCTGGTTGCCCAGGCGTTTGCCGACCTGGATCATGCCCGGGATCTGGTGGGTTTTGCCCTCGCGCACCAGGTTGGCGATGGCGGTGGTGAAGACCAGAATCTCCAGCGCCGCCACGCGGCCCTTCTTGTCAATGCGCTTGAAGAGATTCTGGGCGATGACGCCCTTGAGCGCCTCCGAGAGGGTGGCGCGGATTTTGTTCTGCTGCTCGGCGGGGAATACATCAATGATGCGGTCCACGGTCTTGGCGGCGCTGGGAGTGTGCAGCGTCCCGAACACCAGGTGACCGGTGGCGGCGGCCACCAGCGCCAGCTCGATCGTCTCCAGGTCGCGCATCTCGCCGATGAGAATGATGTCGGGATCTTCGCGCAGCGCCCCGCGCAGGCCCGAGGCGAACGACTTGGTGTGCACGCCCACCTCGCGATGATTGACCAGACAGTTCTTGCTCTCGTGGACGAATTCGATCGGGTCTTCGAGCGTGATGATGTGATCGCGGCGGTTCTTGTTGCAGTAGTCAATCATCGCCGCCAGCGTGGTGGACTTGCCCGAGCCGGTCGGCCCGGTGACCACGACCAGCCCTTTGTGGAGCATGCAGAATTTCTTGAGCACCGGCGGCAGGGGCGCATCGAACTTCTCGAAATCCTCGAAGGAGAGCACCTTGCTGGGGATCTGGCGGAAGACCGCGGCGATGCCGTTTTTCTGCTGGAAGTAATTGGCGCGAAAGCGCGAAACGTTGGGGATCTCGTAGCCGAAGTCCACATCGCCGGTTTCCTCGAAGACCTTGATTTTGTAATCCGGCGCGATTTCGTAGAGCATGGACTTGAGCTCGTCGTTCTCCAGGGGCGGATAATCCACGCGATGCAGTTCGCCGTTGATGCGCAGCATCGGCGGGTTGCCTGATGAGAGGTGCAGGTCCGAAGCCTTTTGCTCGAACATCAGGTTGAAAAAAGCGTCAATTTTGGCCATAGTCGGTTCCGATCCGCTGCCTTGTGTTAGCTAAATCCGCACCAGCCGACCCGGCCCGGGCGCTGAGCGATCAGCTCCGCACCGAAATCGGCCAACGCCGCGCCATCTCGTTCGCCCGGTTCATGGAACTGGCGCTGTACTGTCCGCTTTGTGGATATTACGAAAAGAAAACGGACACTCCGGGCCGCCGGGGCGATTACTACACCAGCGTGAGTGTCGGCCCGCTGTTCGGTCAGTTGCTCGCCTTCCAGTTCGCGCGCTGGCTCGAACCGCTCGCCGCCGCCGCCGGCGGGCCGATGCAGATCCTTGAAGCCGGTGCACATGACGGCCGGCTGGCGCGCGACATCCTCGAGTGGTTTCGATCCCGCCGGCCGGACCTGCTGGCGCGTCTGGAATACCGCATTGCCGAACCCTCGGCCACACGCCGGGCCTGGCAGGCCGATACGCTCGGCCCCTTTGCCCAGCACGTCCGCTGGGACGAGACGTGCAGTGACACGGCAGCCGATGCAGACGCGACCGGAGGCGACGTCGAACCGCAGGAGCCGGTCTGCGGCATCATCTTTTGCAACGAATTGCTGGATGCGTTTCCGGTGCATCGGCTCGGATGGGATGCGCGGCGTCGGCAGTGGTTCGAGTGGGGCGTCACCTGGGCGGAGGGCCGCTATGCCTGGACGCGCTTGGAAGAGGCTCGAGCGGACGCGCTTGTCGCCGAAAGTTTCGGGAACTTGTCGCCGGAACTGTTGGCCGTGCTGCCGGATGGTTTTACGACCGAAGTGAGCCCTGCGGCGCTGCGATGGTGGCGACAGGCGGCGGCGCGGTTGCGCCGGGGCAAACTGCTGGCGCTGGATTACGGGCTGGAGGCGGCCGAGTTGCTCCGGCCCGAACGTCGCGAGGGCACACTGCGCGCCTACCGCGGGCACCGGCTCGTGGGTGATCCGCTGGCGAACCCCGGGGAACAGGATCTGACGGCGCATGTCAATTTCACCGCGGTGCGTTGGGCCGGTGAACAGGCGGGTTTGAGAACCGAGGCGTATCTGTCGCAGGCGCAGTTCCTCACCTCGATTGCGCGGCAGGCCTGGGAAAGCGGAAGCGCGTTCGGTCCCTGGACGGCGGCGCAGACGCGCCAGTTTCAGACCCTGACGCATCCCGAGCACCTGGGCCGGGCGTTTCGCGTGCTCATCCAATGCCGCGAGTAAGCCGCGGGCGTGCGCGGGTTGCTCCCTCCTTGCTCGTGTCCGTGCGGGCCGATTAGGGTGTGCGCGATGAGCGATTTGCTCGATCGAGTGGAGCAAACCGTTCGCAGCCGACGCCTGTTTCGCCGCGGTCAGAAAATTTTGGTGGCCGTTTCGGGCGGGCTGGACTCGGTCGCGCTGCTGCATTTGCTCGGCGCCCTCTCACGCCGGTTCGGATGGCGGCTTGCGGTGGCGCATTTCAATCACCGGCTGCGCGGTCGGGCGGCCGAAGCCGACGAGCGCTTCGTGCGGCGACTGGCGGCGAGGCTCCGGCTACCCTGTGTGGTGGGCCGGGCGGATGTTCGCGCACGAGCGGCGCGTTCGGGCGTTTCGGTCGAGATGGCCGGGCGCGAGTTGCGTCACGAATTTCTGGCTCGCGCCGCGCGGCAACGCGGCATCCGCACCGTGGCCCTGGCGCATCACGCGGACGACCAGGTCGAGCTGTTCCTGCTGCGGCTGTTGCGCGGCGCCGGGCCCGAAGGGTTGACCGGCATGAAATGGCGCGGCCCGTCGCCTTTCGACGCGGGCGTGCAACTGGTCCGTCCGCTCTTGGACGTGCGCCGCTCGGAATTGGAACAGTACGCGCGGCAACATCGCATCCGTTTCCGCCAGGACGCCAGCAATCTACGGTTGGATGCGATGCGCAATCGAATTCGACATGAACTGCTGCCGCTGCTGCGGCGCTACCAGCCGGCCATCGAGCGCCTGCTGCTGCGCTTGATGGACCTGCTGGCCGAAGAAACGGCGTTGCTGGCCGATTTGACGCGCGCCACAACCGCCCGCCGGGGCAGGTCGTCGTTGGCCGAACTGCCGGTCGCGTTGCAACGGCGTCGCTTGCGCGAACAATTGCTGCGGCTGGGCATCGGACCCGACTTCGCGCTGGTCGAACGACTGCGGCGGTTTCCGGGCAAAAGCCTCAGTGCGCCGGACGGTCGGCTGTTGCGGACCGACGCCACCGGTGCGCTGATCGAGTGTGCGCCCGCTCCGGCGGCGTTCGATCCGGCCGAACGGCTTGTACAATTGCAGGGCAGGGCAGGGGAATGCGACTTTGACGGCGTGCGAATTCGCTGGCGGCTGGCGGGACCGACCCGTCAAACACCGCGGGCCCGAGCCAGACGCGAAGTCTTCGACGCCCAGAAAGTGGGCCGGCGCGTGGTGCTGCGGCATTGGCGTCCGGGCGACCGTTACCAGCCGATCGGCATGGCGGCGGCCGTCAAACTGCAGGACTGGTTCACCAATCGCAAAATTCCGGCGCCGCTGCGTCGCCAACTGCTGGTCGCCACCACGGAGCAGGGGCAGATTTTTTGGGTCGAGGGACAGCGGATCGCCGAGCCGTTCAAGGTGACGGCGGCGACGCGGCAGCGGCTGGTCTGGCGCTGGCAGCGGGCCAAATCCCGCATTGCGATGCCAAATCCGGTGTGATAGTTTGGGCACGAAAGCAAAAGGTCCATGGCTGAAGACAACAAGTTCAACGGAGAGGACAAGAACTTCCGCAAGGGTGGA
>CAYXJB010000167.1:0-6621 GCA_964465445.1 uncultured Verrucomicrobiota bacterium
CCGCACTGCCACAATGGAACGACCCCTGGATCCGGAACTCAACGCACTGAAAGAACGGTTGCTGACGATGGCCAGCCTGGCCGAGGCGGCCGTTCAGGAAGCCCTGCGGGCGCTGCGACAACGTGATTTGAAGCTGGCTCTGCAGGTGCGCGAGCAGGACCGCGAAATTGACCGGCTGGAAATCGCCGTGGACGATCTGGCGATTCATCTGCTGGCCAAGGCGCCGCTGGCCGGCGACCTGCGCTTTGTCACCATGGCCATGAAAATTTCCCAAAACCTGGAACGAGTCGGCGACGAAGCGGCCAAAATCGCCAAACGCGCCCGGGACCTGTGCCACCAACCCCCGCTGCAGCTCGAACCGGATCTGCCGCGCATGGCCGAGCGGGTGCTGGAGCTGCTCCGGAGCGCCCTGGACGCATTCGTCCGGCGCGATGCCGCGGCGGCGCGCGCGCTGATTCCGCGCGATCGCGAGGTCAACGCCCTCCACAAGGACATCCAGCGGCGACTGACCGCGCAGATGCACTCCGATCCGGCCGCCATCGAACCGTGTCTGAACTGGATGACCGCGGCCAAATGCCTGGAACGCATCGCCGACCACGCCAAGAACATCGCCGAGGAGGTCGTCTATTTGTGCGAGGCGCAGGACATTCGCCATCCGCGCGCCTCGGCGCGTTAGCCGGCGGCACCGCCCCCGCCTTCGTTTACCAATCTTTGAACACGCGCCGCTCCGGCGCGGCCCGACCATCCGGCGCGAAGGTGAGAATTTTCTCCTCCTGCTTGTGCGCGTCGAGCAACCGGCGCGCTTCTTCCGGCGTCATGGCCTGCGGTTCGGCCGAGCGCGCATCGGGCGACGTTGCCGCCTGCTGCTGCGCCGGCGTCGAGGGCGAGGCGGATGGACTCGCGTTCTCCGGCTGGCCGCTCGGGTTGGCATTCTGGTCTTCGCCCCGGGACGGCGACTGTGACGAGGGCGGCTGGCCGGTGTCCGGTTTGGCCTGTGCGGTTTCGGTCTGGGACGGGTTGGGCGGCGATGCGTCGGGTTGATCCCGGGGCGAGGAAGGACCGGCCTGTTGCTGTTGCGGGGAGGGCTGGTTGGTTGCGCCCGATTGCGGCGGCGGCGGTTGCTGTTCGAGTTCTTCGAGTCGGCGTCGGACGAACGCGTGATTGAATCGTGCGTCGGCGTTGTTGGTGTTGAGCCGCAGAGCGTGTTCGTACTGGCGGAGCGCCGTTTCCCAGTTCTGTCGCCGCTGTTGCAGCTCGGCCGCCGCCTCGCCGCGCCGGTAGAGCGCGTTGCCCAGGTTGTAATAGGCGTCCTCCTGCAGTTTCAAATCCGGTGCGGTCGAGGCGCGGGCGAAATGTTCGGCGGCCACATCGAACCGCCCGTCGCGATACGCGGCGGCGCCGGCATTGAAGTGCAGGCGCGGATCGTCCGGCCGCTTCCGGAGTGCGCGCTCGAATTCCTGCAGCGCGCGATCGAACCGACCCAACTGATATTCGCGCAAACCGGTCCGGGGCGAGGCGGTGGCGCTCGCGCCCCAGAGCAGCATGACCGCCATCAGCGCCGTCGCCCCGGCGCGTGCTGCAGTGGTTCGATCCGGTTGCGCGACCGCGCTTCGGGTCGGGCCGGTGCGCCGGCGCGGAGGGGCGCTTTCGGGCAGGCGCATTTCCAGGATCAGGAGCAGGATGGCCGCGGCCAGCGGCAGGTGATAGCGCTCGTGATAGCGCTTGAGCAGTTTTTGCTGGCCCTCGGTTCGGGGCAACGGCGCCAGGCCCTGCTCGTAGAGCGTGTCAATGGTCCGGGCCCCGCGCAACGGCAGATAAAAACCGCCGGTGACCTCGGCGATCTGTTGGAGCAGCGACTCGTTGAGGCGCGATTTGACGACGTTGCCCTGCGAATCGCGCACGTAATCGGTCCGGCCCTTGGCGTCCTGAACGCGCAGCAGGTCGCCCTCGGGCGTGCCCAGGCCGATGGTGAAGATTTTGAGTCCCTGCTCGGCGGCGGCTTTGGCGGCCTCGACAGCGCCGGGCTCGTGATCCTCGCCGTCGCTCAGCAGCACCAGTACCTTGATCGAGTCGCCCTCCTTGAACGCGCTCAGCGCGGTGCGGATGGCCGGGGCCAGCGCCGTGCCGCCCTGCGGGATGATGTTCACGTCCAGCGCCTCGACGCACTGGCGGAAGGCGACCTCGTCCACCGTCAACGGGCATTGCAGGAATGCCTCCCCGGCAAACGCCACGAGCCCAAACCGGTCGGTCCGGGCGCGCTGCATCAGTTCCAGCGCGGCGAGTTTGGCGCGCGCCAGCCGGTTGGGAGCGATGTCGGCCGCCATCATGCTTTTGGAAGTGTCAATGGCCACGACGATGTCCAAACCGCGCTGGCGAAGCGTTTCCCAACTGAAGCCCCAGCGCGGTCGGGCCAGCGCCACCAGCACCAGCGTCACCGCGACCACGAAACAGGCAAAGCGCCGGCGACGTCGCGCCGGGTTGTACCCGTGCAGCAGCCCGGGCAACAGGCGCGCTTCGATAAATCGGCACATCAATTCCCGGCGGCGGCGTTCCGACCACCAGTAAAACAGCCCCAGGGCCGGCAGCAGCACCAGCAGCGACCAGAGCAGTTGCGGATGCGCAAAGCTCATCAGGGCAACCTCCGATACGCGGTATGGGCCAGCACCAGTTCCAACAACAACAGCACCAGCCCGGCCAGCACCAGTTGCGGGAACAATTCGGTGTGCTGCACGAAACGCTTCACCTCGACCTCGGTTTTCTCGAGCCGGTCAATCTCGTCGTAAATTTCGCGGAACCGCTCGGCGTTGTCGGCCCGGTAGTATTTGCCGCCGGTCAGGTCGGCGATTTTTTGGAGCGTTTCCTCGTCAATGTCCACCGGCGCGGGCTGGTAGCCGACCTTGCGTCCGCCCATAAACACCGGCATGGGCGCCACGCCGCGGGTACCGATGCCGATGGTGTACACGCGGATTCGGAGGGCGCGCGCGGCCTCGGCAGCGGTCAGCGGCGCGATTTTGCCGGCGTTGTTCTGGCCGTCGGTCATCAACACGATGAGTTTGCTCCGGGCCGGCGTATCCCAGAGACGGTTGACGGCGGTGCTCAGGGCCGAGCCGATGGCGGTTTGGTTGGGGTTGATGGTGCCCGGGCCGAGTCGCTCCAGGTTCTGGAGCAGAAACTCGTGATCGAGCGTCAGGGGGCAGGCGATGTACGCCTCGGTGGCAAACGCCACCAGCCCGATTCGGTCGTTGGGTCGCCGGGCGATGAACTGTTTGAGGACCTCGCGCGCCATCTCGACGCGGTTGATGCGCTGGCCACGCACCTGAAAATCCTCCGCGGCCATGCTGCCCGACAGGTCGAACGCCACCACAATGTCCACGCCGCTGGCGGTGGCCCTGGGCATCTCCGAACGCGTCAGCCGCGGCTGCGCCAGGGCGATCAACAGACACGCCAGCGCCAACCACCGCAACGCCGCCGGCAACGCCACCCGCTCGCGCGCGGCGATCTCGAGCACCGGCCGGAACAGTTGCAGCGACGAATAGACAAAGGCCGGCGGTTCGGCGCGCCGCGCCCGCAGCCAGGCCACCAGCGGCAGCACCAGCAACAACAGCAGCAGATACGGATGCGCAAACGTCATGGCCGGTTCAATGCGGTTGCGCCGCTGCGAGGGTTTGCGATCCGCCCGCCGGAGGCGCGACCACCGGGCCGGGCTCGTGACCGGCCGGGGCGGGCGCTTCGATCGGCTGCGTTTCGGCGATCAGTTGCAGCGCCACAGCGTACAGCTCGCGCAACTCCGGCTCGGCGGGTCGGTGTCGGGCGAATTTCACCAGGTCGCACCGCTGCAGAAAATCGCCCAGCGTCTGTTTCTGCGCGGCGGTGAGCCGGTCGCTGTGCTGCAACTCGCTGAGGAATTCCTCGGTGGTGCGCTCGGGCGCGTGCAGGCCGAAGCGCTCCTCGAGGTAACACCGCAGCGCATCGGAGACCGCAAAACAGAAGGCGCGCGCATCCGGCAGCAGCGCCAGCGCGGCGCCCAGGCGGCGGCGCGCCCGCACATGCGGCGGTTCGGGCGGCTGCGCCAGAATCCGCGCGCGTCGGCCTCGCCACAGCCGCCACAGCGCCCCGGCCGCACCGGCCAGCGCCAGGACCGCCAGCACCCAGCCCAGCCACGACCAGAGGTCGGGCAGCGGCACCGGCGGGTGAATGTCGCGGATGTCGTTGGTCGCGACGCTGGCAACCGTCTGGGTGCTCATGGCTCGATTCCGGCGTTCATGGCGACGGTGGTCGCAGTATGGCAGGAATGATTTGGAACGGCCTCACCAGCCGCGCAAGCGGCGTTTCTCGCGTGTTTCGAAGAATTTGGCCAGTTCACCCGCGTAGGGCTGATCGGTGCGGACCTGGATGGCATCAATGCCGGCGCTGCGGAACAGGCGCGCCATTTCAGCCTGGGCGCGCGCCTGTCGTTCGGCAAAGACGGTCCGCCGGCGCGCATCCCCGGTGTTGAGTTCGATCCACTCGCCGGTCTCGGCGTCTTTGAGCACGAGCCGGCCCAGGGCAGGCAGTTCCTGCTCGAAACGGTCGCTGATCTGCACGGCGACCAGGTCATGACGGCGGTTGACCTGTTTGAGCAGGGGCAGGCAGGCCGGCAGCAGCGAGGGCAGCAGCATTTTTTGCGGCTGGAGGCGCGAGCCCCGGTCGTTTTGCGGCACCGCGGGCGAGCCGATGAAGTCGGAAATGAGCACCGCCACCACGCGCCGCGGCGTGACGCGCAGGAGGAAGTTCAGCGCCGCACCCAGATCGGTGCCGCGTCGGCGTGGCTCGAAGAACAGCACCTCGCGGATGACCCGCAGGACATGTTTGCGGCCCTTGCGCGGGGGAACGAATTTCTCGACCACGTCGCTGAACAGGATGAGGCCGACCTTGTCGTTGTTGCGGATGGCCGAGAAGGCGAGAACCGAGGCGATTTCGGCCGCCAGCTCGCGTTTGGAACGCTCACGCGAGCCGAACCGACCCGAGCCGCTCACATCCACCAGCAGCAGCACCGTCAGCTCGCGTTCCTCGACGAATTTTTTGATGAACGGATGGTTCATCCGCGCCGTGACGTTCCAGTCAATGGCGCGTACGTCGTCGCCGGGCTGGTATTCGCGCACCTCGTCGAAATTCATCCCCTGGCCCTTGAAGACCGAGTGGTACTGCCCGGCAAGAGTCTCGGTGACGACGCGGTTGGTGCGAATCTCGATCTGGCGGATTTTTTTGAGGATCTCGCGGGGGATCATGGCGCGGCGGTCAGGGGCGGGTGGTGGCCGGTGCGCCGGCCCGGGCCGCCCCCGGCTGGAGTTGCGGCCGGGCCGGGGCGGCGGGAAACGATCGGGTCCGGCTTCGGATCATGGCACCGGCAATTCGTCGAGAATTTTCTGGATCACCGACTCGCTGGTCTTGTCCTCGGCCTCGGCTTCGTAGGTGATCGCCACGCGGTGACGGAGCACGTCGAGGCTGATGCTTTTGACGTCTTGGGGCGTGACGTAACCGCGGCCGCGCAAAAACGCATGGGCCTTGGCGGCCAGGGTGAGGCAGATCGTCGCCCGCGGCGAGGCGCCCAGTTGGATGAACTCGCGCACCGGGATGTTGTAGCGATCCGGCTCGCGCGTGGCGCAGACCAGGTCCACGATGTACTCCTTGACCTTCTCGTCCACGTAGATGTCGTTGAGCACTTCCCGGGCGCGGAGAATCTCGCCCGGCTCGACGACCGGGCCTGCGGCCGGCAGACCGCTGGTGCGCGCCATCAGTTCGAGAATCTGCCGTTCTTCGGCGCGGGACGGATACCCGATGCGCAACTTGAGCATGAAGCGATCCACCTGTGCCTCGGGCAGGGGATACGTGCCCTCCTGTTCGATGGGATTCTGGGTGGCCAGGACCAGAAACGGTTCGTCGAGTTTGAAGGTCTGTTCGCCGATGGTGACCTGCTTTTCCTGCATGGCCTCGAGCAACGCGCTCTGGACCTTGGCCGGCGCGCGGTTGATTTCATCGGCCAGGATCAGGTTGGCGAAGATCGGTCCCTTGCGGGTCGAAAACGTGCCGGTCTGGGGATTGTAAATTTGCGTGCCGATGACATCGGCCGGGAGCATGTCCGGGGTGAACTGCAGGCGGGAGAATTTGACGTTGATGCAGGCGGCCAGGGATTTGACCGCCATGGTTTTGGCCAGCCCCGGAACGCCTTCCAGCAGCACATGGCCGTTGGCCAGCAACCCGATCACCAGCCGCTCGGTGAGGTATTTCTGGCCGACGATGACCTTTTCGAGTTCGCCGAACAACGGACGCAGAAATGCGCCCGCTTCCCTGACTGCGTCGTTGATCGCCTGAATGCCGGTGCTCATGTTTGCCGCCGGTTTACCGACACACAGACACCGGATCCGCCGCCGCCGTTCAAGGGTTTTTCAACGGTCGGACAAATCGAGCGCCCGCAGTTGCGCTCTTGCTGCGGGGCGGCGCGCAGGATAGAAGGTCGGCGTGAGCCTCGCCGGCAAAAAAAATCCCGCACGGCTGCTGGTGCAGGCGCTCCGGTGCTGGTGGTCGCTACGGGACACCGGTGCGTTCAAATGGCGCGATGCCTGGTGCAATTGGCGTCAGTGG
>CAYXJB010000168.1:0-6612 GCA_964465445.1 uncultured Verrucomicrobiota bacterium
ATCTCTATCCGGCGTTTTTCGATCGGGCGCGGCGCACCGGCCGGCCGATGACGTACCCGGACCGGCTCGATTTCCTGAAACGCTGGGTGGGCTGCGGCGGCGGCTTGATGATGCTGGGCGGTTGGCTGTCGTTTTCGGGCGTTCAGGAAAAAGGCGGCTGGCGGCGCAGCCGGATGGCTGAAGTGCTTCCGGTCGAGTGCCTGGCCGGAGAAGACCTGGTCGAGAGCTCCTCGGGTTTCCGGGCCGAGGTGCTCCGGCCGGACCATATGCTGGTGCGCGGCCTGCCCTGGGGAACGTTCCCGCCGATTCTCGGATACAACGAATTGATCCCTCGTCAGGGTGCAGAGGTGCTCGTGCGCGTCCGTGAGACCGGCCATCCACTGGTCGTAACCGGGACGTACGGCAAAGGTCGGGTGTTCATCTACGCCTCCGATCCCGCGCCGCATTGGGGTCTGAACTTTGAATTGTGGGACGGCTACGACGCGTTTTGGCAACGCGCGCTGGCCTGGGTCACGGGTCGAATTTGATCGGGAGCGAACCTCATGACCGCCGCACTCATGGCCGGCAGCGCGACGGTGGACATCACTCCGCCATTGGAAGCGGGTTTTTTGCTCTCGGCCGTCCGTAGCCAATGGCAGCCCTTCAGGGCAGTTCGGCAACCTCTGCTGGCCACCGCGCTGGTCATTGAATCCCGGGCGCGGCGCTGGGCGTGGGTGTCGGCCGACGTGCTGGGTTTTTCCAGCGCGGCGTTCGGATCGTGGTCGGAGTTCAAACAAAAAATCTGCCTTGCGGCCGGCTCACCGGTGGCCGCGCAAGAGCTTTTGCTGGCAGCCACACACACGCACTCGGCGCCCGAATCGCTGGGGTTGACCGACCTGCCCGGGACGGCCGCGTTCCAATCCTGGCGGAGCGTGTTGATCGAGCGTCTGGCCGGTGCGTTGCGACAGGCCGCCCAGCGCCTTTCGCCGCGCCGTCTGGGCCTGGCGCGAACCGAGTTGGAGGGGTTTACGATCAATCGGCGCATTCGTGGAGCGCACGGCATCGAGCTGTCCGGTGTTGCCGACGCGGAGCTGGTGCGACGGCAAGCCGACAAACCGCGTGACGATTCGGTGTGGGTGGCTGCGTTTCTGGACGAGGCGGGCCTGCCGCGTGAAGTGATCGTCAACGCGACCTGCCATCCGGTTTACGAGATGTGTCGGCCGGAGATCTCGCCCGATTTCCCGGGCGCCATGCGCGCGGCGTTGCAAGGACTCGACGTCCCGGCCACGACGCTGTTTTTCAACGGCGCGGCCGGAAACATCAACCCACTGGCGGTTTCGGGCGGGCCCGAGCCGGCCACAAAACACGGACAAGCGCTCGCCCAGCGGGTCGCCCAGGCGCTGGACCGACTGACACTCGTGGCTGCGCAACCTTTCGAGCTTGTGCAACGGCGGCTGCGGCTGCCCTGTCGGGCGGCGGCCGGTTGGCCCGACGCCCGCCAGTGGATCGAGGCCGAACTGGTGGTGGCGCGAATCGGTCCGGCGGTGTTCGTTTTTGTGCCGGGCGAACCGTTTGTGGAAACGGCGCTCGCGTGCCGATCCAAATCGCCGTTCGCCTGGACGGCGATCATCGGCTACGCCGGCGACAGCATCGGATACATTCCCACCGAAACCGCGTTCGAGGAAGGCGGGTATGAAATCGGACCGGGCCGATGGTCTTTCCTGGCGCGCGGCTGCGAGCCGATGATCCGGGACGCCCTCGCCGGGATGCTGGTCGAGATCGCATCCTGAAGCCGGGTCGCAACCGATCGGGCCGCCCGCCCCTGACTTCGGACGGCCCCCGAGCAAATTTTTTGCGCCGCCCGGGCGCTTTGGGCATGATCCGAGGCCGAATCATGAACCGCTCGAACGAACCTGCCTCGGGGCTGGTGTCTGCGCCCGCCAGCGAAACGACGCTCGCCGACGTCAAACAGCTCGGTCTGTGGGCCGCGATTGGCAGTCTGAGTTACGTCTTCTGGATCGTCGGGGCCATGGAGATGATCGAGCGGCTGGCCTACTACGGGGTGCGGGCCGTGGCGACGCTTTACGCAACGCGGCCGGTGTCGGAAGGCGGCCTGGGGGTGACGATGGCGCGCTTTGGCACGCTGCTGTTATGCTGGAATCTGACGCAATCGGTCGTGCCCATTCTCACTGGCGGGCTGGCCGATCGGTACGGCTACAAACAGACCATCTTCGTCTCGACGGTGCTCAAATGCCTGGCGTACCTGATCATGGCGTGGTTTCACAGCTACGCCGGGTTTTTCGCCGGCGCGATGCTGCTGGCGGTGGGCACGGCGATTTTCAAGCCCGGCATCCAGGGCACGCTCATCAAGGCGACGAACCGCCGAAACAGTTCGATGGCCTGGGGCATTTTTTATCAGACGGTCAACATCGGCGGTTGGATCGGCCCGTTGTTCGCGCTGCAGATGCGGCATCTGGACTGGAAATATGTTTTCTACCTCAACGCGGCGTTTATCTGCTGCAATTTTCTGCTCCTGCTGACCTATCGCGAGCCGGGGCTCGAAGAACGGCTGGCGCGCCAGGCGCAATTGCAGGCCGCCGGCGCGAACCAGCGCAGTCTGGTCCGCGAAGCCCTGGCCGAGCTGCGCAAGCCGCATCTGGCTGTTTACCTGGGGATTTTCTCGGTCTGGTGGGTGATGTTCCCGATGCTCTGGGACGTGCTGCCCAAGTACATCGAGGACTGGGTGGACACACGCCCGATGGTGCGATTTCTCTTCGGCGAGGATGGCACACAGAGCCCGGTGTGGCATTTCGTTTTCGGCATGACGCAGGATGGCCGGGCAATCGAACCCGAGGGGATCGTCAACATCAACGCCGGGCTGATCATGTTCACCTGTTTTCTGGTGGCGGGTCTGGGCGCGAAGTTCCGTGCGATGACCACGATGCTCCTGGGCACGAGCTTCATCGTGGCGGCGCTGGTGCTCTTTGGCAGCAGCCGGTTCATCGGGCTGGCGGGTCTGGCAATGGTCATCTTCAGCGTCGGGGAAATGCTCGCCAGCCCCAAGTTCAGCGAGTTCCTCGGCAACATCGCCCCGCCGGACAAAAAGGCGATGTGGATCGGCTTCTCGCATGTGCCGATCCTGGTGGGCTGGACGATCGAGGGCAAACTCGGCCCGTGGCTGTACCACGTGTTCTCAGCCAAGGACGAACTCGCACGCCGGATGCTGGTCGAGCGCGGGTACCCTGCCGACCAGGTGAGCGAGGCGGCCCTGCCCATTGGCGAGGCGTTCAAGAAGCTGGTCGAGTTCACCGGCGAAAGCCCCGAACACCTCACCCGGGCGCTTGCTCAAGCGCACCCGGTGGGCCTGCCCTGGTTCATTTTCGCGGGCATCGGCGTTGCCTCGGCGGCCATGATTTATTTCTACGGACGCTGGATCGCGCGGTTGGCGGCTCGTGAATGCGAAGCCGCCCTCGCGGCCACCGCCGGCGGCCCCAGCCGTTGAGACAGCGGACGGCGGGAACGCTCGCGGCGCGGGCACGGGAAACCGGTCGAGCGTTCCGGCGCGGTGCAACGTTGCGGCACGGCACAAATTCGAGTTGGTCTGCCGGACGACTTTTTTATGCTCTGCGGCCATGCGAACGCCGCCAGCACGGGGTGTGGGTCTGAAACGGTTTCTGCCGCCGGTCGGCTCGGCCGGTTATCATCTGCTGCTGGGCACGGTGGCGATGTTCGTGCTCGGCCCGCTGGGCGGGATCTCGGCGGCGTTCATGAACTTCTCGATCGGTTTTTTCGTGGGCGGGCAGGTGTTGGCCGGCATCTTGGGCAGCGCGGTCACTCTTTCCTACGGCCCGGAAGGCAAGCACGGAGCCAATTGCATCCAAACGCTCTCGGCCTCGGTCGCCGGCATGTGCGGCATGGGCGTGCTGATGCAGGCGATGGCGTGGCTGGGTTTGCCCGAGCCGCCGCTGTGGCAACTGGTGCTCTATTTTTTGTGCATCGGCATGTTCGGGGTGGGCGTGGGCATGCTTTACACGCCGATTCTGGTGGACCGGATGCGGCTGATGTACCCGTCGGGTTTCGCCGTGGCGAACATTCTGCGGGCGTTGACCGATCCGCGTTTGCTGCGGCCCTCGATTGCCAAGCTCGGCGGGGGCATGTTCGGCGGGTTGATGTGCGGGCTGGCGGCGAGCCGGCTGGCGCTGCTGGAGCGCATCGAGTTGTCGGCCTCGTCCTTTGGCGCAGGGATGATTGTCGGAGCGCGGATAGCGCTGCCGGCGATTGTCGTGGCGATCCTGGGCGACCGGCTCAAGCCGTATCTGGTCGAGGTGGGCTGGCTGGAGCCGGGCGCGCCTTTCCGAAAAATCGGGTTCATCATCGCGCTGGGCACGATTCTGGGCGCGGCGATGGTGGACATCGCGCTGATTCTGTATCAGGGCTGGCAGCGCTGGCGACAGACCCGGACCGCGCCTGCGACACCGCCGGAGGACTGGCGACGGGTGAACCTGATTCAACTGGTGCTGTGGGTTGTGTTTTGGGGCGCGGGCATCGTGCTGGTCGGCAGCCGGGTGTTGCATCAGCCGGTGTTCTTCCTGGTGGTGGCCGTGCTGCTGTGTTTTGTGTTCGTGCTGGTCAACGGCATTTCGCTGGGCATTTCCGACAGCAACCCGATCTCGAGCGCGTTTGTGCTGACGGTGTTCATTCTGGCGGCGCTGGGACTGAAGGACGCCGGCGTGGGGCTGATGTGCGCCTCGGTGCTGCTGATCGCCTGCAGCGAGGGCGGCGACATGCAACAGGACCGCTCCACCGGCTGGCGGTTGGGCACGCACCGGATCGTGCAATTCCGCTATCAGGTCGCCGGCATCGTCATGGGTGCGGTGCTGGCCGTGGTGCTGGCCCGGACGTTCATGAGCGCCTACCCGGTGCTCAAACTCGATCAGTTCAGTCAACAGGTCGAAGGCGCCGAACGATGGCAATCGGCCATGACCTACAAGTTCGTCGGCGCGCTCAAAGACATCACCCAACCCAAACCGCACGTGATGCGCGCGCTGGAGCTGGGTGTGGCGCTGGGGTTGATAATCGAACTGGCGCGCAAGGCGCTCCGGGCCAGCGCCCGCTACCGGCGCTTCGCCACCGGCTCACGCACCGGTCGGGTGACGGACTTTGTGCTGGATGCATTTCTGCTGGCCAGTCCGTATGCGTCGTCGTTCGGGGGATTCGTCGAGCTGCGCACCTGCATGTGGTGGGCCGCCGGAGGCGTGCTGGCGTCGGTTTATGACTGGGCGCAAGCCCGGCGCAACTCGCGGCAACACGCCCCTGCAACCGATCTGCCGCCGGACATGAGCACCACCTCGCTGATCGGTGGCGGGCTGATCGCCGGTGATTCGCTGGCAGCCCTGGGCATCGGTCTTTACGGCCTGGCTCGGACCGTGCTCTGAATAGCGGCTGCACGGTGGGCCGCCGAACATGCGGCGATGCGCTGGCGGCGTTTCCATCCGTGGGCGAGCTGTTTTACAGTCGAGCCGGCTCGCAGGGGCTGCAAACAGGGACTTGCCTCCGGGCCGGCGGATCGGTAATTGAATGGGTGGTACGTCAACGCGGTGCCCGCGTGGCGGAATTGGCAGACGCGCCAGATTCAGGTTCTGGTGGGTAACACCGTACAGGTTCAAATCCTGTCGCGGGCACCAAACTTCCGGCGGCTTCCCCCGGAGCAGGTTCTCCAATGGCCGGAGCAAACTCCTGTTGCGCCCCAACCGATGGCGTGGCCGGCAGGTTGCGGCTGCATTCCCCCAAAAAAAGTCGGTCCGATGTCGCGTGTCGCTGAAAACCGGATTGGCGACCGCACCACCGGCATGGGCAAATGTCGCTCGGGCGTTGCGGCGAGCGTTTCTTGACTTGAATCGCGGCGGCTTTCTACCGAAAAGGCTGCGGTTAGCCGCTCGATGCGCCGCCGGAAACAACGGCTTGCGCGGCGGCGTTCGCCGGGTGCGCGTCGAGTTGTCGGCGTGAAGTGGCGCGGCTTTTTATGAACGTGGTTCTGTTCGGCATTGCGGCGTATGTGCTGGCGAGCCTGCTGATTGGCATGTGGGTTTCGCGGGGCATTCGTTCCGAGAGCGATTATCTCATCGCGGGGCGACGCATCGGGCTGACGCTGGCAACGTTTTCGATGTTCGCCACCTGGTTCGGGGCCGAGAGCTGCGTCAGCGCGGCGGGCGAGTTTTACAAGGAGGGATTGGTTGGGGGCACGACCGATCCGTTCGGCTACACGCTGGCGCTGCTGCTGGTCGGGGCGCTGTTCGCCGCGCCGTTGTGGAAGCGGGGACTGACAACGCTGGCGGATTTGTTTCGAGAGCGCTACTCGACGCGCGTGGAGCGGTTCGCGGCATTGATCATGGCGCCGACGTCGGTGTTTTGGGCGGCGGCACAAATCCGGGCGTTTGCCCAGGTGCTGCACGTCAGCTCGGGACTGGAATTGAGCGGCTGCCTGGCGCTGGCCACCGCGACGGTGATTCTCTACACCTGTGCGGGCGGGCTGCTGGCCGATGTGGTGACCGACCTTGTCCAGGGCGTGGCCATTGTGCTGGGCCTGGTGCTGATTCTGGGCGCGGTTCTGTTCGGTGGCGGCGTGGTGGTGAG
>CAYXJB010000169.1:0-6442 GCA_964465445.1 uncultured Verrucomicrobiota bacterium
CGATGAACTGGGCGCGCCGGGGTGGTTGCCCGAGCTGCCGGCAAGGATTGCGGTGGGCGATCCGGCGGCGCTGTTGCGGCGGCGACCGGACGTTCGGGCCGCCGAACGCGCTCTGGCTGCTGCGGTGGCGCGCGTGGGTGTGGCCACGGCGGATTTGTTTCCGCGCGTAACATTTGTGGGCAGCCTCGGATTCCAGGCGGGCGAGTTTTCCGGGCTGGGCGAGCCGGGTTCGGACACCTACAGTTTCGGTCCGCGGATTACCTGGGCGGCGCTGGATCTGGGACGAGTGCGCGCGCGGCTTGAGGCGGCTCGGGCGCGAGCGGAGGCGCAGTTGGCGCTGTACGAGCAGGCGGTCTTGCGCGCGCTGCAGGAGACCGAAGGTGCGCTGGTCGAGTTCGCGCGCGCGCGCCAGCGGTGCGATCAATTGCGCAGCGCCGTCGAGTCGGCGCGTCAGGCCGCCCGGCTGGCCGAGGAGCGGTATCGGGCTGGCGTGGCGGATTACCTGGCCGTGTTGGACGCGCAGCGGACGCTCACGACGCTGGAGGATCAACTCGCGCAGGCGGAAACCCGCGCCGTCACGGTGCTGGTGGCGGTGTTCAAGGCGCTGGGCGCCGGTGCGGATCGAATCGAAGAACCCGTGACCGGCGGCAGCCGCGTCATCGGCGGGCGCACACCACCGGTCGGCGGCAATGGCTGAGAACGGGCGCGCCGCGCGGACTCAACTTTCGCTGAGTCGTTTGGCGGGTTTTTCGTAAAAGAGCCGGTGCGCCTCCTCGAGGATGGCCGGGATGCGCCCGGCGAAGGGACTGGCGCGCAGCGCCGCCGACCAGTCCAGTTGGTGCACACGCGCGGCGTTTTCGCCCGGAAACCAGTGATCGGCCTGGCCCAACAGGTTGTATCGCATCCTGGCCCAGCCGGTCAGGTCCAGGGATTTGGCGTAGGTCCAGAGCCGGAGGATTTCGGCCACGTTGATGCCGCCGGGCGCCTCGGTGTAATAGGGCAGGCCCTCGAACCATCGCGCGCACCAGTCCGCCCCGAGCGTGCGTTGCATTTCGGCCCGCAGGCGGGCTTCGATCGGCGCGATGGTTTCGGCGATCCGATCGTAATATTCCAGCGCGGCGACGTGTTCATCGAAATCGCCCGGGCGGGCCGCACCGCAACTGAGCGTGTGGACCTGCGGTCGGGCCAGGCAGAACAGGTCGTTGAACTGCATGGGCGTCAGCGGCGCGCAGAGGGCGACGAGTTTGGGCGGCGGTTCGTAGAGTTTGCCGCCCTTGTCGTTGGGGCTGATGATGAACGCGCCCATGTCGCGGGCGTGGGCGGCTTCGATCGCCGGCCAGGTCAGCTCGTTGACGAAATACCAGTGGAGGTTGACGTAATCGAACTCGTCGGTGCGGATGGCCTCCAGGATCAGATCGGTCGTGGCGTGGGTCGAAAAGCCCACGAATCGCACGCGGCCTTCTTTCTGGAGGCGGCGCGCGACCTCCAGGCAACCGCCGCGCTGCAACGTCCAGTCGAGCAATTGGCGGTTGTTGATGCCGTGGATGGCCAGCAGATCCACGTATTCGAGCTGCAGATACCGCATCGAGGTCTCGAAGGTTTCGAGGAACTCGCGCGCGGTGGGTTTGGGGCCGACCTTGGTTTGGACGAGGATTTTTTCGCGGGGCAGGCGCGGCAGAATCCAGCCCAGTTGCATCTCGGAGCTGCCGTAGCCGCGGGCGGTTTCAAAATGGTAGATGCCCAGCTCTAGCGCCCGCTGGACGATGGCCTCGAGGTTTTCCTGGCAGTCGCGCGGGATTTCCTGCGGCGACACGTCCTGCCACTTGAACTGGAAACGCATCCCGCCGCAACTGATCACGGGCATTTGCAGGCCGGTGCGACCAAAGCGGCGGTATTTCATCGGGCCGCGAACATACGCGCCACCGCCACAGTGGACAAGGCGCCGGTGCCGCCCCACAGCGCCGCGCAGCGCCCCGGTGCGGGTTCGCGAACTGGACAGGCGCCTGCGGTTCGGGTTTCATGCCGCCGCGAAGCATGAAAACCAGCAACCCTGCGCGACCGATGGTCGCCATTTTGATGGGCAGCGATTCGGACTGGCCGATCATGCAGGCCGCCGCCGAGGCGCTGCGGGAGTTCGGCATACCCTCCGAAGCGCGGGTGATTTCGGCGCATCGCACCCCGCGGGATCTGGAAGCCTACGTGAGCGGCGCGCGGCAACGGGGCATTCGCGTGTTCATCTGCGGCGCGGGTGGGGCGGCGCATCTGCCCGGTGTGACGGCGGCGCACACCACGCTGCCGGTGATCGGCGTGCCGATTCAGGGACGGGCGCTCGAGGGTCTGGATGCGCTGCTTTCGATCGTGCAAATGCCGCCGGGCGTGCCGGTGGCCACGGTGGGCGTGAACGCGGCGCGCAACGCGGGTCTGCTGGCGGTGCAGATGCTGGCGCTGGGCCAGCCGGCGTTGCAGAAGAAGCTCGACGCGTTCAAAGAACGGCTCGCCGAGGAATCCCGCGCCAAGAACCGCAAGCTCCAGGGCTGAGCCGGCGCATCGCGCGCGACGATCTCAATCGTTTGATCCGGCCCGGGCCGCGCAGGCCGGTCCCGATGCCTCAACGCGCCTCGACACGAAAGTCGTCGAACAGCGTCACGCTGTCGGCCTTGGTCCAGAGTCCCACCCAACCCGGCTCGGGCAACGTGTCGTCTTCAACCTCCAAGAGAAATCGCCCGTTGAAGTACACCGCAAAGCGCCGGCCCTGAAATTCGACGCGCAGGCGGTGCCATTGGCGGGGCGCAACCCGCGTTTCGACACCGTAATCGCCCTTGCGCCCGACGATGTCCAGCGCAGTGCGTTTGCCGGCGATGGTTTTGTAGAGCACGACGTTGTTCTCGAGCGCGTTGGCGCGGCAGACGTAGTAGTGATCGGGGTCTTTGGCGCGCCAGACCAGCCCGCCGGCCTGATCCTGCTGGCCGCTCAGGGGCTTGAATTTCACTTCGACCGAACCGTTCTGCAGCGCCACGTTGGTTCGCAGGCAGAGCGCAAACCGCGCCACGCCGGACTGGCGCAACGCCTTCGGCGGGCTGGGCGCGTCCTCGACCGCCACCACGGCCCAGAGCGGCGCGCCGTCACCGGTGCGCGCCGGCATCCAGCCCGGAGGCAGGTTGCCCTCCGGCACGTCGTCGAAGCGGATGAGATCGGCCGGTGCAATCATCGTCCGGAGAACCAGCAGCGTGGCGAGCAAGCGCACCTTCATGCCGGCATTGGAGGGCGGGCGATCGGGTCGGGCAAGTTCAATCGCGTCGAAATCCGTGCAAAGCGGCGGCCGACGTGCCACACTGTGGCGCGGGCGGATGACGACGGCGAACAAAGTCACGATTTTCCGGATGCTGCTGATCCCGTTTTTCGTGGTGGAGGTGCTCTACTACGTCAAATCGGGCAACGAGCTGCATCGGTTTGTCGGGTTGGCGACCTTTGCGGTGGCGGCGATTTGCGACGGTGTGGACGGTTACATCGCGCGGCGCTACCGGCAGTTCAGCGAGCTGGGGGCGATCCTCGACCCGCTGGCCGACAAGCTGTTGCTGGTTTCGGGCGTGGTGTTGTTGAGCTTCGATCACGGGCCGTTGCTGGGGCAGATTCCGCTCTGGCTCACGGGGACGATCATCGGACGGGATTTGTTGCTGATGTTGGGGCTGGGCGTGATCTACATCACGGTGGGGCGGGTCACGGTGCGGCCGCGGCTCACGGGCAAAGTGGCCACGGTGTTGCAGATGGCCACGGTGCTGTGGCTGTTGTTGAAGTGGGACGAGGGACTGGATGCGCGCTGGTTTTTGTGGCTGGCGGGCGCGGCGGCGCTGGCCACGGGTGTTTCGGGCCTGCTTTACGTCTATGACGGGGTGCGCCAACTGAGTGCCAGCCCCAAGAGTTTTCCCAGTCCCCCGGCCCATCAACCTTAGCCTTTCGGGCGCGATTGCGCCATGCTGTGCCCATGCCCGGTGTACCCAAACTCCGACTCAAAGAAGGCGATCCGGCGCCGGCGTTCGAGGCGTTGACACAGGACGGCCGCGTCGTGTCGCTGAACGATTTCAAGGGCCGCTACGTGGTGCTGTATTTCTATCCGCGCGATCACACGCCGGGTTGCACCCGCGAGGCGTGCGGTTTTCGGGACGCCTTCGAGCAGTTGCGTCGGCGCGGCGCGGTGGTGCTGGGCGTGAGTGTGGACGATGTGGCTTCGCACCGGCGGTTTGCGGACAAACACGCCCTGCCATTTCCGTTGCTGGCCGATCCGGATCGGCGGATCGTGCGCGCTTACGGTGTCTGGGGTCGCAAAACCTTTTTGGGCCGGAGCTTCGCGGGAACGCACCGGGTCACGTTCCTGATCGGACCCGAGGGGCGGATTCGAAAAATCTGGTCGCGCGTCAAGCCCGACACGCACGCGGCCGAGGTGCTCGAGGCGCTCGACTCGCTCCGGGCCGAGCGCTCGGGTGGGCGTTGAGGCGATCAGTTGCTGCAACGGCACACGAGCCTTCGGTGAACGCGCTGCTGGACATTTTGCACGAGGACGACGAGCTGCTGGTGGTCAACAAACCCGCCGGGCTGGTGTGTCATCCGACCAAGGGCGATGCGACGTCGAGCCTGATCGGGCGTGTGCGCTTGCACCTGGGCGCCGGAGCACGAGCGCATCTGGTCAACCGGCTGGATCGAGAGACCAGCGGCGTAACGCTGGTGGCCAAGACGGACGCGGTGGCGCGCGAGCTGCGCCGGCTCTGGGAATCCCGGGCGGTCGAGAAACTCTATCTGGCCATCGTTCACGGGCATGTGCAACCGGATCGGGGTGAGATTTGCGCACCGCTGGGTCGGGACGAACACAGCCCGGTGGCGGTCAAGGACTGCGTGCGGCCGGACGGACTGCCGGCGCTGACGCGCTTCGAGGTGCTGCGCCGGTTCGAGCGGCCCGAGGGCGCGTTCACGCTCCTGCGAGTCCGGCCGGTGACCGGGCGCAAACACCAGATCCGGATTCATCTGGCGCACGCGGGTCATCCGATCGTGGGCGACAAGCTCTATGGCGGCGACGAGAGCCTGTATCTGGCGCTGGTCGAGGGTCGGCTGAGCGAGCAGCAACGCGCGCGGCTGTTGCTGCCGCATCAGGCGCTGCACGCCGCGCAGGTGCGCTGGCACTGGCGCGGCGGCGAGGTCGCTTTCAGCGCGCGCCCGGAGGCGTGGTTCGAGGCGTTTTGCGGCGGGGCCGTGCTCTGAGCGTGGAGGCGCGGGGCGGAAGCGTCAGCGGCCGAGGTATTTGACGACCGCCTCAGTGCGGGAGTGGACGTGGAGTTTTTCGTACACGGTGCGCACGTAGCTGCGGACCGTATCGATGCTGATGTTCATCCGGTCGGCAATTTCCTTGTAGGCGTAGCCCTTGGCGAGCTGGTCGAGAAACTCCTTTTCGCCGGGCGTGAGGCGGGCCAGCTCCGGATTGCTGGCGGGGCTTTGGGCGAAAAACTGGACCACGCGCCGGGCCAATTGCGGCGTCATGGGCGCGCCGCCGGCGTTGACCTCGCGAATGGCCTCCAGCAGGCGCGTCGAAGCGGTGCGTTTGAGCAAATAACCGCTCGCACCGGCTCGCAGCGAATTGAAGAGCGAATCGCTGTCCTCATAAACCGTCAGCATAAGGATCTGCACCTGCGGTAACAGCGCCTTGAGCTGGCGTACGCATTCGACGCCGTTCATGCCCGGCAGGTTAATGTCCATCAGCACCACGTCGGGCGGCTGACGGGGGATTTCCCGCAGCGCCGTCTCGGCGTCGGGATAATCGCCCACCAGCTTGCAGACCGGCGAGCGACGGATCAACGACACCAGACTGCTGCGGATGCCTTCGTCGTCGTCCACGATGGCCACTTTGATGGGCATAAACGCTGCGCCGCGGATCGCTCGGGCCGCCGGTTCGCCCGGCCGGCCACGCCGCAATATGCCGGCCAAAAACCGCGCCGTCGAGGATTTCAATTCCGTCCCCAACCGGCGCTCGCTGGAACGGAGGCGGGGCTCCAAGTGCGTGGGATGGATCGGCTTGTTCGCGCATTTCAGGCCCGGTCAGACGCTGGTCGTGCCGACCCGCTCGCCCCTGCGGCGGGCGATCTCGGTTTGCATTGGCGGCCCGCGCCGTTAGTGTGAAACGCCTTCGCCGCGGCGGTTGAAAAGCCCCGACCTCCGGCGCGTCGGAGTCAACAACGATGCAAAAGCTGGCCGAAATCTGCATCCGGCGACCGGTCTTTGCCACGATGCTCGTCATGACGCTGGTGGTGGTGGGCGTGGCCGGTTACCTCCATCTGGCGGTGGACCGGTTTCCGGCTGTGGACGTGCCGGTGGTGCGTATCAGCGCGCGGTTACCCGGCGCCGCTCCGGCGGAAATGGAATCGCTGGTGGCCCAGCCCATCGAGGAGGCCGTCAACAC
>CAYXJB010000170.1:0-6384 GCA_964465445.1 uncultured Verrucomicrobiota bacterium
CCGGGACACTCCGAGCGAGCTGGCCCGCGCCGCCCGGGCCGCCGCCCGGCGACTCCAACAAGACCTCTCCCCGGCGACCACCGTGGAATTGCGCGGGCCCGGCGGCGGCGTGCCTTACGCCAACTTTCTCGACGCGGTCCGAAAAGTGTATTCCGACGCGTGGATCGTGCCCGATGGCGTCAGCGACGATGAAGCCACGGCCACTGCCAGCGTTACGATCGCCCGCGATGGCCGCGTCGTGTCGGCCCGGCTGGTTCGTTCCTCCGGCAACGGGCTTGTGGATGCTTCGGTCGAGGCGGTCTTGCGGCGCGTCACCTACGTGGCGCCGCTGCCGGAAACCGCGCCGGAAAGCGAACGCACCGTGACCATCCGATTCAACGTCAAAGCCAAACGCGCTCTGGGATGAAACACCTCTTGTTCGAACCTGTTCGTCGGTTGATCGCGCCGGATGCCGCGCGCCGTGGTTGGCGCGCCATGCCGCGCACGCTTTTGCTGCTGCTGTTGTTGGGGCTCGCCGCGGCCCGGGACACGGCCCGGACCGAGGTGGTGGATATCACCCGCGAGGTCGCGCCCGGCACCGCCCAGCCCATTCCGGTGTCGGTCAGCGGTTTTAGCGGCGAGGCGCTGGAGGTGATCCAGTTCGACCTGTACGTGCAGGGATTTCGCTTCGTTTCGCCGGAGGTAGCGCAGTTTGTGCTGAGCGGGGGCAACAACGGCAATCTGAGCGGCCGCGCGATGGATCGGATCAATCAATCGTTGCTGGTCAACAAAAGCTACACCGGCGCGAGCCTGCGGCGGCAGGCGCATGCCTTTGTGGAAGATTTCATCCGCGCGCTGGGACGCACGCCGATTGATCCGGCGAAGAAAATTGCCTTCAAGCTCGACACCGGTGGCAACAGCGAGATTTACCTGGCGGATTTCGACGGCCACGGGGCTCAAGCCATCACGCGGGACGACACGATCGTGGCCGCGCCGGCCTGGGTACCGGGGCGGCTGGCGCTCTATTACACGTCCTACCGGCTGGGCAATCCGGACATCCTCTTCCACGACCTGAGCAGCGGGCAGCGACGGGTCTTCGCGCGCTATCCGGGCCTCAACACCAGCGCCGCGCCCTCGCCCGATGGCCGTCGGGTGGCCATGATCCTGAGCAAGGGGGGCAGCCCGGACGTGTACGTGGCCGATGCCGACGGCGGCAATTTGACGCAATTGACCCACACGCCCGTGGACGAATCCTCGCCCTGTTGGTCGCCGGACGGGCGCTGGATTTGTTTCGCCACCAAAATCCACGAGCGGCGCGTGCTGGCCAAAGTGCCCTCTGGCGGCGGCCCGTTGCAGGTCATCAGCACTCGTGGCGTCTCCAATCCCTCCGAGCCGGACTGGTCACCCGACGGGCGTTGGATCGCCTTCACCGCGCAGATGCGGGATTTTGAGATTTGCGTGGTGCCCTCCGAGGGCGGCAGCGCCACGGTGCTGGCCAGCGGTGAGGACCCTTCCTGGGCGGGCAATTCCCGCACCTTGGTTTTCGTGCGCCGGCAGGGCGGACGCCGTGTCTTGTCCCTGCTTGACGTACCCACCAAACAAGCCAAAGATGCCTCCCGGTTTTCGGGGAGCAGTTCACAACCCAGTTGGGCGCGATAAGCCCCGCACCGATGGACCGAACATGAACGCAACCAAATTGTCGTACCTGTTGATTGGCACGCTGGCCGCAGGCCTTGCGCTGACCGGCTGCAAGCGAAAACAACCCGTCCTCACGCCCTTGCCCGGCCCGCGCACCGGTCTGCCCGAGGCCGGAAAACCCAGCGAGCTTCCCGAAGGTGGCAAACTCGGTCCCGGCGAACAGGTCGGCACCGGCGGCGGCGCGCTCGCCGGACTGGAGGAGTTCGAAGGAATGCTCGCCGACCGCGCGGCCCTGGCGGCCCACACCGTGCATTTCGACTTCGACAGCGCCGTCGTCAAACGGAGTGAACTGCCCCATGTCGAAGCCGTCGCCGCCGTCCTGAAGGAGAAGCCCGCCGCCAAATTGCTCATTGAAGGCCACTGCGACGAGCGCGGTACGGAAGAATACAACCGCGCGCTGGGCGAACGACGCGCCCTGGCTCTGCGCGAGGCCCTGGTCAAACGCGGCATTTCCCCGGATCGCATCCGCACCATCAGCTACGGCGAGGACCGCCCGGTGGACCCCGGGCACAATGAAGAAGCCTGGGCCAAGAATCGCCGGGGCGAATTCCTGCTGCTGCTTCCGAAATAACCCCGCTCGACGGTCCGAAGCGCACGTCGGCTCATTGCGAGCGGGTTGCGGGCCGGCGGGTGTGCATCCAAACGCACAGTTCCCGCAAAACGGGCCGGGCGTTATAAACGCCTTGTATGGCCCGACTCGATCGCCAAACGTGGTTGCCCGAACGTCCGCCAACCGACTCACCGATCGGCGTCTGCGGCTGGCCCGAGAGCGACGGCGCGTTTTTCAAGGTGCCCGCGTTGCCCGTGCCTTCTTCGGAAACCGCGCCGGAATCGCACGAATCCGAAGCGACCCGTTTGAAAATGCGTCACTTGGGCCGGTGCACCAAAACCGGACGGAAACGATGAGCGGCCTGCGGATCGAGTCAGCCGGAACGTGCCTCGTGGATAACCAGGGGATACCATTGCGGGGAAGTTCGCGCTTCTCGACGCGGCACTTGCGCCGTCGGTAAACGCATCGCCGACAGCCCAAACGGCGCAAGACTTCCCCGCGCATCCCTTGGATCAGCCCGCCAACGCCGACCGCCGCGTGGGCGGCCCCCGGTCGGAAGCCAATCCATTTTCCGAGCTGCAAGCAGGCAGAACGACGGCTCGACATCGTTTGTATTTCGTGCAGCCCTACATCGAGTCAACGTGGCTGAACCTTGCGAACACGCATTCTGCCCGGGCCAATTCGGGCCAACCAGACTCGTCCGGCGGCAAGCAGAATTGCACCCCAAAAAGCCCACGCCAGAGCCCCAATGCCCTCCAAGCATGGCTGACATGTCCAGAAAGCATTAGCTCGCAGGCCGTTGCGAACCGTAGTTTGCGCAGCAGAGCGGGCGGCCGGCCGGCACTATCGCGGACTGGCGTCGCACCGGCAGGCTCGCCCGGCTCATTGAGGCTTTACGACACGCATGGAGAGCAATTGGCGGTCACACGAATGGGCCGGGGTCTTCGCCGCGACACTGTGCGCGTTTCACGCAGACGAGTCCCTGGATGAGGAAGGGCTGTGCGGTTATTTCGCCGACATGCTCCGCGTGCCCGGAATCAAAGGCCTGGTCTGCAACGGCCACACCGGCGAAATCATGTCGCTGCGGCCCCGCGAGCGGGCACAGGTGACGCGCTGGCTGGCCCGCACCGTGCGAGAGGCTCGCAGCCCGGTGAAAGTCGTCTCCGGCGTGATGGCCGAGGGCAGCCTCGAAGCCATTGATCACGCCCTGGAAGCCAAAGACGCCGGTGCGGACGCCATTTTGCTCATGCCCACGCACCACTGGCTGCGCTTCGGCCGGAGCACGCGCACGGCGGTGGGGTTCATCGAGGACGTCGCCTCGGGGGCGAACATGCCCATCATCGTTCATCAGTACCCGGCCTGGACCAAGGCGGCCTACACGCTCGAGGAAATGCTCGAGATGGTGAAAATCCCGCAGGTCGTGATGATCAAAATGGGCACGCGCGACATGAGTCGCTGCCGCTACGATTACGAGCAGCTCAAGGCCGCCGCGCCTCACGTGTCCATCGTCACCTGTCACGACGAGTACCTGCTGCCCTCGCTCTTGGAAGGGGCTGACGGTGCGCTGATCGGCTTTGCGGGGCTGGTGCCCGAGCTGATGGTCGAGATCGTCCACGCAGCGCTGGATGGCGATCTGCCCCGGGCCCGGCGCGCCCAACGGATTGTCGCACCGCTGGCGCGGCTGGTGTATCACTTCGGCGAACCGGGCGGCGAGGCTCACCAGCGCATGAAAGTCTGTCGCTGGCTCATGAACCGCTTCCCCAGCCCGCATTGCCGCCGCCCGCTGCGCCCGTTGTCCCCCGAACAAATCGAACAACTCCGCAGCGGATTGCAGGCACTGGGGTTCGAGTGCCCGCGCGCCATCGAGGTGGACGGCACTCTTCGACCGGTGGGCACGCCGCGAGCCGTTTCGGTGACACCGCCCGGGATCAGCGATCCGATTTCATGACGCATGAAGGCGATGCATTTTCAGACTTATCAACGATCCAAAGAAGGGAAGATCCGAATGAAACTCGGCCGAACCGGACGCAGAGGTTTCACTCTCATTGAGCTGCTGGTGGTCATTGCCATCATCGCCATTCTGGCGGCGATGCTCCTGCCGGCGCTGGCGGCGGCCAAAGCCAAGGCCCAGCAGATCAAATGTCTGGGCAACATGAAACAGCTCGGCCTGGCGGCGGTCATGTACACCAACGACAGCGACGACAAGTTGCCCGTCGGCACCTGGCAAGGTGGTTTCTTCCTGATCGGTCCGCTGGCCAAGTACCTGGGCATACAGCTCGATGAAAGCCTCGGCAACAATCAGAACTACATCCGCGGCATTTGTTCCAACGCGCCGGTGGTGCAATGCCCCGCCTGGCCACGGACCAAGCTGCCCGTTGATCCGGGCCTGCATTACACCATCAACAACATTGACTATTCGGTCTGGCAGACCACCGGCCGCTACCAGGCCGTCGGTTCGCGCGGACAGAAACTCAGCGCGATTCCCGGGCGGGTCTCCGACGTGGCGCTGTTCCTGGAGCTGACCAGCGAACGCGTGTTGGACTTCGTCAACTACGACGTCAAGGACGACCAGACCAGCGTGTTCGGCAAAAACGGCGTGAAAAATCCCGCCACCCAGGTCCGGATGATATATGCCGAAGACAAGCGGCATCAGCTCAAGTCCACGCTCACCTTCGTGGACGGCCACGCCGAAATCCGACCGCTCAAAAAAGAGCGCATGGGCTTTCGCCAGATCTTCAACCCGCTCGACGACACCGCGCTGTACTGAATCGCTCCGGAGCAGGACGACCTGTCCCGGGCGAAGTCCGCGATCACAGAATGCAGGCGCAACCGGCCTGCTTCACGCAGCCACCACCGGCGCCGGTTGACGTTCGCAAGTGAAATTCGTTGCACGGCAGCGCGCCGGCCCGGCAAACTCCCTCCGCCGTCGAGCAACGACGGCGCGTCTCCATGCATCAGACCATCCGAATCGCGCTGGTGGGTGCCGGGATGTTCGGAGGCGACGTCCACCTGCGGACGTATGCCGATCTGCAGCGCTTCGGCATCGCCGGACAACTGACCCGCATCGGGCTCGACAGCCGCGTCCGCGCATACGCTCCCATCCGGTTCGAACTGGTCGCCGTCGGCACGCGCACCGAGAGCTCCGCCCGACGCGCCGTGGCCCGTTTTCGTGACTGGACCGGGCATGAGCCGCGGCCTTTCTGGGGCGAAACACCCTGGAACGACATCCTTGTCGCCTGCCCGGATTTGGATGTGCTGGCGGTGGCCACGCCCGACCCGCTCCACACCCCGCCGATCCTGGCCGCACTGCGGGCCGGCGCCCATGTCATCACCGAAAAACCCATGTGTCTGGACCTGGCCGAGGCCGACTGCATTCTCGAGCTGGCTCGCACCGCCAACCGCATCGTGGCCGTGGACATGCACAAGCGGTACGATCCGGATCACCGCCGCATCCGCGAGGAAATCGCCCGCCAGATCGGCGAGCCGCTTTACGGCCTGGCGTATCTGGAGGAGCCGCTCAGCGTCTCGACCAGCACCTTCAAATGGGTCGAACAGAGCGACCCGTTCAGCTACGTCGGCTCGCACTGGGTGGATTTGATCTACCACTATTATCGGAGCAAACCCGTGGCGTTGACGGCCGTGGGCCAGAAGAAACGTCTCCGGCGCGAGGGTCTCAACGCCTACGACGCCGTGCAGGTGCGCGTGGATTTTGCCAACGGCATGAGCATTCATTTCTTCAATCACTGGATCACGCCCCCGGACTTTGAAGGACCGGTCAATCAGGGCCACGAAATCGTGGGCACCGAGGGCAAGGTCGAAAGCGACCAGCAGTACCGCGGTTTGCGCTGGTGGGCCCACGGTCAGGGTTCGCGCACGGCCAACACGCATTTCACCCGCGATGTGGCCCGGCCCGACGGCAGCGTCGCCTGCGTGGGTTACGGCGTGGACAGTCTTGTGGCCGGACTGGCGGCGATTTGCGAGGTGAAATTCTTCGGTGCTGTGCGCGACGCGGTGGCCGGGTGGTATCCTACCGCCGAAGACGCCCGGATCGTCGTGGCCATCCTGCACGCGGCCCGCGTGGTGCGCGACCGCAACTTCGAGTATCTGCAGCAGGGCCGGGGCGCGCCGGTCAGCGCCCGTTTTGGCGAGGACGGCAT
>CAYXJB010000171.1:0-6357 GCA_964465445.1 uncultured Verrucomicrobiota bacterium
CCTGTTCCAACTCATGCTGCAGTTCGGTTCGATGGTGGCGCTGCCCTACACGGTGCCGTTGCTCTGGGGGATCGTCGTTCGGCGCGCGCCATCCTGGGCGGGCTGGACGACGGTGCTGGTGGGCTTCATCACCTCGCTGCTGGGGGCCCGATTCCTGGATGCCGCCTGGATTCAGTTGGTGATGGGTTGGAGCGAACCGCTCAGCCGTCGGGAGGCCGAGGACTGGCTGCTGGTGGTGGCGGTGTTGTTGAATTTTACCGTGTGCAGCGCGTGGTTCTTTGCCTCGTGCCTCTTCGCCCGGAGGCGTCCGGTCCAGGAGCGGGAACGAGTGGCGGCGTTTTTCGAGCGCGTGGGCACACCGGTGGATTTTGCACGCGAGGAGGGCGAGGCGAACGACGCCCTACAGGCGCGTCTGTTGGGGCGGATGTGTCTGGCGTACGGCGCGTTTGTGGCGCTGTTGGGGCTGATTCCCAACCCGCTGAAAGGTCGCCTGAGCATTTTGTTTTGTGCCGTGTGCCTGCTGGGCGTGGGCTTCTTGTTGCGTCGCAGTGAAGCCCGGTCGCGACCGGCGGGATGCCCGGCTGTTGTGGCGCACGGCGAGCCAACCTCAACCCATCCAAAACAATCATGAACTCGCTCAAAGGTAAACGGGCTCTGGTCACCGGTTCGGGCCAGGGACTGGGTGAAGCCATCGCACGTCATTTGCTGGAAGCCGGCGCGGACGTGGCTCTGCACTATCGCAGCAGCGCGGCCGGTGCGCAGGCGCTCAAAGCGCATGCCGAGGCGATCGGCCGCCGGGCCGAGATGTTTCAGGCGGACTTGACCGATCCGGCGGCCGCCGCGCGCCTGGTCGAGGAGGCGGTGGGTTTTCTGGGCGGGCTGGAGGTGCTGGTCAACAACGCCGGCGATCTGGTGCAGCGCCGTTCGCTTGAGGCGCTGGACCCGGATTTTCTGGAGCGCACGTTGGCAGTGAACCTCAGCTCGATGGTCTGGGTCACGCGCGCGGCGGTGCCGGTGCTGGCGCGGGCCGGCGGCGCGAGCATCGTCAACGTCTCTTCCCTGGCCGGCCGCAAGGGCGGGCATCCGGGTTCGCTGGCCTACGCCACGGCCAAGGGCGCGGTGCTGACCTGGACACGCGCGCTGGCATCGGAGCTGGCGGCCCGGGGCATTCGCGTCAACGCCGTCGCGCCGGGTTTCATCCTGGGCACGCGATTCCACGCCACCCACACCCGCGAGGAATCGGCCCGTCAGACGATCGCCCAAATCCCGCTGGGCCGCGCGGGCACACCCGATGAGGTGGCGCGAGCGGTGGTGTTTCTGGCCTCCGAGTACAACGGGTTCATCACCGGCGCGACCCTCGACATCAACGGCGGGGTGTACATGGTCTGAGCGGCGGTTCAGCCGCGCTGCTCGATGAGTTGACGGAAACGCGCGAACAGCGGCGTGGCATCGTGCGGTCCAGGCGAGGCCTCCGGGTGATACTGTACGCAGAAAATCGGTTTGTTGCGGTGGCGCAGTCCTTCGACGGTCCGGTCGTTGAGGTTGATGCGATCCACCACCACTTCCGAGGGCAACGTGGCCGGGTCCACGGCAAAGCCGTGGTTTTGGGAGGTGATTTCGACCTGGCCGGTTTCGAGGTCCTTGACCGGCTGGTTGGCGCCGCGATGGCCGAACTTGAGTTTGAACGTCCGGCCGCCGAACGCCAGCCCCAGGAGTTGATGTCCCAGGCAAATGCCGAAGATCGGGATGCCCGTGCCGATGAGCTCCCGCACCGCGCGCACCGCGTAATCGAGCGCAGCCGGATCGCCCGGGCCGTTGGACAGAAAAATGCCGGCCGGCTTGAAGCGCAGCGCCTGTTCGGCCGGCGTGGCCGCCGGCACCACCTGCACGCGGAAACCGTGTTGGCGCAGCCGGCGCAGGATGTTGTACTTGATCCCGAAGTCGTAGGCCACAATGGGGATCTCGGCCGGAGGCAGGGACGCGCGCAGCCCCTTGCCGGTCGGGGACGCCTGCCCGGCCGGTGCGTTGCCAGAGGCCAACCGGAAGTCGCCGCTCAGCTCGTCACGTTCGTCCCACACAAACGCGCGCTCGTGCGTGACGTACTTGACGTAATCCACGCCGACGAACACGAATTCGCGGGCCCGCCGGATCGCCTCCTCCTCGCTCAAGCCGTCGGTGGACAGGCAGCCGTTCATCGCGCCGCGGACGCGCAGTTTTTTGGTCAGCGCGCGGGTGTCCACGCCCTGGATGCCCGGGATGCCGTGTCGTTCCAGGTATTCGGGCAGCGACATCTCGGCGCGCCAGTTGCTGACCACCGGCGAGACCTCGCGCACCACAAAGCCGGCCACGTGCGGTCGCCACGACTCGACGTCGGACGAGTTGACGCCGTAGTTGCCGATGTGCGGGTAGGTCATGGTCACGATCTGGCCCCTGTAGGACGGGTCGGTGAGGATTTCCTGATAACCCGTCATCGAGGTGTTGAAACACACCTCGCCACAGGCGGTGGTTTGCGCGCCAAAGGCCTGGCCGCGATACACCGTGCCGTCTTCCAGAGCCAGAATGGCCGGGGGAGCGCTCATCGTGCTGCGCATCCTAAAACCGTGGCGCCGCGGGTCAAGCGACAGCCAGGCGCGCCGGGCTGCTGCGGGTGACGTTGCAGGGCGGCAGGCAGTGCACCAGTCGCCCGCCCACGATCGTGCACACCGCGCGGCCCTTGAGTCGCCAGCCGTAGAAGGGGCTGTTGAACGAGCGGCTGGCGGTCTCTTCGCGGCGAAACACCCACGGTTGATCCGGATCAATCACCGTCAAATCGGCGTCGGCCCCCGGGCTGAGTGTGCCTTTGGAGAGTCGCAAAAGCCGCGCCGGGGCCACGGTGTATTTGGCGATCAACTCCGGCAGACTCAATCGCCGCCCGTGAACGAGCATCGAAAGCGCCAGCGCCAGCTCCGTTTCAAGTCCGGTGATGCCAAAGGGCGCGTAATCGAACTCGACCTCCTTTTCGAAATCCCGATGTGGGGCGTGATCGCTGCAAAGCACTTCGATCGTGCCATCAGCCAGCCCCTCCAGGATCGCCTCGCGATCGCGGGCCGAACGCAGGGGCGGGTTCATTTTGAAGTTGGTGTCGTAGGCGGGCCATTCCGGCAGCGGCCCGGCGGCGTCCAGTTCCAGCACCCCCCGCACCGAGCGGCCGTCGCCGTTCCAGAATTTTTCGCTCCCGGCGATCGCCGCGTCGGTGAGCGTGAAATGATGCGGGCAGGCCTCGCCGGAAACGGGCACGCCGCGCTTTTTGGCCTCGCGCAGCAGCGCGACGCTGCCGGCGGCGCTCAGGTGCTGGCAATGAATGTGTGCCCCGGTCAATTCGGCCAGTAGAATGTTCCGGGCCACGATCATTTCCTCTCCGGCCGAGGGCCAGCCCTGCAGGCCCAGCACCGTGCTCCAGTAGCCCTCGTGCATGACGCCGTCGTTGACCAGCGAATAGTCCTGGCAGTGATCGAGCACCGGCAAATCGAACATGCGCGCGTACTCGCAGGCCCGGCGCATCAGCTCGTGCTGCTGCACGCACCGGCCGTCGTCGGTGATCGCCACCACGCCGGCGCGTTTGAGCGAGCCAATGGGCGCGAGCTCCTCGCCGGCCAGGTTGCGGGTGATTGCGCCGGCCACGAACACGTTGACCACGGCCTCGCGCGCCGCGCGTTCATGAATCAGCGCCACCGTGCCGGCGTTGTCGGCCGGCGGCAGAGTGTTGGGCATGCACACCACCGAGGTGAAGCCGCCGCGCGCGGCCGCCGCCGTGCCGGTGGCGATGGTTTCCTTAGGTGTTTGTCCCGGCTCGCGCAAATGCACGTGCATGTCGATCAAGCCCGGACAAACCACCAGACCCGAGACGTCCAATCGCTCGATGCCGGCGGGTGCCCCGGCGGCGGCGTGCTCGCCCACCGCCGCGATCTTGCCCTCCAGAATCAGCACATCGGCGGGGGCATCCAGATGATTGGCAGGGTCAATGACCCGACCGCCGGTCAACAGCAGCGCGCTCATCGGGCTGCGACGCTACCGCCGCCCGGTTGACATGGCAAGCGCGCCGGCTATGATGCGCGGTGCGACGTGCGGCAGCGCGCCGCACGATCAACGAAGTGAAGCGAGCGGGCGTAGTTCAGTGGTAGAACGGGAGCCTTCCAAGCTCCACACGAGGGTTCGATTCCCTTCGCCCGCTCCAACGTTTTTTGAGCCCCGGGATGCCATGATCCGTCGCCCACGAGCGGTTGGACTTCTGCCCGACGATCTTTCCAAACCCCCAAGCACCTCGTGTCGCACCCCGGTTGCCAGAAGGTGGTGCGGTTGCACGCCCGCATTTCTGGCGCTGACACTGGCCCTTTGGAGCGCGGCCGCACGCGAGTTTCACGTCTCGATTCGGGGCGATGACCGCAACGCCGGCACGCGCCGCGCGCCGTTGCGCACCATCCAGTGCGCCGCCGAGCGGGCGCAGCCCGGCGATGTGATCACCGTGCACGAGGGTGTCTATCGCGAGCGCATCAATCCGCCGCGGGGTGGCACATCCGACCGCCAGCGCATCGTCTATCGCGCCGCGCCGGGCGAGCGGGTCGAGATCAAGGGCTCGGAGGTCGCGAACGGCTGGACGCGCGTGCAGGGCGATGTGTGGATGGTCAGGTTGCCCAACTCGTTTTTTGGCTCGTTCAATCCGTACACCAACGAAATTCGGGGCGACTGGTTCAATCCCAAGGGCCGGGTGCATCACACCGGCGCGGTGTATTTGAACGGCGAGTGGCTGGCCGAGGCCGCGGCGCGCGAAGAGCTGTTCAAGCCGGTCGGCGCCACGCTCCTGTGGTTCGCGCAGGTGGACAAGACCAACACCACGATCTGGGCGCAATTTCCCGGCGTGAACCCGAACGAGCAACTGGTCGAGATCAACGTGCGCCCGGCGGTGTTCTACCCCGACCAGCCCGGCTGCAACTACATCACCGTGCGGGGATTCATCCTGCGCCACGCCGCGACGCAATGGGCGCCGCCCACCGCCGAGCAGATCGGGCTCATCGGCACGCACTGGAGCAAGGGCTGGATCATCGAGAACAACGTGATCAGCCACTCGATCTGCGCGGGCGTGTCGCTGGGCAAACACGGCGACGAGTTCGACAACACCTCGGCCAACACCGCCGAGGGTTACGTCAAAACCATCGAGCGCGCCCACGCCTTCCACATCCCGTGGACGCGCGAGCACATCGGCCACCACGTGGTGCGCTACAACCACATTTCGCACTGCGAGCAGGCGGGCATTGTCGGAAGCCTGGGCTGCGCCTTCAGCCTGGTGGAGGGGAACGAGATTCACGACATCCACGTGCGGCGGCTTTTTACGGGCGCGGAGATGGCCGGCATCAAGTTCCACGGCGCGATTGACACGGTGATCCGCCGCAACCACATCTACCGCACCTGCCGCGGGTTGTGGCTGGACTGGATGGCCCAGGGCACGCGCGTCACGCAAAACCTGTTTCACGACAACGCCCCGTCGGAAGACCTGTTAGTGGAGGTCAACCACGGCCCGTTCGTGGTGGACAACAATGTGTTCCTCTCACCGAACAACCTGTTGGACATGTCCGAAGGCGGCGCCTACGTGCACAACCTCTTTGCGGGCAAATTAGCCAACCGGCCCGAACCCGGCCGCGAAACGCCGTATCACCCGGCGCATTCCACCACGGTGGCCGGGCTGGCGAAAACCACCGGTGGCGACAACCGGTTTTACAACAACGTGTTCATCGGCACCGGCCAGATTCCCTCCCCGGCCGAGCGCGGCAACTTGAAAGAACTGCGCTGGATCAGCAGCCACGGATTGTGGGGATACGACGGGCGCGAGTTTCCGCTGTTCGCCGGCGGCAACGTCTATCTGCGCGGCGCGCAGCCGTCCGCCCGGGAGACGCGCCCGCTGGTTTTGCCGGACTACAATCCCGGCTTGCAACTCATGCAAGAAAACGGCCGGACGGTGTTGCACCTGACCTGGGACAAGGCGCTGGAGCAGGCGCAAACCACGCTGGCCACGACCGAGTTGCTGGGCAGGGCGCGCGTACCGCAGTTGCCGTATGTGAACGCTGACGGCACGGCGCTGAAAATTGACCGGGATTACCTGGGCCGCCGGCGCAGCGCGTCCCGCCCCACGCCCGGACCGTTCGAGCGGCCCGGCAGCGGCCGGGTCAAGCTGCAGGTCTGGCCGCCCCGGCGCCGAGGGCGTCGAAAGCCTGCGAGCAAACCGGTTGCAACGCATGCGGGATTCGAGTATGAATGTCGCCGATGGGTACGCGGGTGTGGTTCAATGGTAGAACGCGGGCTTCCCAAGCCTGAGACGAGGGTTCG
>CAYXJB010000172.1:0-6347 GCA_964465445.1 uncultured Verrucomicrobiota bacterium
CAGTGACCATCATTCGCGTGTTCTGAAACGTCGTTGCCCGGCCGCGGCGCATCTTCATCGGCCGCCCCCGTTGCCGCGCTCCCGGCAGCGCACACCGCTGCGCGGGTTCGATTCGTCTGCGGCGGACCGGGTCAATTTGAGACAGATTGGTCAAGCCCAACCCGCCCGTCAAGCCGGCGGAAGGCAAGATCTCGCCCCGCGGCTCGTTGCCGGCGAGTGCTGCGGCCAACCCCGTCGGCGGGAGCGACCGGGCTTCAAAGCGTTGTGCCCTCCAGAAAAGCCTCGCCCCGGTTCAGTCGCAACAGGTTCTCGACCGTCACGCGCGCAATCTCGCTGAGCGCCTCCCGGGTGAGAAACCCCTGGTGCGCGGTGATGAGCACGTTCGGAAAGGTCAACAGGCGCGAGAGCACGTCGTCCTGGAGCACCTGGCCGGAGAGATCCTGAAAGAAAATGCCCTCCTCTTCCTCGTACACGTCCAGCGCCACGCCGCCGACCTGGCCGGATTTGAGCGCCTGGATGAGCGCGCGGGTGTCAATGAGTTTGCCGCGGCTGGTGTTGATGAGGATCACGCCGCGTTTCATCTCTGCCAGGGTGCGCGCGTTGATCAGATGCCGCGTTTGGGGCAGCAACGGCACGTGCAGCGAGATCACGTCGCTCTGCCGCAGCAACTGCGCCAGCTCCACGTACGCGACGCCGGTGCGCGCCGCCCAATCGGTGGCCGGGGCCGGATCGCTGGCCAGCACCCGGGTTTCGAAGCCGCGAAAAATCTGCGCCGCGATCCGCCCGATGCGCCCGGTGCCCACGATGCCGACGGTGCGTCCGGCGAGGGTTTCGCCCACCAGGCCGTTGAGCGAGAAGTTCAACTCGCGCACGCGGTTGTAGGCGCGATGCAGCCGCCGATTCAACGCCAGCAACAACGCCACGGCGTGCTCGGCCACCGCATGGGGCGAATAGGCCGGCACGCGCGTGACCCGCAGACCGACCCGCCGGGCCGCCTCCAGATCCACGTTGTTGTACCCGGCGCACCGCAGCGCGACCAGTGGCACGCCCTGTGCCGCCAGCGCCTCCAGACAACGAGCATCGAGCGTGTCGTTGACAAACACGCACACCGCCCTCGCGCCCCGCGCCGTGCCGGCTGTCTCGGCGTCGAGCCGGAATTCGTAAAAGCGCCACTGAATCTGCTCGCTGCCGGGCGCGGCCAGCAGAAATTCGCGGTCGTAGCTCCGGCAGTCATAGACGGCAACCTCGGGCATGGGCGCAGACTAAACCGCCGGGACGGAAGCTCAAGCCCGTGCGCTTGCCCGGGCCGCCCTTGTTCGCGCGACGCCGATGGTCAGCGTCGCATCCGCTTCAGGAACGATTCGACGCTCGGCGGTCCTGCGAGCCAGCCCAGCGACGCCAGGAATGCGTCCATCCGACGCGTCGTTTCGATGAAATCCTCCGGCCGACCCTCGCGGTAGTTGAAGAAGCCGTGGCCGCGTCCCTCGTAGCCCACCAGGTCGCAGCGGTTGCCGGCCCGTTTCATGGCCTCGGCGAAGGCTTCGGCACTGGAGTAGGGCACGACCTGATCAGCTCGGCCATGCAGGATGAGTGTGGGCGGCGCGCCAGTGCGCACGTGGTGCAGCGGTGAGAGCCGTTCCGGCTCGGCCCCCAGCCGACGGCGAAACGACTCCAGACGCTCGTTCGGGGCGTCTTTCCAGCGTTCATGGCGCGCGAGCGCCAACGCCGGATTGAACAGCACCAGCGCGTCGGGGATGCAACGGATCGAGCGATCCTCGCCCGGCGCATCGAACTCATCGAGCAATGCCGTGCAGGCGGCCAGGTGGCCGCCCGCCGAACCGCCGCCGGCGCCCACACGCTTGGGATCCACACCCAGGCGTGCTGCATGGGCCCGCACCCAGCGGATCGCCGAGCGCGCGTCCTCGACGCATTTGACGACCGGCGTGCCGTGACGGCCAAAGACACGATACTCGGCGCTGATTGCGACCATGCCGCGCGAAGCCAGGTAACGACATTGCGGCGCGAACTGGGCGGGCGTGCCGCCGGTCCAGCCGCCGCCAAAGAAAAACACCATCGCCGGCCGCCGATCTTGCTGCTTCCAACCCGCCGGCGTGGAGATGTAAACGCTCAGCTCGACGTCGCCGATCCGCTTGTAGATTTCCCGCCGCGCGGACTCCAGAAACGGGGCGTACGCCGGGCGGTCCGGCGTGGCGGCGGGCGGAGAGGTTTGCGCTCTGGCATCGGGTCCGGCCAACGCCAGCACGGCGAGCAGGACGATCAGTGTGGGAAAAGATTGGCGGTTCATGGTGTTGTGCTCCAGCGCACCGGCAGGGTCACCGGCGCGGGCATGGTCACTGCGGGATGATTTCGGAAGAGCCGGCGTCTCGGATCGTCGCTCAAGCCTTCGACGGTCACGCTCTCAGGCTGGCCGTTGACTCTCAGGGCAACCACGTTGCCGTCCACGGTCGCTGCAAGCACCCGGCCGGAGGCAAGGCGATAACGGGCGGGATCGGCGGCCCGTTGAGCGTCGAGTCGCTTGTTGAACACCAGCGTCACCAGGTTGCTGCGGCCGGAGGCGGTCATGGGGCGGGGCGGCGATTCATAAATGTCGCGCGCCAGATGGTATTCGTAAGCCGTGATGCCGCTCAAGCCCGCGCGCTGCCCACGAGCCAGGGCGCCATTTGCCTGGAAGACGCCCGCGCGCTGCGCAGCCCGCTCGCATTGGCGCAACCAGTCGCGCCCGCGGCGGGCGTTTTCGGCCGAGCCGATGTCGGTTTGCAACAGGATCGGCACGCGCGAGCCGGTGGCCCGGATGGTTTCGACGAACGGCTTGTATCGGAGCGCGTAGTCGGGCGCCAGATCGGGTTTCATCCAGTCCGGCCAGTCGGTTTGTAACACGTACAGATCGGGGCGGACCGTGCTTATCAGCAGCGCGCCGTCCATGCCTTCCCATTCGCGCAGTGTAGCCACCGGCGCGGGCACGTCCGCCGCCAGGCCCCAGATGGCCACGGGCAATTTGGGAAACTGACGACGCACGCCCTCCGGACCGTTGATGATCTCGTCCAGAAAAGCCGCGACGCGGCGCGCCCGGAAATCCACCCATTGGTTGTAAAGCTCGGGCTGGGCGCGAAAAAAATCCGGATGATTCGGCTCGGCGAAGTTCGGCGGCCCTGACGCGCCGGCAACCTCCTGCCGAAACGCCGCTGCACACTGCTCGCACAGACAGCCGTAGCGGGGGCTTTCGGGTCCGCCAAACGCCGGCCAGAACGACTCGGCGATCTCGAGTCCGTCGAACGGCGCCTCCCTCAAAGCCTGGATGATTTGCGCCGTTTTCCAGCGGCGGTATGCGGGGCGATTCATGCACAGGTAGGTGTAGCTTGGTGCGCGCGCATCCGGATCGCGCAGCCGCATCCGCCAGTCCCGGCCGCCGGCGGGCAAATCGCCCGGCGCGTAGCTGCCATTGCCAAAGACGGTGAGCCACACGCGCAGGCCCAGTTGCCGGCAGGCCAGAACGAACGGCCGGTTGAGGCGCCGCTCGCTGGTCACAATGTAGCGCACGCAATGGAAGCCGTTGACCTTCAACTCGGCCGCAACGCTCTGCGGGCTGCGATCCCGGTAGTAGGCAAAACTCGGGTCCACCTGAACCGACTCTCGACACGCATCGAGCGGGTCGGCGGCCAAAACTCGCAGCGCGAGGCCCCACACACTCGTCGTCCCCAAAACGCGCTTCAGCTCGGAATCCGGTCGCATTCGATCGCGAATCGTCGGCTCACCGGATCATCGAAGCCGCTTGCCGACGGCGGGGCCGGCGCCCATCGCCAAAAACTCTTCCAGTGCGGCTGCAAATGACGGCTCTTGCCAGACGGGTGCATTATGACCGCCGCGCAGCTCGCGCAGAAGTTTGGGTCCGGGCACGGCGGCGAAGTTTCGTTCGGCGTGATGGAACGCCACCAGTTCATCCTCGCGGCTGTGCAGGACCAGCACCGGCACGGTTGCCTGCGCGAGTTTGTCGCGGGTGTTGTATCGGATGGTGTTGATCCGGCGCACCGGCAGCCACGGAAAAAGCTCTGCGCCCACGTCGGCGATGCTCGTAAAGGTGCTCTGGATGACGATGCCGCCGACGCGTTCGCGGAGCGCCAGTTCGGCTGCGACCGCCCCGCCGAGCGATTCCCCGTAAGCGAGGATGTGTTCGGGCAGAAAGCCGCGCTGCCGCAGGACGCTGTGCGCCGCTTGTGCGTCGCGGTACGTTCCTTCTTCGTCGGGGCGTCCGGAACTTTGTCCGTAGCCGCGATAGTCGAAGACCAGCACGGCCGCGCCGGTTCGCAACAGGGCGTCGCACAGCCCGAGGCGATGACTGATATTTCCACCGTTGCCGTGACAGACCAGGAATGCGAACCGGGATCGGGCCGACGCGCCCGCCGCCGCGAAGAACCAGCCGTGCAGGCGCGTGCCGTCGGTGGCGTGGAATCGAACCTCGTCGAACGGCCGTCCCAGCACGCTTGCCGACACCTCCAGCGTCCGCGTGGGGTGGTACACCTGGCTGCGTTCGAACCAGCGCAACATGATCCAGAGCACCGCCAGTCCTACGAGCCCGCAAAGGGCGCGTCGCCCCCACCGGCGGGCGCGGGTTGATGTTCGTTTTGCCACGACCAGAGCAGCAGACCCAACCGTCTCGTGTTTTGGCGGCGACGCTGAGTCGGATGAGCGTCGAGCCGGTCTGCGGCCCGGACCTGTCCCGTTGAGTTCAGCCCAGCCATTCGGGATGTCGGGCGGTGCCGTCGAACGCGGCGGAGGTTTTGAATCGTTCGTAGCGCCCGGTTTTTGCCAGGGGTTCGGTGCGCTTGAGGAGCGCGGCGACGCGCTCGGCGCTCATGGGCTTGAAGGTTCGGACCGCTTCGAGCGCCTGTTCGAGTCGTTCGAGCGATTCCATCCCGGTGATGACGACCGACACGGGCAGGTTCAGGGCGTAGTGGAGGCACTCGATCGCGCTGGCGGCGCCGCTGCGGACGATCGCTCCCGAGGCCAGCGGTTTCATGGCCAACACGCCAATGCCCTCGCGGACCAGGACCGGCAACACGTGTTTCTCGAAACTCCGGAAATGAGCGTCCATGACGTTGAGCGGCATTTGAACGGCATCGAACCGCACGCCGTGTTGGGCCGCGATCTCCAGGGCGCGCAGGTGCACCAGCGGATCTTTGTGCCCGGTGAAACCGATGTAGCGGATTTTGCCGGCTTTTTGCGCCTCGATCATGGCCGCATGCGCGCCGTTTTCCTCGAAAATCCGATCCGGGTCTTCGAGGCGGATGATTTCGTGGTGCTGCATCAGGTCAATGCGGTCGGTCTGCAGTCGCTGGAGCGATTCATCAATCTGGCGGGCGGCGGCGGCTTTGGTGCGGCCGTCAATTTTGGTCATCAGGAACACCTTGTCGCGATAGCCGTCGCGCAACGCCTTGCCCATGCGGATTTCGCTCTGGCCGTTGTGATAGTCCCAGCAGTTGTCCATGAAGGTCACGCCCCGATCAATCGCCGTGCGGATCAGTCGGATGGCCTCGGCTTCCTCCTTGGGGATGCCGATGTGAAATCCGCCGAGCCCCAGCGCGGAGACTTTTTCGCCCGTTCGGCCCAGCGTGCGATGGATTATGTCCCCCTGTCGCGTTTCGGTGGCTGCCACGGCGCCGGTCAGGGCGGCGCTTGCGCTTGCCAGGGCCAGCACCGTGACAAATTCCCGCCGCGTGAGTCCGTGCTCGCCCCGAGCAGGTTGGACGACGGGGATCGGCTCCGGTTGGATCGGTTTCATAGCTTTGGACTGTTGAATGCTTTGGCCGCCGGTCGGGCAACTCGCGCCGTCCCGGCTTGGGGCTGCGGCCCGACCAGCCGATACCAAGCTTTCCACGGCGCAGCGGAGTCTGAAAGCCGAAAAGCTAGTGTTCTGTGATTGTCAGTTGTGAGGCAAAAGATTAAGGCTCACCCAAACCACCACGGATGGATGAGCCCGTTCATGAGACGGTCCGTTACTCCGTCTGCGTTTCCACCACCGCCCCGCTATCCGGTGGCTTCCAGAACGTCCATGACCTGGAGCGCGCCATCTTGGAGGCCACCCGCGCCGTGGGCCGGGAGCTGTATGTCCGGGCCTTTGCCGCCCGCCAAGAGGCCCGGCTGGTCCAACATCGTCCCCGCTACCGAGCCCAACGCTGGCGCTCCCTGCAGTGGCTCACGCCCTTTGGGGCCTGTCCCGCTGCCGGTGCGGGTGGTGCGGGAAAAAGCCTCCGGCGGCTACCGCACCTTGTCCAAGGTCTTGCTCCGGCCCAAAGCCACCTGCCTGCCGGCAGGCAGGCCCGTGTGCTTTC
>CAYXJB010000173.1:0-6336 GCA_964465445.1 uncultured Verrucomicrobiota bacterium
AGCGTTTTCATCAGTTGCGTCATGCGCGGGCACGGCCCGGCGCAACGTGTGAAAATGATGTCCGCCACCCACACCTGTCCGCGCAGATCCGCCAGCGACACGCGTGCGCCAAACTGGTTGGTCAACACAAAATCGGCGACCCGCCCGAGCACCGTCGCCCCTCCCGGACGCCGCGGTTCGATCCGGGACAGGACATAGCTCACGCACAGAATGACGATCAACAGGCCGACGCCGACCCAGATCGTGCGCGAGAGACGTTCAGGCCGATCTTGCATCTCCGGAGAGGAAAGTCTGGATGAGCCCGGACCCGATGAAAGCAAAAACGATCTTCCCGCGTGTTGGGCGGCCCCGCTGATCCGGAGGCAATGCGACGGCCGGCCACGCAGCGGCGATTACTCAAAGCTTTCGGCCACGCCGGTCCGACGCGAGGCCAGCCATTTGTCGAACGCCTCCTGGCTTTCGACAATCAGCCGTCCGCGCGACATGCTCGAATGCCCGTTGCCGCAAAGCTGGGCGCAATTAATCTGGTAGATGCCTTCCTTGGTGGGTTTGAACCAGACCGGAATGCGCATGCCCGGGATGGCATCCTGCGTCACCCGCATCGCCACGATCTTGAAGGAATGGATGACGTCCTTGGAGCTGACGTAGCAGAGCACGGGTTTGTTGACGACCACGTGCATCTGCGACTGCGTTTCCACGTCGTCCTTGCCCGCCGGGTCATTCGGGTCCACGCCGAACTTGTTCAGATCCGTCACGAATTTCATGTCCTGGCGACCGAACTTTCGATCTTTGCCCGGATAACGGAAGTTCCAGTCGAACTGCTGCGCCACCACTTGCACGACGGTGGATTCGTCCTCCGGCGGAAGTTTGTCCACCGTCTTGGCCCACAGCGGCACGGCCACAAACAACAACAACACGCCCTCGACGATCACCACCACTCCTTCGATATAGCTGGAGGCATGATTGCGGATGCCCAAATGATCCGCGCGTTGCTGGCGCGGCATGCGAAACCGCCACAACACGTACGCAAAATACATCAGCCATCCCACGAACAGCGCGATCATCAGCAGGTGGATGTAGATGATCAGATCGTCCACGCCACGTCCGTTTTCCGACGCCAGCACCGGCAACCCCAGCAAGCGGGTAAAAAACGTCCGCACCGATTCCCACAATGTTTGCATGCTCAACCTTCCACAGGGCTTCGAAGTATCGTTTCAGTTCGCCGGGCCGCGGCCCGACGGCTCATGTGCACGAAAAATCCGACAACGCCCGCCAGCACGCCCAGCAACACCGCCAGCAGCACCAAAATGCCCCAGCTCAAGCCCCGGGCCAGCGGCGAATCGCTCTGCCCGTAACAGACCGCACAGGCATGCAGCCGGGCTGGTTGCGCGCAAAGCAACGCCCCCGTCAGCCCCGCCAGCTTCGTGGCAGTGCTCCGAACCGTCCGCTTCACAGGTAACTCACGTTCTTGAGCTTGCGCACGAAAAACCGCTCGTAAACCAGCAGGCCCGCGCCCACGGCCAGCGACGCCAGACCGTAGGCCAGGTCGCCGATCGTGCCCTCCGGCGAGCGGTATTCGCGCAGCATCCACACTCCGACCGCGAAGGCCAGAATGCTCGAGGCCGTGATGAACACCACATGGAACGCTTTCAGCGACATAACCTCAGCGTGTTACGGTTAACGGAGGAAAATCGTGGTACGCCCCAATCGTCAACGCCATCAGTCCGGCAAAGAAAAACGCCGTGAACCCCAGCACCAGGTAAATCATCTGCCGTTCCGAGATCAGGTGCATGAAAAACAACGCCACCAGCGAGGCCTTGACCGTGGCAATGATCAGCGCCAGCACAATGTTCCAGTGATGCCCCAGATCAATGTACGACGCCCAGACCGTCAGAACCGTCCCGATCAACAACGCGGCCCCGACGATCAGGTAACCGCGCACGTGCCGTGCAATGTGCTCCGTCGAATGGCTCATATGTTTTTGTCTCAAAGCAAGTATAGAACCGGAAAGAGGAAAATCCAGACCAGGTCCACGAAATGCCAGAACAGGCCCGAGGTCTCGACCCGATTGGTGAACCGTTCCGGATCCTTGAACCACATCCGGCTGCCCGGCCCCAGCAAATACGCGATCACAATCGCCCCGCCCAGCACGTGCAGCGCGTGCAGGCCCGTCAGCGTGAAATAAATCGCAAAGTACGTGCTGTGCGCCGGCACAAACGCCGACAGTCGCCGAATCTCTCCGACCGGGATCTCGACCGTCTTGTGCGGCCCCTCGTGCTTGCGCGCCGCCAGCCGTCCCTCGGCGTAATGATGCGCATCGGGCACGAACCGAATCGTTTCAGCCTTCGCGTCCTTGAGCCGTTCCAGCGTCAAAAACATCGGTTTGCCCTCGATGTGTCCGGTCAGCCGCGTGCCATCGGTCTTCCAGACCTCGTAATGAGAAAACTTCTCGCGGTACTCGAACGATTTGACGCCCAGAAACGCCAGCGCGCAGAGCACGGTGATCGTCTGGAAAATCTTGAACCGATCGAACCGCCCCATCTTGAGCGACGCCCACGCCATCACCACCGTGACGCTGGAGGTGATGAGCACCGCGGTGTTGAACGTGCCGATGGGAATGTTCAGCAACCCGTGCGGCCAGTCGGCGGGCAGCGCTCCGACGCGCAACAAAATGTAGGCCGAAAACAACGCGCCAAAGAGCATGACTTCCGAGGCCAAAAACAGCCACACGCCCACCTTGGCGTTGTACACGCCGGTGTCCGGTCGCGCCTGAGTGGTGTAGGGAATGTCCATGTGAGGGTTTAGCGTTGCGTCGCCGCAGGCGGCTCATTCTGGGGCGTAAAATCTTTTGATTGCCCCGGCAGACTGTATTCGTACGGACCGCGATAGACGGTGATCGGTCGGGTGAAGTTTCCGTGCGGCGGCGGCGTGGGTGTCTGCCATTCCAACGTAGTGGCCCGCCAGGGATTGTCGCTTTGCACCGGTTTGCCGTGCCGCAGACTCCAGAACAGGTTCACGATGAACGGAATCTGCACCAGCGCCAGCCCCACCGCGCCCCAGAGGATGTAGGTGTGCAATTGCATGATCCAGCCGCTGAGTGTCCCCAGGGCCTCCGGCACGGTCGCCGCCGAATAATTCGCCCCGCCATCGGCCATCCGCCGCAACATGCCGGCCATCCCCTGTGCGAACATCGGCTGAAACACGATGTTCATGAAGATCAACGAACCCCAGAAATGCACCCGACCCCAAAACTCGTTCATCGTCCGGCCCGTCAATTTGGGAAACCAGTGATAAATCCCCGCAAACAACGCGAAAATCGTTCCCGGCGCCACCACGTAATGGAAGTGCGCAATGACGTAATACGTGTCATGCAGGTGAATGTCGCTGGCTGCAAAGCCCAGCGGCAGGCCCGTCAAACCACCGATCCCGAACATCGGCAGGAACGCCAGCGCAAAAAGCATTTGCGTGTTGAACCGGATCGCCCCGCCCCACAACGACAGGAACAAGCAGGTCAGAATGATCACCGAGGGGATCGAAATGATCATCGTCGTGGTTTGGAAGAAGGTGGCGATCTTCGTGCCCATGCCCGTCAGATACATGTGATGCGCCCAGACGATGAAGGAGAGAAACCCGATCGCCAGCGCCGAATAGACCAGCGACTTGTATCCCCAGATCGGCTTGCGGGTGTTGTTGGCAATGATTTCAGCCACGATCCCCATCGCCGGCAGAATCAGCACGTAAACTTCCGGATGCCCCAGAAACCAGAACAGGTGCTGCCACAACAACGGGCTGCCGCCGCCGCTGATGTTGGCCAGTTGTCCCCCCACCGCCAGACCTGTCGGCAAAAAGAAGCTCGTGCCGGCCACCTTGTCCATCAGTTGCATGATCGCCGCCGCCTCCAGCGGCGGAAACGCCAGCAGCAACAAAAACGCCGTCACAAACTGCGCCCACACAAAAAACGGCAGTCGCATCCACGTCATCCCCGGCGCACGCAACTGGATGATCGTGGCAATGAAATTCACCGCGCCCAGCAACGAGGAGGTGATCAAAAACACCATCCCAATCAACCAGAACGTCTGCCCGTGCGTCGGAATCGCCGTCGCCAGCGGTGAATAGGAGGTCCAACCGGCCTGCGCCGCGCCGCCGGGAATGAAAAAGCTCGCGAACATGATGATCCCGCCGATCAGGTATGCCTGGTAACTGGCCATGTTCACTCGCGGGAACGCCATGTCCACCGCCCCGATCTGCAGCGGCACGACGTAATTGCCAAAGGCCGCAAACGCCAGCGGCACGACCCCCAGAAAGATCATGATCGTGCCGTGCATCGCTCCGAAGGAGTTGTACAGGTCCGGCGACATGATCCCTTTGGCCGCCACCTGACCCAACGTCGCCTCCAACAACGGCCCCAGCACCGGGATCGGCTGACCCGGATGCGCAATCTGCCAGCGCATCATCAGCATCAACACGAACCCGAGCAGCAAAAACACCAGCGCTGTGAAGCCGTATTGGATGCCAATCACCTTGTGGTCGGTCGAAAAAATGTATTTTCGCCAGAACCCGACCTCTTCATGCGCCGCGGCGCTCACCGCCGCGTGCGGCATTGTTTGTGTGGCCTGCATGTTCATCACCGATTAACGCCGTTGATCAACCCCATCTTGTCGGAATCCGCGTCAACGCGGGTGCAGCAATAAAGGAAATCGTCTCGCATCTGTCAACGCACAACGCCGCGTCAGCCGGCCTTGTCCAGTACCAGCGCCCCCAGCACCAGCGGCAAATACACGATCGAGGCCACAAACAGCCGGCGCGCCGCCCTTACAGCCTCGATCTCCGAGCCGCGCGCGATGTCTCGCATGAACATCGCCGCCGTGGCGACAAACCCGGCTCCGAGCACCAGCGCACCCGTCAGGTACACCGCCCCGGCCAGCCCCAGCACGTACGGCAAAACACTCACCGGCAACAACGTCAGCGTCCAGCCCAGCGCCTGCGTCGCCGTCCGCCGCCCGCCGGGATCAATGCCCGGCAACATTCTGAACCCGGCGCGCGCGTACTCGTCCCGGTACACCCACGCAATGGCATAGAAATGCGGCAGTTGCCACACCGCCAGCAACGCGAAGAGCACCCAACCGCCGCCGGCCATCTCCCCTCGGGCCGCCGCCCAGCCCATCAAGGGCGGCAACCCGCCCGGAATCGCTCCCACCGCGGTGTTCCACCAGGTAAGCCGTTTCAACGGCGTGTACACGAAGAGATAACTGACCAGCGACACCGCCCCCAGCGAGGCGGTCAACGCGTTCACGCCCCATGACAACTCGACCAGCCCGGCCACCGACAAGAGCCCGCCCGCCAGCATCACCGTCACCGGTTGCAACCGACCCGAAGGCAACGGACGGCTCGCCGTGCGACGCATCCGCGCATCGTGCTCCCGTTCCAGAAACTGATTCAACGCCGCCGCGCCGGCCGCCACCAGCGCCGTGCCCATCATCGTGTGACACAACAGCTCCCAGTCCACCGGACCGCGCCAGCCCAGATAAAACCCCACCAGCGTCGTCAGCAACACCAGCGCGGTGAGCCGTGCCTTGACCAGATCGGCCCACACGGCCATCCAGCCCTTCTGGACCGATGCCGCCACACTGACGCTGTCCGCGGAAATTCTCATCTCATGCGAGCTCTCGAGCTGCTGTCAACCGCGCTCCTACGCCGGCCCCGCAACACGCTCCGGAAACCTCGGGCGCCGACGCCGCTCCGCGCCCGTATTCCAATCCGGAACAGCGCCACGCCACTACACACCAAAGCGCGCCGGTCGCCAGCGACAGCGCGCCCACCAACACGTGCGCCGTGGCCACATCGGCCGCCTTGCCCGACCACACCGTCCAGGCGCCCAACCCCACCTGCGCGACGATCAATCCCAGCCACAATCGCCCCAGCCGCCGCAACGTCGTTCCCACATTCGACCTTGTGCTCCCGCCCAACCGGCCCGTCCACCACGCCACCGCACCGGTGCCGATCAAGATCGCCAGCGCCACCAGCCGATGCGCCATGTGCAGGCCGATCTGAAATGCCGTGATCGGATTCTGCGCGACCACCTCGATTCGTTGCTGGTTGTACCGCAACACCGAGTCGGCATCCATTGCCGGCCAGAGCCGCCCGTAAGCGAGCGGAAAATCCGGAATCGCCAACCCCGCATGCTGATGTCGCATCGTCGCCCCCAACATCACTCCGGATCGCGAGACAGGCGCCGGCAACTGGACCGACGACATGCTCGCCCGCGCCATCCGCGAGGGGATCGGCCACGACGAGCGCGCGCTGTTCCCGGGCATGTGGTACTGGTCTTTCGCGATG
>CAYXJB010000174.1:0-3565 GCA_964465445.1 uncultured Verrucomicrobiota bacterium
GTCGCCGGGCGCCAGCGGATCGCCCACGTCCAACCACGCGCTCGAAGCAAAACACTCCTGCAACTCTTCGATCAGCGCGTCCTCGACAACGGGAATGCGCCCGCCAAATCGCACCAGGCTGCTGACGCCGCTGACGCGTTGCACCTCGGCCAGTTGCTCCAGCGTGCCGCAGCGGACGAACACATAACCCGGAAACAACGGCTCGACCACCCGCACGATCCCCCGACGCGTGGCGCGCTCGACCCGCAGCCGCGGCAGGAACACCTCCAGCCCCAGCCGCACCTGCACGTTCGCCGCAGCGATGTGCTCGTGCTTGGGCTTGGTCCGCGCGCAATACCACGCTGGCTTTTCGTTCGTCATCACCCGCACCTGTCGTTCCGGTCGTGTGCTTGATTTTCGTTGTTTGCCGCTCGTCTTATCGCGGCCCTCTTGTCCCAGATCGCTTTGCTTTTTCCTTCAGCGCCCATATTGACCCACGGAAGCGCACTGCAGGCAAGTAACCGGCCAAAAGTTGATTACGGACAGCCGCTCCGTAATTTTCCCGATTCGCAATTTCGCATCCCCGATTCGCCGACGAAAACTCGTGCCCACGAGACAGCGCAGCCGGGAAGTGAATCCGGCGGTGGTCGGAGACGAAAAAAAAACGCAAGCGCGCGCCGCGGCGTTAGTGTGTGTGCTGACTGAAAGGCGGCGATGTGCCGGACCCGCTGCGGTTCAGGCCAGACCGTATTCTTTTGCGGCGCCGAGACCGATTTGGGACACCAACAGCTCGCGCAGATCCACGCTCGGACCGTGCGTGACGCCCTCGGCCGTCCTGACGCCGCGCGCCAGGCTCATCTCGGCCGCCTCGAGCACGAGCGTCGTGTAAAATCCCAGCGTCATGGGACTGAAGGCGCGCTCGCGTTCGGCCTCTGAAAGCACTCCGTTGCGCAGGTCCAGGATTTGGCGGTACAGGCGGCCCGGGCCGCTGATCCCGTAGCCGGTTACGCGACCGTCTTTTTCAAAATTCCGGAACAGCGGGTTGACCTCGAAAATCCCCTCAGCATGAATCTCCCGCAGCCCGGGCGTGTCCAGCCCCAGGTCAATCAATCCATCGGTGCAAATCAGGCGGCCGGATTGCACGGTCAGCGCGTGCGCCGAATTGGGCACCGCCCAGCCGGTGAGAATGTGCGCAATGGCCCCGTTCTGGAAGATCACCTCCGTGTCCACCAGATCAAACCCCTGCACCGCGCGCGGTCGCAACGAGGGCAGCTTTTGTGCGTAACCGATCGCGCGCACCTGCACCGGCAACAGGTTCACGATCTGCATCAGCGCGTCGGCCATGTGCACGGTCAGGAACGACACCGGCGTGTTGCGCTCGGCGAAATCCGGCGAGGCAAAAAAGCGCGGCTCGTGATTCGGATCCACCACGCAGAGCTTGTCGAGCATGTAGAAAACCGCTGCCTGCAGTTTGCCGTACCGACCGCTCTGGTAGCGCGCCTGCGCCTCCTTGATGCGCGGGTCTTCGCGCTTGTGAAAATCCACGCCCAGAAAACGGCCCGCCCGCCGCGCCGCCTGAATCATCTGATGCACCTCGCGCACCGTGGCCGCGGTCGGCTTGGGCACAACCACGTCCAGCCCGGCCTCCAACGCGTCCACCGCCGGACCGCAATGCAAATGATCCGGCGTGTTGACCTGTACAACGTCGAGCTCGACCTGCGCGAGCATCTCCCGGTGGCTGGCGAACCGACGGTTGGCCGGCAGTCGGGCCAGTTCCCCGAACCAGTTCCGGCATCGTTCGTCCGGATCGGCCACGGCCACGATCTGAAGCAGCGCCGAATACTCGCTCCGGAAATAGAGGTGCTGATAAATCTCCCGCACCACCGAGCCGGCGCCGATAACGCCCAATCGCAACGTTGTTTTCAATGCACTCCTCCCCTTGGTGGACGGCTCACCCGCCCGTTGCCACGCGCAACGTGCCGGTCTCCTGCAACAAAAACAGCGCCAGAAACTCCGACGCCGCACGAATTTCTTCGATCGAAATCTGCTCGGCATCCGAATGCGCCAGGGCCAGTTGCCCCGGACCGAACGTCAGCACCGCCATGCCCGGATACTCCGAGGCGAACAGGCGCGCGTCACACGAGGCGGTCCAGCCCGACACCGGTTCGCCCTTCCACAGGCCGCATCGGCGCGCCACGGCCAGCGCGTTGCGCATGCTCGGCGAACGCGGATCGCCGTCGTAGGCCACGTTGTGCAGCTTCTCGTAGGTGACGCGCACCACCTCGGCGCCGCGCTCCGGGCGTCCCAGGCGCCGCAAATACTGCTCCGCACCACGCTCTGCCGCCACGCGCAACCGCTCCATCACTTCGTTGATGTCGTGCGTCGGCACGAAACCCTGGCCGCCCTCGATCACCAGCGGCCGGTCCTCGGCTTGCCCGCTCAGAACCAGCCGCATCGGCCCGCCGGCGAGCGCTTCGATGCGCGCCCGGGACGCCACCAGACTCCGGACCAGGTGCGCCGTTTTGGTGATCGCGCCGTCGCGTTCACGGATGGCGCCCATGTGTCCGCTCGCGCCGTGGACGCGGACCGAAAAGCCGGTGTCGGTCCGGCGCAAATCGTAGTGGCGCGCCACCATCGGCCGGCCCGTGGCCGGGTCCGTGACGCGCGTTTTGTCACCGTAAAGCCCGACGTAACCCGCCAAACCCGCCTCCAAACAATCCCGCACCAGAAGCTCGACGGGCCTCGGCGGACGTCGTCCCAGCTCGATCTCGAATCCCACCTCCGCGCAGATGCGGCTCGGATGCTCGCCGAACGGCCCCAAAATCCCGTGGCAGGTCGGCACCGGTCGCTGCGGAAACAGTGCGTGCCGACTCTCGGCCCGGATCGCCGCGCCCTCCTTCTCGATCTCCTCGTTCACAAAGGCGAACATCTTGAACAGCGACACGCCGGGCAGCGGACGCAATTCGGCCCGATACCAAACCGCGCCGCGATTGGCCGGATAGATCTTCAGGCCGGTGCACTCCAGCACCAGGACGCTTTCGTAGAGTGTTTTCAACTCCCGGTCCAACGCCAGTGAAAGCGAACCGTTGCCGCCCAGCTCCTCTTCGATAACGAACATGCCGACCACGTTGCGATTCCAGACCAGTTGCGTGCGCGGCATCACGTCGTTCAAAACCCGCAGCGCACCCAGCAGACTCATCAGCGGCCCCTTGTCGTCGCACGCGCCCCGTCCGAACACCACGTTGCCGCGAACCCGCGGCGGAAGGTACGGCGCGACCACGTCCACGTGTCCGTTGACGGCGACGCTCCGGCCGCCGCGCCCGGCCCGACCCGGGATCACCAACAGCAGGTTGCTCCGACCCGCATAGGCTTCTTCCGGACTCAATCCCTCCGGCCGCGCTGCCGTGCGGGTGTGATGCAGCAACGAAAAATGCGGGTGCTGCCGGATGGCCGGATTGATCGCGCGCCGCTCCAGGCGCAGCCCTTCGAACCGCAGGGCGCCAAGTTCGCGCTCCAGAATCCGAAAACACGCTTCCTCCCGGGCGCGCATCCGGCTCACATCGGCGCTGGGTGTCGTGTCCACACG
>CAYXJB010000174.1:3586-6255 GCA_964465445.1 uncultured Verrucomicrobiota bacterium
GCGCAGCCAGCGTTCGAAGGCCGGCGACCGCGTGCCGGCGGTCACGGCACGCGCCACCTGCTGTGGCGCGATACCGGAGCGGAGATGACGACCCACGCGCGTTTTCATGGTGACGACCCGGTGCCGCGTGGCCGGCCCGTTGCGGTTTGGCCGGCGCAGCGGCGCGCGCAAGCTAAACACTTGCGTCTCGCTGCTGCAAGCCCCGGGCGCGGCCCTCGTTCAAACGCCGTAGAACTTTTCCAGACACCAGCGTTGCAGACGTCGCGGCAGCAGATGTTTGCCGGTCAATTCGGCGCACCGCCATAGCGTCCGAACCAGGTACGTGGGCGTGATGAACCGACGATACGCGGCCCGGCTCAGAAGAATCCGCAGCATCGGCAGGGCAAAAAGCGAGAGCGCGCCGCTGTCTCGAATGCGCGGTTGCACATCGGCGAACGCCGGTTCGCACAGTCGCGCCACCAGCCGTTCCAGCACTTCCCGGTGTTCGGCGCGGCGACGCCCGCTCGAATAATACGACTGCTTGAAGATGCGGAACACCGAGAGCGGTTCGGGCACGAAGCAGACGCCGTAACGCATCGCCGGCACGAACGCCGCAAACCAGTCGCAATGCCAGCGCAATTCGGGAATGAAACCGCCGACTTCGCGCAGCGCCGTCTTGCGCCAGATGATGCTGCTGGTGCCCAGGAACAGTCGCCCGCGCCGGCCCAGCTCGACCAGTTGGTCCGGGGACAAATAACCCGCCTGTTGCGCCATGCCCGCGCCCATCAGCCAGCTCAACCCCGAGTCCACAAAACACCACCGGCACACCGTGCAGCTCAGCGCCGCCTGCGGGTGCTGCGCCAGCAGACGCAGCGACTTTTCCACAAACCCGGGCTGCAACTCGTCGTCCGCCGCGGGAAAACACACCAGCTCGCCCCGGGCCAGTTCCAGCCCGCGATTGAGGTTGTACACCACGCCGCGGTTGCGCTCGTTGCGCTCCAGCCGCAGAAGCGCGTGCCTTTGCGCGTAATCCTCCAGGATTTCCAGGCTGTTGTCCGTGGACGCATCGTCAATGACCAGGATTTCGAAGGGCGGCACCGACTGGTTCAGGATCGCGTCCAGACACCGCGGCAGGTATCGGCCGTGGTTGTAATTGGGCACGACGACAGTCAAGCGTGGCCATTCGGTGCTCATCCCGTGTCCGCAGAAACGTTCAACCGCAACCGGCTGCGTGCCGAGCCGCCGCCGCGCCGTGGCTCAGACCGGTTTGGGCCCGCAACACAACGCCCACAAATAATGCGCCATGGGGTAAAAGCCGGTGTGCACCACCTCGTCGTTCATCGAAAAAACAAACACGTTGTGGAAAAACTCGCTCATCAACGCGCGCAGTCCGGGTGCGTCCTTGCAATTGACGTGTCCGGCCCGGCTCTGCGGCGAAGCGTACGCCTGGGACTGGATCGAGGGCGAGCCCAGCAGGCAGACGCCGTGCGAATGAATCGAGCCGACCAGATGGCGCACAAACCGCCGTTCCGGCTCGCCCGGCGGGATGTGTTCGAGCACATCGACGGCGTACACGCCGTCGAAATTCCGCGGCAACGGTCCGGCCAGCATGTCGTGCACCAGGCACTCGAAGCTCCAGCGCGGATTCATGTTGGCCCGGGCGTGTTCGACAAAGATCGGGTCGAAATCCACCGCCGTGAGCGCCTGCACTTCCTGCCGGACGATGCGCGTGGCAAAGCCGTCGCCGCAGCCGACCTCCAGCACGTGTCCCAGGCCGCTGAACATCTTGGCGACGAACTTGTAGCGGGCCAGCACGAACACCAGCCGGCGCGGATCGTCGTGCCAGACCTGACTGCTCATCAGGCCGAGCCGTTCGAGGCCTTTTTCCGCGGCCAGATCCAGCAGGACCTGATACTGCGCTTCGCGGGTTCGAGGTTCGTTCATGGGCTCAGACGCCGGGTTCGTTCATCCAGATCATGCACCGGCCGGCCACGCGCCCCTGTTTCAAATCCTCGATCGCCTCGTTGATCTGCTCGAGCCGGTAGCGTTTGCTTACCAGGCCCTCGAAACTCAGCCGTCCGGCCTGGCAAAGCCGCACCAGCCTGGGAATGTCCACCTCCGGACGCGATTCCCCTCCCTCCGAACCGGTGAGCACTTTCTTGAAATGCAGTGGCAGGGTGTAAAAGCTCGGTCGGCGCGCGTTTTTCGAGGGCACACCCACCAGCACCACCCGCCCCTGCGCGCCGGTCACTTCGTAGGCCGTCTCGATCACGTCCGGATTGCCGGTGTTCTCGACGGCCACATCCACGCCGGCCGGTCCGACGATGTCGCGAATGGCCGCGCGCACATCCAGGCGTCGGGCGTTGAGCAGGTGCGTGGCGCCGAACTGCCGGGCCAGTTCGAGTTTGTGGTCGTACAGATCCACGGCGATGATCGGATGGGCGCACACTTTGGCGGCGAACTGGACGACGTTCAGCCCCACGCCGCCGGTGCCGAACACTGCAATGCTCTCGCCGATACCCAGGCGCGCATTGTTGTTGATCACGCCCATGGCGGTGGTCACCGCGCACCCGAGCAGCGCGCCGGTTTCGGGCGGGAAATCGGCCGGCACGCGCGTGAGGCGGTTTTCCGACACCACGGCGAATTCGTTGAAGGTGGTCACCCAGCCGGCGTTGATCGGGCCGCGGGCC
>CAYXJB010000175.1:0-6223 GCA_964465445.1 uncultured Verrucomicrobiota bacterium
AGTTAACATCGCCATCAAATCGCTGTTTCGTTTTCTTGCAATCCGACGCCCGAAATGGTTGTGCCGTATCAAAATGATCCGTTCCCACACAATCGAATCGGACAGTTTGTTTTGGGAACTTTACGCGCAATGTCTGGCGGACAATCGAACTGTTCAGCCATTGGAGGACTTCTTCAATATTTACCAGCTCGCGCAGCTGGGACGAAGATTGGACGGAGATTTTGCCGAATTCGGCGTTTATCGAGGCGGTAGCGCGAAGCTCATCGCATCGCTCAAGGGGGAAAAACGGCTGCATCTGTTTGATACCTTCTCTGGTTTGCCGGAGGTTCGAACCGACATTGATGTTCACAAGACAAGCGACTTTGATGACACATCTTTGCAGTCGGTCCAACGATACCTGGCGGAATTCTCCAATGTTTTTTTCTACCCCGGGTTTTTCCCGGACTCCGCGCAAGAACTCGGGCGCACTTCGACCCGATTTGCTTTCGTTCACATGGACGTGGACATCTACGAATCGACACGAGCGGGGCTGGAGTTTTTCTATCCGAGAATGGTCAGGGGCGGTTTTATTCTAACGCACGATTACCGGAGCACCGGCTGCCCGGGCGTGAAAAAGGCGTTCGACGAGTTTTTTAAGGACAAACCTGAAATGGTGATTGAGCTCTGGAAAACCCAGTGCCTTGTGATAAAAGCCTAAATACGGGCCGACAAAAGCCGACAGCTAGCTCCGCTGCCCTGGAGAACGACTTGGCCGGCAAAAGGCCTTGCGTCGCTTCGCCAATTAAGAATAATTCCATTGACTCAGAGAGAAGTGGCGCACTAGTGCACGAATCCTGCGTACCCCCGAATTCCAACCGCTGAACCTTTATGAAAAGTAGAGAGAAGCTCAGCTGCTGGGCTCGCTTGCGGATTCGAGTTTTTGCCGCGGTAGGCATTTGGGCATTGGCAATTCCCTGTTTTGCTCAAACCAACTGCGCGCCGGTTCCTTCCGGCGTGCTGAGCTGGTGGCGCGGCCAGAGCAACGCGCTCGACGAGCTCGGGATCGCGCACGGCACGCTCGTCGGCAATACGGCCTTTGGCCCGGGTCGGGTCGGCTCCGGGTTTGTGTTCGGCGGGTTGGACGACGCTGTCAACGTGGGCATTCCGGCTGCGTTGCAGCTTCAGAACTTCACGATCGAGGGCTGGGTCCGGCGCGCCCATTCGTCCCGGTCAACGCAGGGCTCGCAGACCAGCGCGTCGTTTTTCAGCGGATCGCCCGGTGGTTACGGGTTCGGCCTGCTCGACGACGGTCGGCTGTTTCTGACAAAAATCGGCGTCAGCGCCGTCTTTTCCACGGCAGCACGGTCGTGCTCTACATTGACGGCGTGGGCGAATCGGTCGGTCCGTATGATCCGGGCTTTACGTTCGCGGACCGATGGCCATCGGCGCGCGCGGTGGCGATTATGTGGGGAGCTTTTACGGGAGCATTGACGAGCTGACGATCTACAATCGGGCGCTGGCGGCCGGCGAAATCCAGGCCATTTACAATGCCGGCAGCACCGGCAAATGCGTCGTGGTTCTGCCGCCGACGATCCTTGTGCATCCGACCAACCAGGCCGTGGTGGTGGGGGGCACGGCGGTGTTCGAGGTCCAGGCTGCCGGCACGCCGCCGCTGAGCTACCAGTGGTGGTTCAACGGAACGAATCTGTTGCTGGGTGCAACCACGGCCACGCTGACGTTGATGAACGTGCAGTTGGCCAGCGCGGGCAATTATTCCGTGGTGGTGGCGAACAGTGCCGGCACGGCCACCAGCTCCAACGCGCTGCTGACGGTTTTGTCCGAGCCTGCGTGCATTACGCCACCGAGCGGCCTCGTCGCCTTCTGGAGGGGGACGGTGACCCGCTGGACTGGGCTGGAACGAATCATGGCGTTCTTGTTGGCAACACGGCGTTTGGCCCGGGACGGGTCGGTCAGGCGTTTGTTTTCGATGGCAATGGAGACGCGGTTGACGTGGGAAATCCAGCAATTCTGCAATTGCAGAATTTTACCATAGAATCTTGGATTCGTCGTTTCCATCCGAGTCGCGCTTCGCTGGGGCCTACAACGAGCGCTGTACTTTTTGGTGGGCCCAACCTTGCTTATGGCTTGGGCATTTGGGATGACGGGCGAATTCTTCTGACCAAAATCGGCATTGGAGGCGTTTTTTCGACGTACACGATAACCGATACCAACGCTTTTCATCATGTCGCAGTCACAAAAAGTGGAAGCAATGTGGTGCTCTACATTGACGGCATCGGCGAGGCGGTTGGTCCCTATGATCCCGGTTTTTCTTTCCCGGGAAATTTTGCGATCGGGGCGCGGGGCGCCGATTACGGGGGAAGCTTTTATGGCTCAATTGACGAAGTGTCGGTTTACAATCGAGCGCTAGCGGCCGACGAGATTCAAGCCATTTACAACGCCGGCGCAGCCGGGAAATGCGCTGCCCCCAAGGCCCCCGTGATTCTCAGTCAACCCCGAAACACCAACACGCTCGTGGGCGGTAGCGTCAACTTTACGGTTGTCGCGGGTGGGTCTCAACCGCTCAGCTATCAGTGGCGGTTCAACGGTACGAATATCGCCGGGGCCACGGGTACGGGCCTGGTGCTGACCAATGTGCAGCTCGCCCAGGCCGGCGTGTATTCGGTGCTGGTGACCAATGCGCTGGGTTCGGCCCTGAGCAGCAACGCGAGCCTGACGGTGACGTTGCCGACGGCGGTTTTGCGGGTCGGCAGCGTCAGTGTGATGGGCGGGCGACCGATCTCGGTTCCGGTGACGCTGACCGCCAACGGCAACGAAAACGGCTTGGGGTTCAGCTTGAATTTCAACGCGCAGCGATTGGGGTATGTCGGCGCCGAGCCGGGCAGCGGCGCGGTCGGCGCGGCCCTGTTCGTCAACAGCAGCCAGGCGTCCACCGGTCGGCTGGGCGTGGTGGTGGCGTTCCCGCCGCATCAGACCTTCACTCCCGGCACGCAGGAGGTGGTGCGGTTGCTGTTCAGCACTGCACTGTTGACCGGCGTCACACCGGTGACGGTGACCAACAGTTTCGGCGATCAGCCGGTTTTGCGGGAGTTGTACGGAACGCAATTGCAATCGCTGCCGGCGTTCTATTCCAACGGTCTTGTGACCCTGACGCCGAGCGTGTTCGAAGCCGATGTGTATCCGCACCCGGCCGGAAATCAGGCTCTGACGGCGACCGACTGGGCGCAGGCGGGTCGGTTTGCCGCGCGACTGGACCTGGGGACGTCGGGGAGCGAGTTCCAGCGGGCCGACTGCGCGCCGCGCGCGACGCTGGGCGACGGTCAGACGGGTCGGTATTTGTCCGGGCTGGATCCTCTTTCGGTGGTGGGCGGGCCGAGCGTGGAAACGTTCGTGCCGGCCAGCGCTTCGCCGGTGGCGCGGCAGCTTCGGATCGAGAGCACCAACGCGCTGCACGGTCAGACGGTGCGGGTGACGCTGCAGGCGCAGGGGGACGAGAACGCGGTCGGGTTTAGCGTGTCGTTCGATCCGGACGCGTTCGAGTTCGCGGGCTTGAGTGCCGGGGCAGACACCCCGGGGGCGAGCTTCATTGCCAACACCAACGAGGCGGCGCTGGGTCGGGTGGGCGTGGCGGTGGCCTGGTCGAGCGGGTTGACGTTCGGCGCCGGCGTGCGCGAGCTGGCGCGACTGGAGTTGAAGGCGACCGAGAACGTGGCCGGATTCGAGCCCGTGCGGCTGATGGATCAGGTGGTGACGCGGTGTGCGGCGGATGTGCTGGCCGACGAGCTGCCGATGGATTTTCTGAACGGGGATGTGACGGTGGTGCCGCCCAATCCCAATCCGACGCTGGGGATCGGGTTGTCGGGGAGCAACGTGGTGTTGTTCTGGCCGCGATGGGCGGCGGACTTCACGTTGCAGACGCTGGCGGGCGGGGGCGGGTTCGGAGCGGGCTGGTCGAACGTGATCGTGACGCTCCAAACCAACGGCCCGGTGGTGTCGGTTGCCCTGCCACCGGCGGAAGATGCGCGCTTTTTCCGGCTGTATCGGCCTTGAACGGGGCCTGCCAGAGGGATAAAGCCGCGCGGTGTCGCTGGACCGACGCGCCGCGGGAACGACCGAAAAATCAACCCTGTTCCGGAGGTGTTATTTCAGAGCCGTGGTGCGTTCCTGCACCCAACGCTGGTCGCGGGGCGAAACCTTGTACGTGCCCGGACAGAGGGTCTGTTTCAAGACGGGATATTTCGTGTTCGCATCGAGCCACTTGTGAATTTCGGCGTGGCCGTCGGCAAACGAAAATCCGCAGGCGCTGTTGTGCGTGGCCGCCGGAACGTCATCCCAGGTGGTCGCCGCGTAGGTCGGGGTCATGTTGACGGTGAAATAGCCGTCGTTGATACTGTCAGGGCATTCGTCCAGGAAAACCCAGGTCATGGCCGGGCCGGGTTTGGTGAAGTGGGTCAGCTTGAGAAAGACGCGGAATTGCGAGTTCAAAACGCCGCATTGGCCGGTCCAGTTTCCGACCCACTGGCTCATCGAATAGCTGCGGACGCGCGGGCCGATGGCGCTGGGCAGCTTGTCGGCGGCGCACTTGTACGAGCCGAGGGAGCGCGACATGTACGGGCCAAGGGCCGCGTCGGCGAGGTAGGATACGTTGGTGTTGGCGCCCACTGGCACGCCGGCGCCCCAGTCCAACCAACCGGTGACCCAACTGCCGTAATCAATCGTGAACGCACCGCGATTGGTCACAATGTTGTCGTTGTTGTCGTTGGCGTACTGGAGGAACGCAGACTGGAGTTGTTTGAGGTTGTTGATGCACCGGATGTTTTCGGCCTTGATTTTGGCTCCCGCCAGTGCCGGCAACAGCAATGCGGCCAGAATGGCAATGATGGCGATGACCACCAGCAACTCGATCAGCGTGAAGGCGCGGCCCGCCCCGTGGCTGCCGTTGCCGCTCCGCTCGATGACGTTCAGACGCGTTTTCATGTTTCCCCAAATTAGAGCCGTCGCTCCCCGCTACCAGAGCAAATTTCCATTTTCCATGCCCGGGGTCAAACGTTTAGCGAGTCGCGCTCGCCGAACGAAACCTGGGGCATCCAGGGGCGCACAGAAAGGCACGAGTCAACCGTCCACCCGGGGGATCGGCTCAGCAGGGCGGAGGCATTGGGACTGCGGTCTGGAGCGGCCCGAAGGTGGCCATGCGTCGGAGCATCCGGGTTGTCGCGGGCCGTCCCCCGGGCCGCGCCGCGCGCCAAGGGCTTTGGCAGGTCGGCCGGTGGTAATTCTCGAAGGCGGTCCGGGCTGGCATTTGGGCGCTCGAAAAGGGCGAGGCATCCGTTTTGGCGGATGCCTCGCCGGTTCGGGAACTCTGCTCGTTACCGTCGGATGCGGAAGAACATGTTTCCGCCCGCAAACGGCGTCGTGGCCTGGTAAACGCCCGGGCTGAGTTTGGTAATCGTAGCCGAACCGTCGTCGGCATACGGCCCGGTCACAGCCGCCGCCTTCTGGAGGCGGAAGGCGCTGGTCGGATCGTCCAAAGCCCAGGTAAAGCCGACGACCACGTTTGTGCCGACTTTTTGGATGCTGGTGATGATGGGTCGGTTCAGGTCAATGACCCGGACGTTGTCGTAGATGACGGCCGCTTCACCGCTGCCGATCGAGTCGTAGGCGTCGGTGTAGCCCAGCATGATGTTGCCGCTGGTGTAAGCGGTCGTGTTGGTGTAGGCGAAGATCACCGTGTTGTTGATCTTCAGCGTGACGACATTGCCGATCTGGCTGACCTCGACATCCGCCCAGGAGGGCGTGGTGCTGAAGGGCAGGTTGGCGGGCGCACCGCCGCCGGCGGCGCCCGGTGTCCAGGGCGGCGATTTGAAGATCTGGGTCAGGGTCGAGGCGTTCCGCGACGCCAGGGCCGTCGGGTTGTTGCCGCTGGTGGTCGGCGAGCTGTAGAGCACGTAATCGCCCAGGGCTGCGCCATCGGCTTCGACGCTGTAGAACAGGCCGTCGAAGGACGGATCCGGCACGCCGCCGGGGTTGTTGCGGTGCCAGTTGGTGCGGGTGCCGGAGTGATTGATGCCGAACAGGGCATACTCGGTCGTGGCTGCGCCGCTGTTCTGGATCAGGTACATGTCGAACCGCAGGGCGAAATTGCCGCTGAAGTTCTTGCCGATGGGATAGAGGTTGAGCGCGGCGGCCGCCGGTGTGCCGTCGAACTTGTTGACCTGCAGATAAAGGC
>CAYXJB010000176.1:0-6204 GCA_964465445.1 uncultured Verrucomicrobiota bacterium
GATGCTCGGGCGTGGGGATGATCGTGGCGATGCCGCCGCGGTCCACGCCGGGAATCCGGCCCAGCTTGAGCGTGGCAGCGGCGAAAATCCCGCCGGTGTTGCCGGGCGAAATCACCGCATCGGCGCGGCCCTCGTGCACCAGGCTCATCGCCCGCAGGATCGAACAATCGCGCTTGCGCCGCAGGGCCACCACGGGTTTGTCGTCCATCGTCAAAAACTCGCTGGCGTGGACGATGTGCACACGCGGGTCGCGCAGGCCGGCGCGGTCCATGGCGGCCTGGATTTCCTGCTGTTGGCCCACCAGATACAGGGCGGTGATGCGCAGGCCCGCTTCCAGGGCGCGGCGCGCCCCTTCGACCACGACGCCGCAGCCGTGGTCGCCGCCCATCACGTCCAATGCGATGCGCATAGCTGTCGGACCCCGGAGCATGTCACCGGCCGGCGGGCCGGCTCAAGCCCGGGCCTTGACGGTGACGACCTGGCGTCCCTTGTAAAAGCCGCAGGAGGGACAAACCCGATGCGGAATCCAGGGCGCGTCACACTGGGGGCAGCGGCTCAATTGCGGCAGTCGCAGGACGCTGTTGTAGGCGCGGCGCATGCGCTGCCGGCTTCGCGATGGTTTTCGTTTTGGAACACCCATGTTTGGCCTCGATGGCTACAATCTCAATTTGTTCAGCTCCGACCACACCGATTCGTCCGGTGGCGTCGGCGTCTCCGCGCTGCCGGCTGGTGCGCCAGCGCCGGGCCGGAGCAGGCCGGGGCATTGGGGATCGCACACCGGATGTTGCGGAAGCGCGAGCAAAATATCTTCCCGAATCCGCACGGTCAAGTCCACCTGATCGTCCAAACCCACCGGCAGCGCCTCCTCACCGCTGAGCGGCATGACCGAGGACCAGTCCTTCAACTCCAACAGCCGCCGGAAGGGCTTGAGGCAGCGCACGCATTCGCACGCCAACCAGACCCGCACCGTACCGTGCACTAGCAGTTCGTCCTCGACCCGCTGGATCTCCAGCTCGTGCGCCACCGGACCGGCGATGCGGATCATCTCATCGAGGGTCTCGAGCTGGTAATCCTCCGCTGGCAATTCGCCCCGCAGGCTCACCGCCCGGGTGAGCAATTCACGCACATTGACCCACAGCGGCATATGCGCCTTTCTACGCGGGCTGCGACGCGAACTTGCGCCGGAGCGCCGCCTCGACGTGCCGCGGCACAAACGCGCTCACGTTCCCGCCCAGCCGCGCGATTTCCTTCACGATGCGCGAGCTCAGGAATGTATAGGCATCTTTCGGCATCATGAAGATGGTTTCGACCTCATGATTGAGCTTCCGGTTCATGAGGGCCAGTTGAAATTCAAACTCGAAATCCGACACCGCCCGCAGGCCGCGAACCACCACACGGGCCGAACGCCGCGCGGCATACTCGACCAGCAGCCCGTCGAAGGCATCGGCCTCGACGTTGCGCAGACTCCGAATCGAGCGCCGGACCAGCTCGAGCCGTTCCTCGAGCGTGAACAGGGGCTGTTTGCTCTCGCTCCGGGCCACTGCCACGATCACCCGGTCAAAAAGTCTGGCCGCCCGTTCGATCACGTCCAGATGACCGTTGGTCAACGGGTCGAAACTGCCCGGATACACCGCAATCCGCATGGGCGCACTTTAGCAGACCGACGCGCGCTGACGAGGCGGAAAACGCGCCGACGCGCCCGGCCCGCGGCCCGGTCCATAAACCGATTCAACCCTCCGCCCTGGAAATCATGCGCGTTTGCCAGACATCGGTCTCTGCTTCCGCAGGTTTCCAAGGGACTTCGAAGACCCGGACCGGGCGATTGAAGCCCTTGGGGGTGACCGGTTCGAGCTCGACACAACCGGCCGCCAGTGCCGGATCATCCCGCTTCAAATGTTCAAAGGTGGTTTCACTGATGATGATGCGTCCGTGTCCCGAAACCCCTTCGAGCCGGCTGGCCAGGTTGACCTCGCGACCGAAGACCGTGTAGTTCCACAAATGCGCGTCCGAGCCCATCAAGCCCACGGTCACGGTGCCGGTGTTGATTCCCGTGCCCAATGCCAGCGTCGGCAGGAGCGGGCGCGGCGGCAGACCGGCGGCAGCCCGTGCCCGGTTTTCCAGTTCCCGCTGCGGGTTCTGCGCCGCCCGCTGCCGGTTCAATTCGTGGATGCGACGCTGCGCGTCCATCGCCGCTCGCACGCATGCCACGGCGTGATGCGGGTTTGACTGCGGCGCGCCCCAGAACGCCATCACGCAGTCGCCGATGTACTTGTCGAGCGTGCCGCCCTGCGCTTTGACCGCGTCGGCCACGCAGGAAAGGTACGCGTTGACGGTGGCGAGCAGTTCGCGCGCGAACTCTTCGTAGCACGCCTCGGCGGCCTGGGGCGGCAGACCGTGGCGGCTGACGTATTCGGCCACCCGCTCCTGCGTGCGATCGCTCAGCTCCGTGAACCCGCGCACATCGGCAAACAGCACGGTCACTTCCCGGCGCGCGCCTCCGAGCGACAGGGTTTCGGCCTGGAGCAGCTCGTTGACCACCTCGGGTGAAACCACCTTTGAGAAGATGTGTTTGACGCGACGACGTTCCCGCTCCTCGAACACGACGCGGTAGGTCACCAACAAACCGTGTTCCAGGAGCACGGCGCCGGCGACCGGCAACACCACCGGCAACCAGTAGCGGTGTTGGACGAACACCACCGCGGCCACCGCCACGTAGAGCAGCGCCAGGCCACCCACGGCTGCGGAGGCGGCGAACGCCCGCCAACGCCAGGTAATCACCGCCGTCAGTGCCGCCAACACCGCCATCAATCCCAGGTCCAGTCCCGGAGCCGAGCGGCGCACAAACCGACCGGTGAGAATCGAGTTGGCCACGTTCCAGTACTGGCTCACCAAGAGGGTTTCGTGTTCGGCCAGCGGCGTGATGCCCCGATCGGTCAGATCGTTGCCCTGCGCGCTGGACCCCACCACGACCAGCCGACCGCGCCAGGACTCGCTCAGGCCGTTGGTCTCTCCCAGCAATCGCTGCCGATGTTGCCAGAGCAACCGGTGCACCGGTTCGGCCGCCAGACGCGGATCGTTCGGCGGCAAACACCAATCAATCCAAAAGCTCCCGTCCCGCTCCAACGGAATCACCCGCTCGACGCCTTCGGGCGAGCGCAACACGGCGCGACCGGCGCGCAGGTCCACTTCGGCGTGGTCCAGGTCCAGCCCCAGCGCGCGCGCGGCCAGCACGACTCCCAGATGCCAGACGCGTTCCTCGGTGAAGACCCTGGCCTTGCGCGCGCTGCCCGGCGGCAGTTGCTCGCCGAGAAAATCCGCCAGATCGAACTGGTTTTCGGCGTCCACCGGGATGCGGATTTCCTCGCCGTTGATCCGCGGCAGCACGACGCATCCGGGTTCAGAACGCGCCCGGCGCAGATCAATCCCGTAGCCCGGGTCGGCTTCGACCTGCTTGAAGAGCGGATGCCAGCGTCGGTGAATTCGGAACAGGCGCGCCCGGCGCAGGCTGCCATCCGGGTCCTTGTCGGTTGAAATCTCGCCCAGCGCGGCGGCGTTGGTGGCAAAGAGCAGCGGTGGCTCGAGCTCCGGGGTGGTGGCCAGGATCACGTTGCCGGCGCGCCGAAGCTGGGCGGCAAAGTATTCGTCCGACTCGACAAAGCGCCCGTCCGCCAGATGGACGGCAGGATGATCTTCGCGCAATTCGCCGAACAGGATGTCCAGCGCCACGGTGCGGGCGCCTTGCGTGGCCAGCTCCTCGACCAGCCGGCCGTAAACCTGACGCGGCCAGTACAGACCGAAGCGATAGCCCAGTTCGCCGCTCTTGACCGCGGCAATGCTCTCGTCGCTGATGAAAACAAAACCCAGATTCGTGGCGACGGGCGCGGGAAATCGCAACGCCAGGCGCACGCGCTGGTCATAGGTGAGCCGTTCCAGCCGCTCCACAAACGCCGGCTGGGTCATTCGCGCCAGCGCGACCAGCGCGATCACTCCGCTGGTCATCAGGGCCGGCGCCAGCCAGGAGCCTTGGAGCTTCACGCGACCGAACTAAACAAAAAGACCGGGGCAACACAAGGCCGCCCCGGTCTGGCAAATAACGCGCCTGCGATTAGGGCACTGTGGGCGAGACGTAGTAGATCGTCCGGTCAATGGCCACTTCGCGAGCCGAGACGCTGCTGATCGTCGGCACCGCCTCACGCCCCGGCGGGAGCGGCGTCAACGAGAGCGTCCGCAGGTCGAATTGATAACCGGCATTGACCACCTGCGTCATCGGCTTGCCGTCGGCCCCGGTCCAGGACACGACCACCGAACCGCTGGTAACCTCGATCACCCCCGCCGCGGTGATGGTGAAGGTCGTTCCCCGAACGCCCGCGACGCCGTTGGGCAGTTTGACCTCGTAGCGCGACGCCGGCGAGAGTTTCTTGACCGAGCCGAAAATCTTGCCCGCACGCAAGTCCAGTTGCGTGTCGGTGACCTCGTCCGCGCCGGTCTTCATCATGGCCAGCTTGTCAAAACCCAACACGGTGTCGGAAAAGATCCGAATCACATCCTGCTCGACCTGCGGCGTGTAGGTGATGACGGTGCCGACGATCACACGCGCCGGACCAACGGCGGTTTCGCCCAGCACCAGGTCCACGAACGAGTCGGCGGCCGTCTGGATCACGTAACCGGCCCGGATGATCGTGCCGACGGTCAGCGGCTGCCAGACATTGTTACCGGTGGAATAGCGGGCCTGTCCTTTGATGCGGACCACCTGTGCCGTGCGTTCGCCCATCGCCTGCGCCAGGGCGCTCGACACCATGCAAAAAGCCAACCCCAACCCAACCAGCCAGTTCAGGAACATGCGGTTCTGTTTCATAGGCGCTCGAAGTTGTTCTTTGACCGAACTTTAATACGACCCGGGCGGTTGTCAACAACTGGATTCAATTTTTTTTGCGGACGGGAAGAGCGCCCCCGCCAAACCTCGCCCCCCCGGCGCGCCCGCTTCGCACCCACCGGATTCATCCGGGCTGCCTGGTCGAGCCGGGGTTCAGTTGCGGATAGCCGGCCCGGACAAACCGCCGGATGATGTCCAGCTCCAGCTCCCCGGCGATGGTATGCTCCTTGACCAGCTCGTGCCATTCCACCCGCAAACCGGCGGCTTTGAGAATGTTGACCTGCTCACGGACCTCGGCGAAGGGAATCAGCGGATCAATCGTTCCGTGCGTGACCAACAGCCGCTGTTCGAACGCCACCGGGGGCAGTTCCTCGACCAGTTTCTCCGGCTCGCAAATGAATCCGCTCAAACACACGATGCCCGCCAGCCGATGGCCATACCGCAGTCCCACCTCGACGCTCATCAGCCCGCCCTGCGAAAACCCCCCGATCGTCGTCAGCTCGCTCGGGTAACCCTCCGCCCGCATCCGGTCGAGCAGTTCAAAAAGCAACCGGCGACTGCGCACCACTCCGGGCACGATGTCGCCCGCAAAGTCGAACCAGGAATAGCCGCCGTAGTACTCGTCCGGCGCGTTGACCAGCAGGTAATTCATCCATGGCAGGCCCATCGCCTCGGGCCACCAGCGGTAACCCTCCAGACTGTCGCCCAGTCCGTGGAGCATGAGCATCAGCGCCCGCGAGCCGGTTTCGCGGGCCGGAATCAGTTCGCTCTGCGGCGTCATCGGGCCTCCAGCAGGCTCAGGTCCCGCAGCAGTCGGTTGGTCGGAGCGCCCAGATTGATCCACCATTCCAACAGCGCGATTTGATCCGCACGCGGCTGCGGTTTGCCCTCCGGCGGCATGTGCTCGTCGGAACTCAATGGCAAACGCAACCGCTTGATCACCAAACTGCGCGCGCCCTGACCCGGCTCGATCACGGCACCGGAATCGCCGCCACGCCACACATGCTCGGGGCCGTCCAGTCGCAGATGCGCCTTGGCTTTGTCCGGCCCGTGGCAACCGACGCAGTATTGGTCGAACACCGGCTGAATCAGCGCGTGATAAATCGTCGGCGACTCGGGAATGCCCCCGCCCGGCGCGAGATCGTTGCCCGTCGCCTCCGCAGCGCCTTGGGCGGCTCGCCACGGAAACAAGTAATTCTCCCCGCGCACCAGCACGCCACCGAAATGGCCCGCGACGATCAACAGCGCCAGCGTTGCCCCCAACCAGAGCCAATAAAGCCGCCCTGCCGTTCGTCCCAACAGACCCAACACCAGCAACGCCGGCACCAGCG
>CAYXJB010000177.1:0-6200 GCA_964465445.1 uncultured Verrucomicrobiota bacterium
GCTGCAGGCCGCTTTCGAACAGCTCAAACAAAACTCGCCGCCGAAGGCCTTTTCGCTCCCGAACGCAAACGTCCCCTGCCCCGTTTCCCCCACCGCGTCGGGCTGGTCACCTCGCCGGCCGGCGCGGCGATTCGGGACGTGCTCCACGTGCTGCGTCGCCGTCACCCGGCGCTGGAAATCATTCTTGCGCCCTGCCGCGTTCAGGGCGAGGGCGCCGCCGCTGAAATCGCCGCCGCCATCCGCCAGCTCAATCAGTGGGCCGCTTCCGGCCCGCCGCACACGCACGGGCTGGACCTGATTCTGGTGACCCGCGGCGGCGGCAGCCTCGAGGATCTCTGGGCGTTCAATGAGGAAATCGTCGCCCGCGCCATTTTCGAGTCTGCCGTGCCCGTGGTCTCGGCCGTCGGCCATGAAATTGATTTCACCATCAGCGATTTTGTGGCCGATCTGCGCGCCGCCACGCCCAGCGCGGCCGCCGAAATCATCACCGAAGGCTTCGTCGCCGCGCGCGAATCGGTCCGCGCCGGCCCGGGCCGGTTGCGCGCGGCCCTGGGCCGCGGGTTGAACCAGGCCCGCCAGCGCCTCGATCACATCCGGGCGCGTCTTGCCCGGGCGCATCCGCGCCGGCGTTTGCGGGAGGTTTCCCAGCGACTCGACGACACCGCGCACGCCCTGCGACGTCGCCTCCGGGATCGGCTGCGCGAATGCCGCACGCGCTGGCAAACGCTTCGCGACCGGCTCGGACGCGCCCGGCCGGCGCTGGTGCTGGTGCGACGCCGCGAACGATTTGCCGCAGTGCTGGCGCGCTTTCGCGAGCGGGTGCGCCAGCGGCTCGAACAGCGCCGCACGCGCCTGCAGGCCCTCGAAAGCCGGCTGCGGCTGCTCGGGCCCGAACAGGTCCTGGCGCGCGGTTACTCGATCACCACCGACGCCGCCACCGGCGCCGTGTTGCGCGACGCCCGTGCGGTTCGGCCCGGCCAACGCCTGCGCACGCGGCTCAAATCGGGTGAAATCCTCAGCCGGGTCGAGGAAACCTCCGGCCCGTGAGACCCGGTCGGCCGCTGCGGCGCGTCGGCCAAGCCGCTCGGGCCGGCCGCCGGGCGATTGCAGCCGGCGGCGGGAGAAAGTCCCTTTACGAACGCGCCACCGGCGCGCATCTTCCAGCGCAACCGCCCGGGTGAGTCTGCCGCGGTTCGAGCGCGCGAGGCATTTCCCTTTTGCGGCGCACTCACGGCATCATCACGCGGGTCGGTGTGGCCGATGGACCGATGTAGAAACATCCGACCGGGGAACGAGCAGCCCGGCTGGTGAAACGGACCTGCGCGCGGCGGCGGGGGACGGCGCGGTGGCGAGCAGCGGTGAATCTGGCGGTTGAAGCATGAGAGGTTTGCGATGAGCCGGGAGGCGTTGGACCGATTTTGCGAGCGCGGGATTTTGGCCCTGGTGCTGGGGATTCTGATTTTTGGGCCGTCGGCGCTGGGATTGGCGCGCCCACAGGAATTTCTGGTGGTGCAGGTTCTGGCGCTGGGCGTGGCGGCGCTCTGGGCGCTGCGGCTCTGGGTGGGCACGCCCCCGGCGTTGCTCTGGCCGCCGTTGGCCTGGGCGGTGATGGCCTTTGTGGTGTATGCGCTGATCCGGTACTGGACCTGTGACATCGAGTACGCGGGGCGATGGGAGCTGATTCGCATCGTGGTTTATGCGGTGGTGTTTTTTGCGATTCTGGAGAATTTGCACCGGCAGGAGTTCGTGCAATGGATCGTGTTCAGCGTGATTTTTCTGGCGGTGCCGATTGCCGGTTGGGCGGTGGTGCAGTTTCTCAGCGGCACGGACCGGGTCTGGTGGTTTCACACCCCGTACAAGGGACGGGGCACCGGAACCTACATCTGCCCCAATCACCTGGGCGGTTTTCTGGAGATGGACCTGCCGCTGGCGCTGGCATGGTTGTTGGTGGGCCGGGCACGACCGGTGACGCGGGTGTTGCTGGGCTATGCGGCGCTGGTCATCACGGCCGGAATCGTGGTGACGGGTTCGCGCGGCACGTGGCTGGGGGCCGGCGTGGCGTTGCTGGGGCTGTGCACGGTTCTGGCGTTCCATCGCAATTACCGGCTGCCAGCGCTCTTGATGCTGGGGTTGCTGCTGATCGGCGGCGGTGTGGTCGTCGCCAAAACCGCCGCCTTCAGCAAACGCATTCAGGCCGGCGTGCAGGCGAGCCAGAATCTCGATGCCGACACGCGCATCGAGCTCTGGCGCAGCACGACGCGGATGTGGCTGGATCATCCCTGGGTGGGCGTCGGCCCGGGCCATTTTGATTATCGGTTTCGGGCGTATCGGCCCGCGAGCTTGCAACGCCGACCGGATCGGGCGCACAACGATTACCTCAACACGCTGGCGGACTGGGGCGTGGTGGGTGGATTGATCGTGGGGGCGGGTCTGGTGGCGCTGGTCGCCACGGCGATCAGAACGTGGCGACATGTGCGGCGCTCGGAGAATCCGTTCCGGCGGCCGCAGAGCAACAAGTTCGCCTGCGTGTTGGGAACCGGGTTGGGTTTGGCGGCGTTGCTGGTGCATTCGTGGGTGGATTTCAATCTGCACATTCCGGCCAACGCAATGCTGGCCGTGGCGCTGGCGGCGATCCTGAGCGCCCACGTGCGCTTTGCCACCGAGGCGTTCTGGGTGCGGCTCAAGGCGCCCGTGCGGCTGGCCGGTGGGGCGGTGCTGTGGCTGGCCGTGGCGTTTTTGGGCGTGCAGGCGGTGCGGCTGGCGCAAGAACAGTTCTGGCTGGCCCGGGCCGCCGGCGCGCCGTTGTTCTCCGAGGACCGCGCCGCATTCCTGCAGAAGGCCGCCCAGGTCGAGCCGCGCAACTTCGAAACGCTCTACCAGTTGGGCGAGATCTACCGCACCCGGAGTTTCGAGGGGCCGACGAATTACGTGCATCTGGCCGAGCAGGCCATCGGCTGGTATTCGCGCGCGACCAACGCGCAGCCTTTCGACGGCTACAACTTCATGGGCATTGGCATGTGCCTGGACTGGCTGGAGCGGTTCGATGAGGCCGAGCCGTTTTTCCAGCGCGCCAACGAGCTGGACCCGAACGGCTATTTCACCGCCGCGCACATCGGCCGCCATTACGCCCTCAAGGGCGAGTACGCCGCCGCACGTCCCTGGCTGGAACGTTCGCTCGGGTTGGAACGCGAGGACAACCTCATCGCCGCCACCTACCTGCAACTGGTTCGCGAGCGCCTGCTCGAAGCCGCCCGACCGCACCCGGGCAGCAAACCCTGAACGCACCCGCCCGCCGGCGGCGCGCCGCACTCTGCGGAGTCGCGCTTGCGTCCGGAAGTCTCCCGGCTTTCCAAGCGCCCCCGGCTGCTTATGCTGGGCTGGGCGACGGATGTGCGGACGCCGACACGAACCACAATGTTGAATCGTCTCAAGCGGCTGCGATTGGCGGCGATGTGCCGGCTCGCCACCGTTGCCCTCGCGGCCAACGCCGCCGATCCGTCTCCCGCACTGCTGGCTGCGCCGTTGTTTGCCGTGCGGTCCTGGAGCACGCGCGACGGTCTGCCGCAAAGCGCCGTCACCGCCATCACCCAGACCCGCGACGGTTACCTGTGGCTGGGCACGCTCAACGGCCTGGTGCGCTTCGACGGCATGCGCTTCAGCATCTTTGACGAGGGCAACACGCCCGAACTGGGTAGCGGCCGCATCGTGCTGCTGTTCGAAGACAGCCGCAGCAATCTCTGGGTCGGCACCGAAACCGCCGGGCTGCATCTGGTCCAACGCGGTCGCATTTTGGAGGTGCGCGATCCGGGCCAGCCGCCGGGCAGCCCGCCGCCGCGCGTGATGGCGATCTGCGAAGACCCGCACGGGGCGATCTGGTACTACACCGCCGCCGGCCACCTGTGCCGCTACCGTGACGGACGCGTGGATGTGTGGCGGCACGATCCCCAACGCGCCGGCCTGCCGTCCGGCTACCGCACCGTCTTTGTCGCCGGCACGCGCCTGTGGATTGGCGTCAACTGGGGCTTGTTTAGCCTGAATCTGGCGGGCGAATTTCCCGAACGCGCCCTGCCCTGGGAACGATTCCTGCCGGCCGGCTGGCTCGACGCCGCGTTGGCCGCGGGCACCAACGCGACCGCCGGGCCGAACGACGGCGCCTACTGGCGACTGGCCGATGGACGCATGCAGTTCTGGCAAACCAACCAGCTCGTGCGCGATCTGGGCGCGTATCCCTGGAGCAGCGAAACGCAGGTTTCAGCCACCTGCCTGGACCGCGCCGGCAACCTGATCGTCGGCACGCAAAACGCCGCCGGCGGCGAAGGCGTGTTCTGGTTCGACGACACCGGCCGGGTCACGCGCATCAGCAGCGAACAGGGCCTCTCGCACAACGGCATTTTGTCGTTGTGCGTGGATCGAGAGGACAATCTCTGGGTCGGCACCGCCGGCGGCGGGCTCAACCGCGTGCGGCGCTCGGCCTTTGCCATTGCCGGGGCCTTCCGCGGTTGGGTCGTCCAGTCGGTCTGCGCCGACGGCCGGGGCGGTTTGTGGATCGGCTTTAACGGCGGCGGGTTGGCGCATTGGGATGGCCAGAACCTGCACCAGTTCGGTCTGCAACACGGTCTGGGCGACCTGTTCATCCGCTCGGTTTTTGTGGATCGCGACGGGCGTGTGTGGGTCGGCACCTGGCGCGGCGGCCTGTACCAGTTGCACGGCGAGCGCTTCCGACAACCGCCCGGCTTCGAAATCGTCAATCTCGAAGTCTCCGCCATCCATCAGGATCGCTCCGGACGGCTGTGGTTCGGCACCTCCGGCGGCCTGGTGCGCTGGGACGGCGCCGATCGCTGGCGGGTGTTCGGCACCGGCGATGGTCTGTCAGCCGACGTGGTGCGGGCGCTGGCCGACGACGCGGAGGGCAACCTTTGGATCGGCACCGACCGCGGCGGACTCAACTGCCTGCGCCAGGACCGCGTCATCGTTTATCGCAAGCAGGATGGCAGTCTGCCCAGCGACAACGTCTCCGCGTTGCTGGCCGATGCCGACGGCACGCTCTGGGTGGGCACGGGCGCGGGCCTGGCCTGCCTGCACGCCGGGCATTGGACGCGCTTCACCACCGCCGAGGGGCTGCTGGGCAACAGCATCAGCTACCTGGCCGACGACGCCGCGCACCTGTGGATCGGCTCCAACGCCGGCCTGTTGCGCGTGCCCAAAACCAATCTGCTCGCCGTCGCCGCCGGGCGCGCCAGCTCACTGGCCGGCCGCGCCTACACCGAGGCCGACGGTCTGCCCACGCGCGAATGTTCGCAGGGCTCGCAACCGGCCGTGGCCCGCACGCCCGAGGGCCGACTGTGGTTTCCCACCACGCAGGGGCTTGTGTCCGTTCAACCCGATCAGTTGCGCCCCAACCCCGTCGCCCCGCCGGTCCTGATCGAATCGGTGCGACTGGCCGGCCGCCCGCTGCAAACCAACGCACTGCGCGCGCCCGCTCCGGAACGAATCCAGATCCCCCCGCGCCACCGTCTGGCGCCGGTTGAAATCCATTACACCAGTCTCAACCTCGCCGCACCCGAACGCGCCCGCTTCCGTTACCAGCTCGAGGGTTTCGATCCGGACTGGATCGAAGCCGCCGACCGACGCGTGGCCGTTTACTCGAAACTGCCGCCGGGCGACTACCGCTTTCGCGTCACCGCCGCCAACGAAGACGGTCTGTGGCAACCCCAGCCGGCCGTCCTGTCGCTGACCATGCAACCGGCCTTCTGGCAAACCGGCACGTTTCGCGCACTGGCGTTTCTGACCCTGCTCGGTGCACTGGCCGGCGGCGTGCACATCGTTTCGACCCGCAAACTCCACCGCCAGCTCGAACAACTCCGCCAGCGCGAAGCCATCGAACGCGAACGCGCACGCATCGCTCGCGACCTGCACGACCAGCTCGGCGCCAACCTCACCCAGATCGCCCTGCTGGGCGAGCTGGCCGAAGAGGATCGCACCCAACCCGAAGAGGTCGCCGCCCACGCCCGACAAATCACCCAAACCGCCCGCGAAACCACGCGCGCACTGGATGAAATCGTCTGGGCCGCCAACCCCGCCAACGACACCCTCGAAAGCCTCCTGAGCTACGCCTGCAAATACGCCCAGGATCAGCTCGGCCCCGCCGGCTTGCGCTACCGGCTCGACGTGCCCCAGCCGTTGCCCGACGCGCCCCTGCC
>CAYXJB010000178.1:0-5956 GCA_964465445.1 uncultured Verrucomicrobiota bacterium
AACCGAGCGGGGCAAACCCAAGGGCATGGGACGCGACCGGGCCGGGAACATTCTGGTCGTCGAGCCGCATTACCAGCGGATCAACCGCTTCTCGCCCGATGGTCGGCTGCTCGATCAGTGGGGCTGCAAGGGCAGCGCGCCCGGGTGTTTCAACCTGCCCCGGGCGATCGCCGTCAACTCCCGCGGCGAAATTTTCGTCAGCGAATACATGGGCGCCGAACGCGTGCAGGTCTTCCGCCTCGACGAGACCCGCACCCCGCCGCGGGCCGAGCTGCTGCGGGTCATCGGCCGGGCTGGTGTCGGACCGGGCGAGTTCAACCGCGCCGAGGGCCTGTGCGTGGACGCGCAGGATCGGCTCTTTGTGGCCGACTCGTGCAATCACCGGATTCAGAATTTTTCCTCCGAGGGCCGATGGTTGCGCGCCTACGGCGGCGCCGGGTCGGATCGGGGACAGTTGAGTTATCCCTACGACATTGCGGTGGACGCGGCCGGCTACCAGTTCGTGTGCGAATTCGGCAACAGCCGCATTCAGGTGTTCGGGCCCGATGACACGCCGTTGGAGATTCTCGGCGGGCCGGGCGCGGCGCCCGGGCTCTTTTCGAATCCTTGGAGTCTGGCGCTGGACTCGCAGGGCAATCTCTACGTGGCCGACTCGCAGAATCATCGCGTCCAAAAACTGGTGCGCCGGGGCGGCCCGCCGACCCGGATTTCGTCGGCAGCCGTCGCCGGACGCACCGCCGAGCGGGCTGTTCCTGCGCCGTGAGCCTTCAATTTACACATCCGCTGTGGTTGTTGGCGCTGCTGCCGGCGCTGGCGTGGCTCTGGTGGCTGGGCTGGCGCACCGAGGCGCAGTTGGGCCCGTGGCGGAAACGAATCGCGCTGCTGCTGCGCACGCTGGTAACCGTGGCGCTGGTGGGCGCGCTGGCCGGGTTGCGCTGGTTGCGGCCGGTCGAGAGCATGAACGTGTTTTTCCTGCTCGACCGCTCCGAGAGCATCCCCGGCGAACAACAGGAAGCGGCCAAACAGTTGGTCAACCGTTACACCGCCGGCATGGACAGGTCGGATCGCGCCGCGCTGATCGTCTTTGGGGCCGATGCGAGCATTGACCGGTTGCCCAACGAGCGGATGGATCTGGAGCGAGTCGAGGCCGTCGTGGACGCCTCGCGGACCGACATCAGCGCAGCGGTGCGCCTGGCCACGGCGGCGTTTCCGCAAACGGGCCAGAAACGCATCGTGCTGCTGTCCGACGGCAACGAAAATCTCGGCGATGCGCTAGGGGCGGCGCTGGCGGCGCGGCCGCTGGGCGTGAGTGTGGACGTCGTGCCCCTGGGGGTGGCGCGCGAGGGGGACGTGTTCGTGCAGCGGCTGCAGATGCCCGCCCGGCTCAAGAAAGGCCAGCCCTTCGAGGCCAAAATTTTTCTCCAATCCGACCGCGCCCAGTCGGCGGCCGTGCGTTTGTATCGGAACGAGCAGTTGCTGGGCGAGCAAACCGTGTCGTTGGAGCCGGGCAAGAATCTGTTCACCTTCCCGCAGGTGCTCACCGAGCCGGGCTTTTACAGCTACGAGGTCCGGGTGGATGCGCCCGGCGACACGCTGCCCCGGAACAATCGCGCCGCCGCCTTCACCAGCGTGCTGGGTGATCCGCGCGTGCTGATCGTCTCCAGCGACCCGGAGCTGGATCGTCCGCTGGCCGCCGCGCTCGAATCGGCCCGACTGGATGTCACGCTGGCGGGTCTGAATCGCATTCCCAACTCGCTGGCGGAGATGGACAGCTACGATGCCATTGTTCTGTGCAACGTGGCGGCCGGGGATCTGGGCGGGCCGACGATGACGCTGCTGGAGAGCGCGGTGCGCGATTTCGGCGTGGGGCTGGTGTGCGTGGGGGGCGATCAGGCCTACGCCGCCGGCGGGTATCGCAACACGCCGCTGGAAACGCTGCTGCCGGTGAGCATGGAACTGGACAGCCGCAAGGTGCTGCCCCGCGGTGCGGTGGCGCTGGTGATGCACGGTATGGAATTCGCCAACGGCAACGAAGTCGCGCGCGAATGCGCCCTGGGCGTGCTGGGGGCGCTCTCGGCCCAGGACGAGCTGGGCGTGATCCTCTGGGACGGCAACGAGCGCTGGATCTACCCGCTCCAGCGCGTGGGCGACAAACGCGAGGCCGGACGCGCCATTGCCGGCATGAACCAGGGGGACATGCCCGGTTTCCAGGGCCCGATGCAACAGGCCTACGCGGCGCTCAAACAATCCACCGCCAATCTCAAGCACATGATCGTGTTCAGCGACGGCGACCCCGCCCCGCCCAGCGAGGCGCTCATGCAGCAGATCGTCGCCGACCGGATCACCGTCAGCACCGTGCTCATCGCCGGTCATGCCGGGCCCGATACGATGATCTGGATTGCCGAGCGCGGTCGCGGTCGCTTTTACAACATCACCTCGCCGGAACTGTTGCCCCAGATTTTCATCAAGGAAACCGCCGTCATTCTCAAATCCGCGATCAACGAAGAGCCCTTTCAGCCCAGGGTCCGTTCGATCTCCGAGCCGATTCGCGGCCTGGGCGGCGAGTTCCCCCAACTGCTCGGTTACGTGGCCACGAGCGAAAAACCGCGGGCCGAAACCCCGTTGCTCACCGACAAGGGCGATCCGCTGCTGGCACACTGGCAATACGGGCTGGGCCGCGCGGTGGCGTTCACCTCCGACGCCCGCGCCAAATGGGCCCGCCCCTGGCTGGGGTGGGAACGCTATCGCCAGTTCTGGACGCAACTGGCCCAGTGGAGTCTGCGCCGGATCGAGACGGCGGATCTTTCAGCGCAGGTTTCATTGGACAACAACCAGGGCATCCTGACGGTCGAGGCGCTCGATGCCCAGGGCAACTATCGCGACTTTCTGAATTTGCAGGCGGTTGTCGTCAGTCCCAAAGGCCAACGTCAGACCGTGCGCCTGGAACAGACCGGCCCGGGCCATTACGAGGCGCGTTTCCCCACGCGCGAGGTGGGCCTCTATGTGCTGAACCTGCTCGAATCGCGCCAGGGGCGGATCGTCGGACGCCAGACCATCGGCGCCAGCGTGAACTTCTCGCCCGAATTCGCCGAGCCGGGACCGAACCTGAGCCTGCTGCGCCGACTGGCCGAAAGCACCGGAGGAAAACTGCTCGACCCGACGCAGCCCGAACGCGACAACCCCTTCCGGCACGATCGCATCCGGACGCATCAGCCGCAGGAACTCTGGGAAACGCTGCTCCGGCTGGCGATCGTGCTGTTCGTGCTGGATGTGGGCGTGCGCCGGGTTCAGCTCGATCGGGCCGACTGGTCGCGTGCGCTGGCGGCGGTGCGCCGACGGGTTCTGTTCTGGAAACCGCAGCCGCAGCCGCTACCGGCCGACGTGTCGCTCGCGGCGTTGCTGGCCAAAAGAGACGAAGTGCGCGACCGCTTGCGCCCCACGCCAATGCAGCCCCGTCCGGAACTCTTTCAGCCCAAAACCACTCCGCCCCCGACACCCGCACCGGCGCAAGAGGTCCAACCCGCCCCGGCCACACCTGTACCGGAGGCCGGTTCGGCCGCACCCGAAACGCCGCCTGCCAGCACGACCAGCCGCCTGTTGGATGCCAAGCGGCGCGCTCAGAAACGCACACCCTAGCCGGGCGAGCACCGGACTCGAAGCGTGTTCACGCCGGGCCGACGGCTGGGTTGAGGCGAGAGGCGGCGGAGCGCGTCCTGTCGAACCGCCCGCGCTCGAATTTAAAAGAGACTGTTGGCCAGCGTGCCCAGGATGCTGAGCGGTCCCTGGTCTTCGAGTCCCTCGGTGGCCTTGTCGAGCTTCTGGAGGGTCAGCTTGGCGTTTTTGTAAAACTCCTGATCGTTGACCAGGCGTCCGACCGTGCCCTGGCCCTGGTTGATCTTCTGGAGGATCTGGCGCAGGTTCGACATCGCTTCGGCCGTTTCCCGATAGAGTGTCTCGTCTTTGACGAGCTTGCCGATGGTGCCCTGGCCGGCCTGGACATCCTGAATGACGCGGCGGGCATCGGCCACCGCGGCGCCGACCTCGTCGGCGGCGGCCTGGAGGTTCGAGACGGTGTTGAGCGCGCTGTTGTAGAGGGTCTCTTCGTAGATGAGCCGGCCCACGGTGCCCTTGCCCTCGGCGATCTGGCCCGAGATCGAGCGCAGATTGGCGATCGTGGCGGTGAGCGGCCCGCTGTTTTGTTTCAGAAAATCGGTGATCGGCCCGAAGAGATTGTCAATCCGATCGCCGGTGAAACTGCGGGTGAGATTTTCCACGCCGGTGGCCACGTGATCGAGCTTTTGCATGATCGCGCTCAGATCCGGCTGCTCGGTGGTGCTGAGGATGGTATCGTTTTCAGCCAACGGCGCGGCCGGTGAGCCGAAATCTATCGAGACGAAGTTCTGGCCCATCAGGCCGGCGAATTTGATTGTGGCCACGCTGTCGGTCTTGACGCCGGCGCTGGCGCGCACGCGCATGGTGACCCGGACCTTGTTGGTGGCCAGGGCGATGGCCTCGACCTTGCCGATCTCGACGCCGGCCATCTTGACGCGGTCGCCCACCTTGAGTTCGTGCGCGGTGTCGAAGAGCGCGTGCAGGCGCAGTCCGCGCTGGAAGCGCTCGACGCCGCCGAGCACAAAGAGGATGAAAAACGCGGCCACGGTGACCAGGGCCACGAACATGCCCAATCGGGTTTCAAGCGTGCTTTTCATGTCAGGAGACGGTTTGGGGGTTGAACTCCGCATGCAGGAAGCGGCGGATGACCGGATGGGTGTGCTGGCGGATTTGCTCGGGCGTTCCCTGCGCCAGCAGCCGCCCCTCGTGGATCACCGCCATTCGATGCGCCACGTCAAACGCCAGATCCCGATCGTGCGTCACCACCACCGAGGTGACGCCGATGCGGCGGTTGAGTTTGACGATCTCTTCGGCAATGAGGATCGCCGAGAGCGGGTCCAGCTCGCTCGTCGGCTCGTCATAAAGGATCAGGTGCGGCTCGATCACCAGTGCGCGGGCGATGGCCACCCGCTTTTTCATACCGCCGGACAGTTCGGAGGGCATTTTGTCTTCCGTACCCTCGAGCCCGACCACGGCGAGTTTCTCCGAAACGATCCGCGCAATTTCAGCAGGTTCTTTGAGGCGGTGTTCGCTCAGGTACAGGCCCACGTTCTCGGCCACCGTCAGGGACTGCAACAGCGCGGCAGACTGAAACACCATCGCGAGCCGATACCGTTCCAGCACGCCCGGGGCGTGAATGGATTCGCCGTTGATGAGGATCTCGCCCTGGTCGGGCGTCTCCAGGCCGATGATGTGTTTGAGCAGGACGCTTTTGCCGCTGCCACTCGGCCCCATGAGCACGAACACCTCGCCCGGTTGCACTTCGAATTCGATGCCGCGGAGCACTTCCTGGCGGCCGTAGCGTTTCCAGAGGTTGCGCACCTGCAGGCGCACGCCCTGCGGCGATGGGGAGGCCGGATTCATCGGTTCAGCAACAAACGCGTCAGGAAGAAATCGAACAAAATGATCAGCACGATCGAATTGACCACGGCCTTGGTGACGGAGCGGCCGATGCCCCGCGGCCCGCCGATCGTCGCCAGCCCCTGATGGCAGGAGACCACACCGATGATCTAGGCAAAGCAGAAGCTCTTGAACACGCCGTTGACCACGTCCTTGAGTTCGACGCCGTTGCGCAGGTCGGCGAAAAACGCCTGCACCGAGATGTCAATCTGGTTGGTGATCGAAGCCACCAGCGCACCGCCCAGCCAACCGACCAGAATCGAAAACACCACCAGCATCGGCAGCCCGCAGGCCATCGCCACCAGCCGCGGCAGGACCAGGTAGTGGATCGGATTGATGTTCATCGTCCGCAGCGCATCAATCTCCTGGTACACGCGCATCGAACCGATCTCTGCCGCCATGGCCGAGCCGCACCGGCCCGCAATCAGGATTGCCATCATCACCG
>CAYXJB010000178.1:5966-6191 GCA_964465445.1 uncultured Verrucomicrobiota bacterium
CCACCAGTCCGCCCACGTAATTGTGCAGACCGCGCTCGACCAGCACCGGGCCGGTCTGCAACGCCAGCACACCGCCGATGAAAAACGACAGCACGCAGACCATCAGCAGGCTCGCGTTGCCGATCTCGAACAACTGGTCGGCGACCTTGCGCCGTTGGCGCCACGTCAGCGGCAACGCCAACAGCGTCCGCCAGAACAGCACCACCATCTCACCGATGTTCTGAA
>CAYXJB010000179.1:0-6165 GCA_964465445.1 uncultured Verrucomicrobiota bacterium
CAAATCCCAGAACCCGAGCATCCGGCACATGGGCCCGACGGCACAGGATTTCCGGGCCGCTTTCGGCCTGGGCGAGAGCGACACCGGCATCACCACCGTGGACGCCGACGGCGTGGCGCTGGCCGCCATCCAGGGGCTGAACCAAAAATTGGAGCGCGAGAACGCGGAGTTGAAAGCCCGGCTCGAACGCCTCGAACGGCTCCTGGCCGAGAAACTCGGCGGAGGTGCGAAATGAAGCCTTCAATCCTTGTAGCGCAGGCTTCCAGCCTGCCGTATCGCGGATTTCCAATCCGCCGCCTCCTCGCCACACTGCTGATCTCGGTGTTGGCTCTTCGGCTCTCGGCTCTGGCCCAGAGCTACGCCATCCCCTGGCACACCATTGACGGCGGCGGTGGTGTCAGCACCGGCGGCGTGTTCCGCGTCAGCGGCACCATCGGCCAGCCCGACGCCGGCGGGCCGCTGACCAACGGCCAGTTCTCCGTCACCGGCGGCTTCTGGGCCTTGCCCCAAGCCGTCCAGACCCCCGGCGCGCCCACGCTCCACATCTTTCCGGCCAGTCCCGGCTTGGCCACCATCTCCTGGTCGCCCGACACCGGTACGAACTGGGTCCTGCAGGAGCGCCTGAGCCTGACCACCGGCAGTTGGACCAATTCGCCCAGCGCCTGGACCAATCCCGTCACCGTCCCGGCCACGCTGCCAACGAGATTTTACCGCCTGTTCAAACCGTAGAGCCGGTTGGCAACATCTCCACCTTCAACCCACAACAAAACTGAAAAGTCCCCATGAAACCGCATTAGTCCTGGATCCCCCATACGCTGTGGACGTTTCCACGCGCCTTCGCACAACCCACCTGTTCCGCGCTGGCAATGCTGGCCTTGGGTCTGGCCACCGCCCCGATGGCGTCCGCCGCCCCCGCGCTCACGAGCGTCTCCTCGCGCGGCCATCCGACCGGCGTCTATGTCTTCTTCAGCGAAGACATGCAGCCGGCCAGCGCCACGAACGCGGCCAATTACAAGCTGACCAACAGCGCCGGCGCCAACTTAACCATCTCCTCCGCGCGTTTCGCGCCCGAAGTCGCCACCAACGGCTCGCAGAGCGCCGTGCGGCTCACTGTGCCCACGCTCACGGAGTTGATTTATTACACGAACACGGTTCAAAACGTCACGAACACCCTCGGCGAGCGCCTTTCGCCGAATCCATCCAGCGCCGTGTTCATGCACGGGTCGGGTGTGCCGGGGTATTTTTACACCGACTTCAGCAATGGCGTTCCCGGCGCCATCCAATTATACGGCTCCGCGGCGTGGAATAACGGCATCGGGTTCTACCCGCCCGGCAACCCATTCTTGCTGATTACTCACGGGGCGTTTGGCCAGACCGGCAATGCCGTGTTGAGCGGACTGACCGGCGGCCTCGGCTCGGGTTTTCGCGCGGCGTTCAAGCTGCGCTTGATGGGGAACACCATGTTTGAAGGCGCGGGCGGTTTCAGCTTCAACTTCAGCACCAATGTCCCGGCGGGCGTGTTTGGCGCGAACGGCTTCCCGCCCGCCGAGCGCGGCAACCACAACGGCCTGAGCGTTTGCTTCAACACATTGGCGGACGAACTTTACAGCAACGATCCGCCTCTTGGAATTTGCGCCCGCTGGAACGGCGTCATCTTCGCGCGAACCAACGTGAGTATCGCCCATCAGTCGGACGAACTGGACACGCTTGACGATGTCCTCATCACACTGTCGCCCGAGGGAGTCCTCAATGTGAGTTGGAACAACACCAACGTGCTGCGCAACGTGGCGCTGCCGTGGAACGGGCCTTACAATGGCAAGTTCGCCCTCGCCGCCACGGTCGCAAACGGCGGGGGCATCAACACGATCATCGGCGTGGACGACCTGCGCATCGCGCGCTGGGGCAACAGCAACCTCGCCAGCGTTGCCATCTCCGAGCAGCCGACCAACTACAGCGCCGCGCTGAACCAGTCCGCCACCTTCCGCGTCGCGGCTCAGGGCACGCCGCCGTATTTCGTCCAATGGCGCCGGCAAGGCACAAACCTGCCGGGCGAAACCAACTTCACGCTCACCACGTTCATCACGAATGTCGCCGCCTTTCAGACGAATCAATTCCGCGCGGTCGTCAGCAACGAGTTCAGTTCCGTGACCAGCGCGGTCGCCGCCCTCACGGTCACGCTGCCGCCGCAGGTGACGTTCGTTTCGAGTTTCGGCAACCCCAACGCCATCTACGTGCTGTTCAATCGCGATGTGGCGGCGGCGTCGGCCCTGGCCAAAACCAACTACACTGTCAACGGCGGCATCACCGTCACCAACGTCGCCTTCGATTCCTGGCAGGCGACCAACGGCCCGCAAAGCGTCGTGCGGTTGGACGTGACGCCGGCGCTGACCGAGGAGGCTGTCTATTTCGTCACCAACCGTAACATCACCGGCTTGAGCGATGGTTTGGTGCTGGCACCGAACCCGACGGTCCGCAGCCTGCGCCACGGTGACGACGTGCCGGGGTTTTACGTCGCGTCGTTCAACACCGGCCAATTGCTCACCAATCAGTTTGTGTTCGGGCACGCCTACGTCTCCAACAACGTCGGCGCCGGTGGCAGCGGCGGCGTGCGGCTCACCGAGGCCACGCCCGCCCGGCACGGCGAGTTTTTCGTCCACCGTTACAACGCCGACCAGCCGGTGGACGCGCTGAACGTCCGTTTCAAACTGCGCCTCGGCAACGGGTCGGCCACTCCGGGCGAGGGCCTGAGTTTCAACTTCGCCCCGGACCTGCCGGGAATCCCGAGCGCCACCAACTACCACCGTGGCGTAGGCTCGGGGCTGCGGGTGAACTTCACCACCCGCGAGGTTTCCACCAACAACGGCATCGTGCTCCGCTGGGGGGCGACCAGAATCACCAACACCTTTGTGGCGCTCGGCCAACCGGGCGCGTCCGGCACGAACTTTTACGACGTGCTGATCCGGGCCAGGTCCGATGGCAAGGTGAGCGTGAGCTACCGGGGCACCAACTACCTCACCAACGTCCAGACGCCCTGGCAACCCTCGGCCGGCCGGCTCGAATGGACGGCGCAGACGCTGATCCCACCGACCGCCAGCTATTACCAAGATCATAACATTGACGACGTGCGCGTGTGGATTCACCCGGACGACGGCGGCCTCGGGCCGGTGCGCTTCAGCGTGATGCCGACGAACACTTCCGCGTTGAAAGGCCAGAGCTTGACGTGGCAGGCGAAGCTCGATGGCACGCCGCTTTACGGCCAGGCGCCATACTACTACAAACAATGGTTCAGCAACGGCGTCGCGTTGCCGGGCGAAACCAATCTGAGCTACACGATTCCGAGCCTGCAATATGAACACACCCTGGCGACCTATTCGCTGGTCGCCAGCAATTTCTTCAGCTCGACCAACGTGAACGTGCAGGCGTCCTTCACCGGCCCGCTGTTGCTCGGCGTGACCAACCGGGCGGAATCCAACGCGCTCTACCTCACCTTCGACATGGACCTGGCCGACGACGCGCTCGAAGTCACGAATTACGCCCTCAGCCGCGGCCTCAGCGCCGTGAGCGCCAGCTTCGAACCGACCGGCGCGACCAACGGCCCGCGCAGCGTCGTCAAACTCCTGCTCGACGCACCCTTTGACTTCCGCCCCTATACCGTCACCGTCTCCAACGTCCACAACTTCCCGCAAAACGCCCTGCTCGTGCCTAATCCGTCGAGCGCGAGTTTCTTCCCCGCCGAGCCGAACGCCGATGTGTGTGCGAGCGATTTTTCGTCCTTCCCGCCCGGCGCCAGCACCTACGGCGTGCCGGCAGTGCAAGGTGGCGTCCTCAAGCTCACGACCGCGTCGCAGCTCAATGCGCGCGGCTGGTTCAGCACGCCCCGCTACAGTTGCTTGGGCGGTGGTTTCCGCGCGTACTTCCGCGTGTTGGTCGGCGGCGGCAGCGCCGTGCCCGGATTGGGCTTCAGCTTCAACTTCACCGACGAGATTCCCGTCATAGACCTCCCGGAAACCCTCAACGTGGAAGACGGCTTCCAAAACTGTCTGGCCATTTCCTTCGACACTTTCGACGACGGCGCGAGCGAAGCGCCGGCCGTGGATGTGAAATGGCGCAACCAAACCCTCGGCCACGTGCCCCTGCAAGTTTCGCAAGGCCCGGGCGGCACCAACTGGGTGGAAGTCAACATCACCCTGAGCGATGACGGCAAACTCGATGTGCGCTGGGGCGAGACCAACGTGTTCACGCAACTGCAAACCCCCGTGGCGATCGGCCCGTCCGCTCGTTTCGTCCTCGCCGCGCGCAATGGCAACGCGAATTTTGACAACCATTGGGTGGACGACTTGCACGTGCGAGCCAATCTGTTTGCGGAAGCGCCGGTCGCCATCCTCGCGCAGCCCACCAACACGACGGTCATCGAATCGAGCAACGCTTACTTCCGCGTCCGGGCCACGGGTGGGAGTTGCTTCGACGTGCAATGGCTGAGGAACGGCGCGCCGGCGGCCGGCGCGAACCAGTTGGAGTACACGACGCCGCCCGTGACGAGAGCGGACAACGGCGCGCAATTTTCCGCCATCATCAGCAACAGCTTCGGTGCGGTCACGAGCAGCGTGGCGACCCTCACGGTGCTGCCGATGCTGCATATCGAAGGCGCAAACAATCGCGGGAACTCCAACGCGGTCTATGTTTACTACGACCTGGAAGTCGGCCCGTCCGCGCTCAACCCGTCCAATTATCTGGTGCAATCGCAGGTCACGTTCGCGACCCTTCCCGTCCAAAGCGTGGCCTACGCGCCGCAGTTCGCCACGCACGGGCCGCAGAGCGCGGTGTGCCTTTCGATTCCGGCGGGATTGCCCCCGGATTGGTATTCCGTCACCGTGACCAACGTGCAACCGCTCAGCCCCGGCGTCCCCAGCGCCGATCCGCTGTACACGGAGTTTCATTCGTTGCAGGATTTGCCCGGGTTCTTCACGACGGACTTCGTGCATGGCGGTCCGACGAACATCTACGTTTTTGGTTTCGCGCCGGACGACGCGCTCCAAATGACGTGGTCGCCGAACACCTACGGCTACGTGTGGTGGCCGGGCATCAACGGCACTCAACCGGTCAATCGCCTCATCACCCGGTTCAAGTTGTACATCGGCGGGGGCAGCGCCACTCCCGGCGAGGGCTTCAGCTTCAGCTTCGGCCCGGGCCTCGTGCTCACGCCGGCGACTTTCGAAGAGAGTTTGGGCAACGGGCTGAACGTCTCGTTCGACACGCACAGCAACAGCCCGAGCGACTCGGTGTCCGTCTCCGTGAAATGGGCGGGCGCGGTGCTCGCGAGCGTTCCCTTCCAGGCGTCGCAAGGACCGAGCGGAACCAACTTCCTCGACACGCTCATTCAACTCGACCCCGACGGCACGCTCGATGTGATTTACGGAACGAACGTGTTGTTCACCAACCTCGCCACGCCCTTTGCCTCCGTCACAAATTGGGACGTGTTGCTCGCCGCGCGTTCCACGAGCAGCTTCTACGACAACCACACCATCCGGGACCTGACCATTTCCGCCAACGACGCCGGCTACGGCCCGATGGCGATGATCGAAAATCCCGTCAGCCAAATCGTCTCAAACGGCGCCAACGCCACCTTCACGGCGCGCGTCACCGGCTCGACGCCGTGGACGCTGCAATGGCTGCGCGACGGCGCGGCCATTCCCGGCGCGACCAATCTGAGTCTCACGATCTCCAACGTGACCACCGGCGACCACGGCGCGCGATTCCGTCTGGTGGCGAGCAATGAATTCAGTTCCGTGACGAGCGCCGAAGCCGCGCTCAACATCGCGCCGGTTGGAGGAATCATTCTTTCGGTCCAACGCGGAACGGGAACCGCCACGCTGCAATGCCTGGGTTTGCCGGGCCGCGCCTACACGATTCAACGTTCGACCGATTTGATTACGTGGTCGGACCTTGCCCCGGACGGCACCGCGGACAGCCAGGGACGGTTTGCTTTCCTGGACGGCAGCGCACCTGTCACGCAGGCCTTTTATCGGCTGCGTTCCGGCCCATGAAAACAGTGCCCACCCCGAAACACCGGACGCACAAGTTCAAACCAACCAACACCCAATGTCCATGAAACCCACCATCAAGATGACCCTCGGGTCCGTTCTGTGGACGGCCATATTGCTCCAA
>CAYXJB010000180.1:0-6102 GCA_964465445.1 uncultured Verrucomicrobiota bacterium
AAAGATCTGCGCACTCAGGCCGCACGGGTTTTCCCGCCGCCCAACCCGCGCTTTGCCGGCCAGCGCGAGACCTGGATTCGCGATCTGCGTCGCGCCCTCTACGCCTCCAAAATCATCAGCTACGCGCAGGGCTACATGTTGCTGCGCGCTGCGGCCCGACAGTACGGCTGGAACTTGAACTACGGCGGCATCGCGCTGATGTGGCGCGGCGGCTGCATCATCCGCAGCGTGTTTCTGGGCGAAATTAAAAAGGCCTTCGACCGAAATCCCGACCTCGAGAACCTGCTGCTGGATCCGTTCTTCCGCAAAGCCGTGCGCGGCGCGCAACGCTCCTGGCGCAAGGTCGTCAGCACCGCCCTGCGCAAGGGCATTCCCGTGCCGGCCTTCAGCACGGCGCTGGCCTTCTTCGACGGCTTCCGCAGCGAGCGCCTGCCGGCCAACCTGCTCCAGGCCCAGCGCGATTACTTCGGCGCCCACACCTACGAACGGGTGGACGCGCCCCGCGGCCAGTTCTTCCACACCAACTGGACCGGCAGCGGCGGCCGCGTGGCCAGCGGCAGCTACAGCGTCTGACGCGCCGAAAAAATTTTTCCTTGCGCCGGCGGCGACCCGGCGCGATTTATGGCACGGAGCGTGCAGTTGCGTTCCGGTGAAAACGGTTCTTTGGCAGATGACGGAGCGATACTTTCCCTGCCCTGTTCGTGATCAGTAACCAGCTCCTTGAACCGTAGTCAAATGGTCCTGGGACAAGAACTGCGGCTGTGGCCGACAGGCCTTCACTGGAAGTCGAAAGCAGCCGGGTGCGTCCCACATGTTGTAAAACATGTTCAAAGGACACGTTACACACGGCAGCGGCGGGGATTTTTTCTTCCGAACCGTCCGCGCTGACCCGCCGCGCGTCTGAACCGGCCGCACCGCGCTCCGCGTGCATCGGCTACCACAACCCCGCCAGCAGTCCCCGCACTGCGCTGCGGATTGTTTTGGAAACCGCCGCCGCAACTGCTAGGCTGGAAGCATGGCGCGCGATGACCTGTTTTCAGACACACCGCCCCCGGCGGCCGCTCCCGCTGCGCCGCCAGCCGCTCCAACCCGGGCGCACCAACCGCTGGCCACGCGCATGCGCCCGCGCGACCTCGACGAGTTCGTCGGCCAGGAACACATCCTCGCGCCGGGTCAACTGCTGCGCCGCGCTATCGAAGCCGACCGCATCCAGTCGCTGATCCTCTACGGGCCGCCGGGCAGCGGCAAAACCTCCCTGGCCCGCATCATCGCCGCCCGCACCCGCTGCCACTTCGAACGGCTCAGCGGCGTCGAATCCAACGTCGCCGAACTGCGCCGCACGCTGGCGGCCGCCGCCCACCGACTCGAAAACACCGGTCGGCCAACCATCCTGTTCATTGACGAAATCCACCGCTTCAACAAAGCCCAGCAGGACGTTCTGCTGCCCGATGTCGAAAACGGCGTGGTGCGGCTCATCGGCGCCACGACGCACAATCCGTTCTTCTTCGTCAACGCCCCGCTGGTGTCGCGCTCCCAGATCTTCGAGTTGCGCCCGCTGAGCGAGGCCGACCTGTTGACCCTGCTGCGCCGCGCCCTGAGCGATCCGGAACGCGGCCTGGGCCACCTCAAGATCCTGGCCGACGAAGCCGCGTTGCGTCATCTGGCGCGGGTTTCCGACGGCGATGCGCGTCGCGCCCTCAACGCGCTGGAAATTGCCGCCCTGACCACACCGCCCGACCCGCAGGGCATCATTCACATTGACCTGACCGCCGCCGAACAAAGCATCCAGAAAAAAGCCGTTCTCTACGACGCCGACGAGGACGCGCATTACGACACCATCTCGGCCTTCATCAAAGCCATGCGGGGCAGCGATCCGGACGCGGCCCTGTACTGGCTGGCTAAAATGATCCACGCCGGCGAAGACCCGCGCTTCATCGCGCGACGTCTGCTCATCCACGCCGCCGAAGACGTCGGCCTGGCCGACCCGATGGCGCTGCTGTTGGCGCATGCGGCGTTTCAAGCCGCCGAATTCATCGGTTGGCCCGAAGCGCGCATTCCGCTGGCCGAGGCGACGCTCTACATCGCCACCGCGCCCAAGAGCAACAGCACCATCCAGGCGATTGACGCCGCGCTGGCGGACATCGCCTCCGAACGCACCTTGCCGGTGCCCGAGCCGCTGCGCGACGCCAGTTACAAGGGCGCCCAACGCCTGGGCCACGGCCAGGGCTATCAGTACCCGCACCAGTTCGAAGGCCACTTCGTGCCGCAGGATTATCTGGGCGCAGAAAAGCACTACTACCAACCCAGCGATCAGGGCCGGGAAAAAACCATCCGCGAACGGCTCGAACAATGGCGCAAACAACGCGCCGCCCGCCCCAAAACCGATCAATCCCCCGGTTCCCAAACGCCGGGCTGAAGCCCGACCCATTCCGACACGGCGGCCCTCCACCTTGCAAAGCTCGCCACATCAGCGCAGCACACCACCCAACCCAAAGAGCATCGGGTCTTCGATGGCCACCGACACCTTCGCTGCAGGGCGTTGACCGGCGGTTCCGGGCTCACCCATACTGTTTGGCGCTGGCCCGAGCGAGCTGGTGACCAAAAATGATGACCCGGGTTCACGCGACCGAGCGAGACAGCCCCGAATCCGAATTCGATCGCTGGCTGCCCGATGAACTCAAGTCCCTTGGCGATCTCCAAACCGCGATTCCGGCCATCGCCAAGAATCCCCGCCTGATGAGTCTCATCGAGCATGCCGTTCGGACCATTCCCACGCGACATGCGCTTTATCGGCGCGATTCGCGAAGGCTGGAGCTTGCACCCGGTTCGGTTCAGCTCGTGCTGACCTCGCCGCCTTACTGGACGCTCAAGCAATACCGACCCGGCGCGGGACAACTTGGCGAGATCGCCGATTACGAGACGTTCCTGCGCGAACTGGATCGCGTCTGGAAGCTTTGCTTCGATGCGCTGGTTCCGGGCGGGCGACTGATCTGCGTGGTGGGTGACGTTTGCCTGTCGCGCCGGAAAAACGCGGGTCGGCACACGGTCGTGCCCCTTCACGCATCCATCCAGGAACACTGCCGGCGCCTCGGCTTTGACAACCTGTCGCCGATCATCTGGCACAAGATCGCCAACGCCGCCCACGAGGTCGAAAACGGAGCTTCCGGATTCCTGGGCAAGCCCTACGAGCCCAACGCTGTGATCAAGAACTACATCGAATTCATTCTGATGCAACGCAAGCCCGGCGGTTACCGCAAGCCCTCGGTCGCGGTGCGCCTCTTGAGCGTGATCTCGACCGAGAATTACCAGCGCTGGTTTCAGCAGGTCTGGACGGGTCTGCCCGGCGCTTCCACGCGCGAGCACCCGGCTCCGTTCCCGTTGGAGCTGGCCGAGCGGCTGATTCGCATGTTCAGCTTTGTGGGCGACACCGTGCTCGACCCCTTCATGGGAACCGGCACAACCAACGCGGCCGCCGCGCGTTGTGGCCGCCACAGCATCGGCTGCGAGGTGGACGAACAGTACTTCGATCTGGCCGAACGACGCATCCGAAACGAGGCCACCGGACTGTTCTCTTCGGTGGCCGTTGAAATCCACAGATGCAAGCGGCGCAGGAGGGGGCTTTCTCCGAGCCCTGTGCGGAACTGAGTTTTGCGGGTTTTGCCGAGAGCCTGCTCGCACGCGCCATCGCGTATTCGAGGACGCAGAGATGAAGGAAGGCATCCTCCCGCAACGAACCCCATCGGCGAGCCGATCGGTGCGTTTGGCCGGCTCGGCCGCGAGGGTCGCGACCCGCCGCTCGAGGCGGGTTCGATCTGAAAAACGGCGTTGCCAAGCGGGGCGGGATTTGACAATTTGTGGGCGTGGTCGGGGCGTAGCGTAGCCTGGCTAGCGCGCTTGTTTCGGGTACAAGAGGTCGTGAGTTCAAATCTCACCGCCCCGACCATTTCCCTTCAAAAGTTCTTCCATCGGCCAACCGGGCGTTTCAGAATTTCGCCCGCCATGAAAACCAAACGGCTTCTCTGGACGGTGCGACTTCTCGGGACGTTGTTGTGCAGCGCGATTTGCCTCGGGCCGGCGGTGGCGCAGGGCGCGGCCCGGCCGAATGTGCTCTTCATTATGGCCGACGACCTGAACAATCTGGTCGGCTGCTACGGTGACGGGCTGGCGCGCACGCCCAATCTGGATCGGCTGGCGGCGCGCGGGGTGCGGTTCGAGCGGGCGTATTGCCAGTTTCCGCTCTGCGGGCCCAGCCGCAATTCGATGCTCACCGGGCTGTACCCGAACAGCTCGGGCATTCTGGCCAATCAGCAGATTTTCCGTCAGACGATCCCCTCGCAGGTGAGTTTGCCGGAGGCATTCCGGCGGGCGGGCTATTTCGCGGCGCGCTTGGGCAAGCTCTACCACTACAACGTGCCCGGCTCGATCGGCACCGACGGCCACGACGATCCGGCTTCCTGGGAACTGGAGTTGAATCCGGCCGGGGTGGATCGGCTCGATGAGGAGCCGAACATCTTCAGCCTGATTCCGGGCCAGTTTGGCGGCACGCTCAGTTGGTATGCCTCGCCGCAGCCCGAAGGGAAGCACACTGACGGGCTGCTGGCGCGCGACGCGGAGTGGGTGCTGGAACGCTGTGCGCGCGAGCCGGAGCGGCCGTTTTTCGTGGCGCTGGGCTTCTTCCGTCCGCACACGCCGTATGTGGCCCCGAAGAAGTATTTCGATCTGCATCCGGTCGAGAAAATGCCCGTCGTGCAGGGCGTGGAGGAGGATCAGGCCGATTTGCCGGCGGCGGCCCTGATGAGCCGCAAGCCCGAGCAGGATCGGCTCACTGACGATCTGCGGCGGCAGGCGCGACAGGCCTACAACGCAAGCATCAGTTTCATGGACGCGCAGGTCGGCCGCGTGCTCGATGCGCTGGATCGGCTGGGACTGAGCACCAACACGATCATCGTCTTCACCAGCGATCACGGTTATCACATGGGCGAGCACGGGCTGTGGCAGAAGATGAGTCTCTTCGAGGAAAGCGCGCGGGTGCCCCTGCTGATTGTCGCTCCGGGGATCGGCCGGCCCGGCAGCGTGGTGCGCACGCCGGTCGGGCTCGTTGATCTGTATCCGACGCTGGCCGAGTTGTGCCGCGTGAGCTCTCCCACCAACCTGCAGGGTCAAAGTCTGGTGCCGATGCTCAAAGATCCGAGCGTGGTCGGACGCGGCTGGGCGCTCAGCCAGGTGACGCGCCGACGCGGGCGGGGCGAACAGTTTTTCGGCTACACGCTGCGCACGGCGCGGTGGCGCTACACCGAATGGGACGAGGGCCGCGAAGGCCGCGAGCTCTACGATCACGAGGCCGATCCGAAGGAGTTGAAGAATCTGGCCGGCGATCCGGCGCTGGCCGGCACGGTGGCCGAGTTGTCCGCTCAACTGCGCGCGGCCGTGCGGGCCAGTTTTCCGCCCTCAGGCGTGCGGCCGCAAGTGCGCGAGGGGCTCTGGGCGCCGAGTCTGACGCATCCGTGAGGAACGAATCGAGTTGGCGCGCGGGCCGGCGGCCGCCTAGTCTGCGACCATGACGCGCGTGGGCATTGGGTACGATGTGCATCCGCTGGTGGCCGGCCGCCGGTTGATCCTCGGGGGCGTCGAAATTCCGCACGATCGCGGTCTGGAGGGGCATTCGGATGCGGATGTGCTGCTGCACGCAATTTGCGACGCGGTGCTGGGGGCGCTGGGGGCGGGCGACATCGGCCATTTTTTCCCGAACACCGATCCGCGCTGGAAGAATGCGCCCAGTCGGCTCTTCATCGAGGAAGCGGCGCGGCAGGTGGCGGCGCGCGGCGGGCGCGTGGTGAATGTGGATGCGACGGTGATTGCGCAGGAGCCGAAGCTGGCGCCGCACATTCCCCGGATGCGTCAGTGCATTGCCGCGGCGCTGGGTGTGCGGGAGGAACAAATCGGTCTCAAAGCCACGACCAACGAGCGGCTGGGGTTTGTGGGCCGCGAGGAGGGCATTGCCGCCATGGCGGTGGCGAGTGTGGAGTTGCCCTGAAGCGCGGTCGGGACAGCTAGTGTTCTTTGATTGTCAGTTGTGAGCCAAAAGATTAAGGCTCACCCAAA
>CAYXJB010000181.1:0-6063 GCA_964465445.1 uncultured Verrucomicrobiota bacterium
ATTCACCTCAAACCCAACCCGCCTTAATCCCCTCCAACTGACAATTGACGAACACAACCCCGGCGCTCTCGTCGAACAGGTTGGGGTGGCGTCTGGATCGCGCTTTGTCAGGCCCAGCGATTGGGTTTGGCGAGTGTGTTGATGGCCGTTACAGTCGGCGCGAACCAAAATCACGATGAAAAAATCCATTTTGATTCGGGCCTTTGTTGCGGGCGTGTGGATTGCGGCGCGGTGGGCTGCGGCGGCGTGGGATTACGAGGCGCATCGGGTCGTGAATCAACTGGCGCTGGCTGCGTTACCCACGAATTTCCCGGCTTTTGTGCGCGCTCCGGGAGCGGCCGAGCGGATTGCGTTCCTGGGCGGCGAGCCGGATCGGTGGCGCAACATGAGCGCCGATGTGGTGTTGAGCCACTGCAACGGGCCGGATCATTACCTGGACCTGGAGGACCTGGAGCTTTGCGATCTGACGCCGCAAACGTTGCCGATTTTCCGGTACGAGATGGCCGGTGCGCTGGCGCTGGCGCGTCGGGCGCATCCGGAGCGATTTGCGCCCGTTGACCCCGCAAAGAATGCGGATCGCACACGCGAGCTGATGGGTTTCCTGCCCTGGACGATTGTCGAATACTGCGGGAAGTTGCGCTCGGGTTTCTCGTATCTGAAGGCCTTTCGCGAGCACGGTGGCACGCCGGAGGAGATCGCCAATGCGGAAGCCAACTTGATCTACATCATGGGCGTGATGGGGCATTTTGTGGGGGATGCGGCCCAGCCGCTGCATACCACCCGACATCATCACGGCTGGGTGGGTGAGAATCCGCGCGGCTACACCACCTGGCCGGGCTTTCATCAGTGGATTGACGGGGACTTTTTCCGCAAAACCGGCGGCGTCGAGGCGAAGCCGTTGCTGGCAAAAATCCGACCGGCGAAAACCTTCAGCGATCCGAGGCAATCGGAGGAATTTTTCCGCCAGGTGATGTCCTTCCTCTTGGAAACGCATCGGCAGGTCGAGCCGCTCTATGAGCTTCAGAAGGACGGAAAGCTTTCTGCCGAGGGCGAGCGCGGGCGGGCCGGTCGGGTGTTTCTGGAGGCGCAACTGGTGCAGGCGGGTCAGTGGCTGGGCGATTTGTGGTTCACGGCGTGGCAGCAGGCGACCGAGGACACGTATCTGATCCGCAAACTGCAGGAACGAGCAGCCGCGCAGCGCTGAGCCGGCGCTGGCTCGGGCCGTTACGGGCTCAAAGCCGTGCGATTTTCTCCAGCAGGGCGGTGGTGGATTTGCCCGGCACGAAGGGGATGATGATGATCCGGCCTCGGGCGGCTTCGACGGTGCGACGTTCTTCGGGGTTGAGGGTTTCGAGGGTGTAATCGCCGCCTTTGACGTAAACGTCCGGTTGGGCGGCGGCCAGAAACCGGGTGGCGGTTTTGTCCTCGAAGATGCAGACGGCACTGACGCATTCCAGGGCGGCCAGGACCAGGGCGCGATCGGCCTGGGGGTTGACGGGTCGGCCGGGACCTTTGAGCTGGCGTGTGGAAGCGTCGCTGTTCAGGCCCACCAGCAGGGCGTCGCCGTAGCTGCGGGCGGTTTCCAGATAGGTGACGTGTCCGGCGTGAAGCAGATCGAAGCAGCCGTTGGTGACGACGAGTGTGCGTCCGGCGGCGCGGAGGGCGGCGCGCCAGGCCGGGAGCTGTTCCCAAGAAAGGATTTTTTCGCGGCTGCGCACGGCAGGATTGTGGCGGGGCGGAGGGTGCGTTGGCAATCGGACAATCGGCGCAGCCGGCCGGAAGAGTTTCTCGATTCGGCGGCACATCCGCGCCGGGTTCAGCGCGGTTTGACGCCGCGATGAATGCTCATGGCGCCGCCGAGCAGGTTTTCGATCCGGATCGATTCGAGTTCCATCTGGCGCATGGCATCGGCGACGCCCTGTTGTGCCGGATAGGAGCGCAACGACTCGAGGATGTAGGCGTAGGCGGCGGCGTTGCCGCAGAGCGCCCAGCCGAACAGAGGCACCACGAGCCTCAGATAGGCGAAATACAGCGCACGCCAGGGCGGCCATACCGGTTTGCCGAAATCCAGCACCAAAATCCGTCCGCCAGGAGCGGTCAGCCGAACCATTTCCCGAAGTCCGGCGCGCCAATCGGCCAGATTGCGCAGGCCGTAACCGATCGTCACGATGTCGAACGTGGCGTCTGGAAATGAGACGGCCAGGGCGTTACCCAGGACAAAAACTGGATTGGACGGGTTGGCCCGCGTTGCGTCGGTGTTTGCTCGTCGCCAAGCGGCCACTGCCAGCATTGGCGCGCTGAAGTCCACCCCCACCACTTGTGCGCCGGCGGCTGCCAGGGCGAACGCCAGATCGCCCGTGCCGCAGCACAGGTCCAGGGCGCGCTGGCCGGGCTGCACGTCGGCCAGCTCGACCACGCGCCGTTTCCAGCGCCGATGCAGCCCGAAGCTTTGGACGTCGTTGAGCAGATCGTAGCGGCGGGCGATGTCGCTGAAGAGCCGTTGCACGGTCTGCTGGCCGGCCTCGGAGGCCGAAAGCCGATATCTGCGCCTGGAAACCATCTCAAATCGGGGCACCGTTCGGGCCTGCACCCGTGCGGCGGGCGTTGTTCGCCGGCCTGCAACCTGCTAAGCTCCATGCCATGAACATGTGGGCGTGGCTGGTCGGGCGGCAACGCGGGTCAACGCGCCGGCCCGGCGACGTCCCGTTGAACATGAGCCAACAATCCGCAACCCGACGGCAAAAGACAATTTTGATCGTGGACGACGATCCGGTGATCACCCGGAGCACCTCGATCAAACTGCGGGCGCACGGCTACGACGTGATGGAGGCGCGGGACGCTTCCGAGACGCTGGCCGCGATTCGCAAGGCGCGTCCGCACCTGATTTTGCTGGATTTGTCTTTTCCGCCGGATGTGGCCCACGGGGGCGCGGTTGGATGGAACGGATTTCAAATCATGACCTGGTTGCAGCGGCTCGAACAGGCCAGGGACATTCCCATCATCATCATCTCGAGCAGCGATCCGGCGCGATACAGGGACCGTTGTCTGGCGGCGGGGGCGACGGCGTATTTTCAAAAACCCATTCCGCACGAGGAATTGCTCAAGGCGATTGACCAGCTTCTGGGTCAGGCCGCCGGCTGAACGCATTGGCAGGCCGGGCGCGGCCGCCGATGGCGCGGCCCGAGCGCGTTCAGAGTCGCCGACCGCAAAACCGGTTGACGTTCCAAAGCGCGGTTTTATACCTTTGAGGCGGGCTGGCTTCCAGAGTAGCTCAATGGTAGAGCAGCCGGCTGTTAACCGGCGGGTTACAGGTTCGAGTCCTGTCTCTGGAGCCATTTTTTCTGATCGCCAACCGGCAGGTCAGCGCCGTCCCGCGGCAGACGAACCGGTGCATTCCTGAGGCTCGAATATGTTCCGTCCCTGCATTGATCTGCACGAGGGCAAGGTCAAACAACTTGTCGGCAGCACGCTGGGCGAGGCGCCGGCGCGCGTGCAGACGAACTTCGTCTCGGACAAGGACGCGGCCTGGTACGCGGCGTTGTATCGGCGCGACGGGCTCAAGGGTGGGCATCTGATCATGCTCGGGCCGGGCAACGAGACGGCTGCGCGCGCGGCGCTGGCGGCCTATCCGGGCGGATTGCAGATCGGCGGCGGCATCACGCCCGAGAACGCTCCCTCGTGGCTGGATGCCGGCGCCTCACACGTCATCGTCACCAGTTGGGTGTTTCCGCAGGGCCGGTTGGACCTCGAGCGGCTCGTTGCCCTGGAGCGGTGCGTGGGTCGCGAGCGGCTGGTGCTCGATCTGAGTTGCCGTCGGCAGGCCGGTCGCTACTGGGTGGTGGCGCAACGGTGGCAGCAGCTCACGGAGCTGGAGCTCTCGGCTGAAACGCTGCGGCTTTTGTCGCCGCACTGTGCCGAGTTCCTGATTCACGCGGTGGACGTCGAGGGTCGGCGCAGCGGCATTGATCGGGAACTGGTCGAGCGGTTGGCCGAGTGGGCGCCGCTGCCGACGACCTATGCCGGCGGGGCGCGATCGCTGGCGGATTTGGAAGCAGTCACGCGGATCGGGCGTGGGCGGATAGACCTGACGATCGGCTCGGCGCTGGACATTTTCGGCGGGCCGGTCTCCTACGCCGAGTGCGTGGCGTTCAACCGACGGCTGGAAACCGCCCGGCACACGGGCGCCGCGAATCGTTGAGCCGCATTGTCCGCCGGACGGCAGCGCGCCCTCAGTACTGGCGATTGAGCAGAAATTCGGCGAGGGCCTCCAGGGCCACGGCGCGACCTCGGAAGGGTTTCAAGGCGGCAAATGCCCGGGCAGTCAGGTCTGCAGCGATTTTTCGAGAACGTTCCAGCCCGACGATGGCCGGGTAGGTGGCTTTGCGCGAGCGGGCGTCCTTGCCCGCAGTTTTACCGAGCTGTTCGCTGGTCTGGGTGACGTCCAGGATGTCGTCAATGACCTGGAACGCCAGGCCGACGTGCCGGCCAAAGTCGGTGAGCGTGCGCAACTGGGCCGGCGTGCAATTGGCGCTCATGCCGCCCAGGCGCACGGCGCAGCACAGCAGGGCGGAAGTCTTGCGCTCGTGGATGTAACGCAGCTCGTCCAGCGAGACGGCTCGCCCCTCGCTTTCCAGGTCGGCAACCTGACCGGCGATCAATTGCAACGAGCCGGCGGCGGAGGCCAGCTCGCGAAAGATCGTCCGGTGCGGATAGCGCGGCCAACCGCGGCATTGAGCGGCGATCTCGAAGGCCTGGGTGAGCAGGGCGTCGCCGGCCAGAATGGCGATGCCTTCGCCGAAGACCTTGTGGTTGGTGGGTTTGCCGCGGCGGAAATCGTCATTGTCCATCGCCGGCAGATCATCGTGCACGAGCGAGTAGGTGTGGATGCATTCAATGGCGCAGGCCAGGGGCATGGCGTCGGATTCACGCCCGCCGCAGGCGGCGGCTGCCGCCAGACACAGCGCCGGGCGAATGCGTTTGCCCCCGGCGAAGAGCGAGTAGCGCATCGCCTTGTGAATCGTCGTGGGCCGGGCGGTTTCGGGCGGCAGAAACCGGTCCAGCGCAGCGTTGACGGCGGCGGTGCGCGTCTGCAGAAACCGCTGAAGGTCGAAATTCGATTTGGCCGGCGCTCGGGCGCGATCGGTGGACGCAACCATGCTTTGGGTTTGTAGGCGATGCGTGGCCGGGGTGCAAGTTCGGAGGCGGCAGCGCGGTGACAGTTGCGCCCGCACGGTTCGCTTCAAAATCATCTGACCGTCGCCCGGGCCGTGCCGGCGGCGTGCCGAGGCCGGCCCGTGTGCGCGGCCCGGGGCGCGGGTCGCCTGCAGAAGCGCCAATGGACGGGGCATCGGCTGGCGTTTTGCCTTTACTCGGGACGCTCGAAGTCAATAAGAACAGGGCGCGACGATGTCCATGAATTCCGGACGGCCAATGGCAATTGGAGCGGCGCTGGTTGTTGCGTGGCTGGCCGGGGCGGGTTGCCAACCGCCTGCCGGCGACACGATCAAGATCGGCGAATACGCCTCCTTGACCGGCAAGGAGGCGACGTTTGGCATTTCATCGCATCAGGGCACGTTGCTGGCCATCGAGGAGATCAACGCCGCCGGTGGGGTGCTGGGCAAAAAACTCGAATTGATCACCGAGGACACGCAATCCAAGGCCGGCGAGCCGGCCACGGTGGTCAACAAGCTTATCGCCCGCGACCGGGTCGTGGCGGTGCTGGGCGAGGTGGCATCGAGCCGTTCCCTGGAGGCGGCGCCGATTTGTCAGCAGAACCGCATTCCGATGGTTTCGCCCTCTTCGACCAACCCGAAGGTGACCGAGGTGGGCGATTACATTTTTCGGGTCTGTTTCATTGATCCGTTTCAGGGCACGGTGATGGCCGATTTTGCGTGGCACACGCTGGGGGCGCGGCGGGTGGCCATTTTCACCGATGTCAAAAGCGATTACAGCAAGGGCCTGGCGCGGTTTTTCAAGGAACGGTTCACGGCCAACGGCGGCCAGGTCGTGGCCGAGCTGGACTACAACGGCGGCGACAAGGATTTCAAAGCGCAACTGACGGCG
>CAYXJB010000182.1:0-6016 GCA_964465445.1 uncultured Verrucomicrobiota bacterium
GTGGTCGCCCGCGGGGTCGTCGTCGCGGAAGCGCGGCTCGGACCAGGCGAGGTCCGCGTCCACGATCATCCAGTCCGTGGGCCGCGCGTATACCCCGACCTCGACGCCGCGCCGGCGGCTCGGACGGCTCGGCTCGGTCGTGCCGGCGTCACCCACAAAGACCAGTTCCGAATCCATGTCCAGCCACCAGACCGAGAGACTGCTCTGAAGGCCGGGCAGGCGCGTGGTTCGCACGCCGAGTTCCGCACCCCGGGTGCGTACCAGCGGGTCGGCCCGCTGCACCGGTTCGCCCGTGACCGGGTCGGTGCGCGTCATCACGCCGCGGCCGTCGTTGCTGTGGAAGCCCAGACCGCCCTGGAGATAAACCTCGGTGCCGGCCCACGGCCCGAAGATCAGGCTCAGCTTCGGGCTGACAATGCCATCAGCGCGGCTGCCGCTGTTTTCCGGTAAGAGGCTCGCCGCGTCGAAGTGGTACACATCACCCCGCAGGCCGGCCACCGTCCGGAACTTTTCCGCCCATTGCACTTTGTTCTCGAAGAACAGGCCCGTGGCGGTTTGGGTTACCTCGTCCCGGCGGGTGCGGGCGGGCAGGATGCGCCCGGTCTGGGCGTCCACCTTGTCCACGCGCCGGCGGTTCTGGGTCTGGAACAGGCCGTTGCGAATCCAATCGTTGCGGAGTTGCAGGCCGAGCGTGTTTTCGAGCTCGCGCCCGGCCAGCTCGTGCAGGAAGGTGTGACGCAGATCCAGCCCCGCGACCCAGCGCCGATCGGTCTGCTCGAATTGATCGCCGCGGTTGGTGTCCACCAGGAAGTAGGTGAAGTCCGAGAACAAATCCAGATCATAGAAAACGCCGTACGCGACGGCCCGGGTGAGCGACTCGGGCCCGAGCCGGATCCATTCGACGCTCAAGCTGTAACGCTGCGACTCGCCGCCGGTCGAAGCGTCCAGCGATCCGAAAAACGGCACCAGCCCATCGCGCACCGCGCTGGCAGCGACCTGATCGCTCGAATTCCACCGGCCATGATAGCCCCGCGCCGTCACGCTCAACTGGCTCGGCCCCTCGCCCAGGCTGTAGGTGAGCACACCGTTGAAGCGCTGGTAATCATCCGGCTTCTGCCAGGGCCCGTCGTGATGATAAAGTTCACCCGCGTAAAGCAGATGACCCTCGCCCAGCCGCGGCGAGGCCGCGAACAGCCCGCGGGCGTAACCGTACATCCCGGCCTCGGCCTGCAAGAGCGTTTCGGGTAACGTCTTGAACGATTCGATCCGCGCCGCCCCGGCCGAGCTGAAGTCGCCGCTGTCGGCGTAGTAAGGTCCTTTCTGGTAATTCACGCGCCGCACCAGCTCGGGAATCAACACGTTGAGATCCAGATAACCCTGTCCGTGCCCATGCGTGGGCAGATTCAACGGCATCCCGTCCAGCCAAACCGCAAAGTCGGTGCCGTGATCGAGATTGAATCCGCGCAAGAAGTACTGGTTGGCTTTGCCGCCGCCGGCATGCTGGGTAATGATGACGCCCGGCACCGTTTCCAACAGCTCGCCGCTGCGCAACAGTGGCCGATCCTTGAGCTGTTCGGCGCCCACCGTTCCCTGCGTGGCCGAATCGGCCAGGCCCACCAGATTGTCGGCCCGGCCCTCGACGGTGATCGTGCCCAGCAAACTGGCCGGCGGTGCGCTGGTGACCGCCGCCGGGCCGCTGTCCGGCGCGGCTTGCGCGGCGGACTTCTGTTGGCTCGCGATCAAACCGATCACTGCCACCGCCAGCCGCGCCGCCACAAACCCCAGCCCTTGCAACAGCAACGTCGCAGCGGCAAAGCCGACCAGAAACGACGCGACGCTGGGCGAAATGGGCATCGCCGTGCCGTGCGCCAGCCCGTGAACCACACCGCCCAGCCCCGTCAACGCCACCGCCTCGACCGGTCGCAGATGCGTCCGCTCCAGAATCGCCAGTCCGAACAGCGCGGCCGATAGCAGAACCAGAAATTCGATCCCCGGCACGCGCAGGCCGGCGGCGGCCGCCAGGCTGCCGGCGATCATCGCCGCCGCAAACGCCAGCGGCATTCGCCATCGCGTGCAACCGCTCATCCGTGCCGCCCATACTCCCACGGCCAACATCATCGCCAGGTGATCCCAGCCGCTGAATGCATGCTCGAAACCGGAGTGCCAATCGCCACCGACCGGGAAAAACTCATGCGCGTTTGCCCATCGCGGGCCCAACACAATACCTGTCCCACACGCCAGCCATTTCCATCTCATGATTCGGGTTTTCATGCTCTGTGAGCGACCCGGTCGCTGCGAACGGCGCGCCATCCTTCGGGCACGTTGCCGGGCGCCTCCCGCGTCCCGAGCCGCGCTCGGGCCGTATCTTGCGTCAGCTCGCGCTCGAGTCAAGCGACAGCGATCGAGCGACCCAACAGCACTGTGCGAACGCACGTCCGGTCCGAGACAGAACCGTCGGAGGCGCGCCGGACGCGATCCGGCGGGGTGTTTTTTGTCGAACCCATTGGACGACCTGCGGTGGTTGCGGCATGCTTGGCGCAACGCCCATGTCGCCAGGCGATGCAACGTCGTTGCGCTGGAGCGGTCGGAGTCGAGCGGCCGTGCTGTTGCTGGCGTCCAGTTCGATCGGTTGTCTGCTGGTGGAGTTCTACGGACTGTGTTCGATGCGGCTGTTCACGCTGTGGGTGTTCGTTCCGGCGGCAGCGCTGTTGATCGTGTGGGCGCTCCTCGATGCGCGACGCGGCGGCGGGCTGGTGGAGCGGGTGGTCTGGACCGGCTTGGTGGCGGGCCTGGTGGCGGCGGTGGCCTACGACCTGTTCCGGCTGCCGTTCGTATTCGCGCGACAATGGGGCATCGAAACCGTCGTGCCGGCGTTGAACCTCTTCAAAGTCTTCCCGCGGTTTGGCGCGATGATTTTGGGCGAACCGATCGAGCAGGAGACGTTCTCGACCGGCGCGCATCTGGTCGGCTGGCTGTATCACTTCAGCAACGGGGCGACCTTCGGGGTCATGTATCTGGCACTGGTCGGGCCGCGCCGGTGGCGATCGTGGGGCTGGGCGGTGCTTTTTGCGCTGGGGTTGGAGCTGGGGATGTTGCTGACGCCCTATCCGCGGGTTTTCGGGATTCCGCTCACGGCGAGCTTCGTGATCGTGACGGCGACGGCTCACGGGTTGTTTGGTGCGGTCCTGGGCTGGATGACACGCCGGATGACGGCACGATGGGCGGTGGCGGCGGCGAATTCATCCGCCCACTCCCGTTCCAATGCCGCGCGCGGCGGTTGACCAAAAGCCGCTTGCCAAGGCCCGATGCGATTCTACCCTGCCGCGCATGTCTCCGGGTCAGCTTTCCGGTGAACTCAACCCGCGGATTACGCCAGCGGACGCATTCGCACGCCGCCACATCGGCCCGGATGCTTCCGACACGGCGGAAATGCTCCGTGTGGTGGGATTCGACTCGCTCGAGGCGCTGGTGAACGCGGCGATTCCGCCCGAGCTGCGGCTGCATCAACCCCTGCGGCTGCCGCCGGCCCGCAGCGAGTTCGAGGCGTTGCGCGAGCTGCGGGCCATCGCCTCACAGAATCAACTCTACCGCTCGTTCATCGGTATGGGATTCTACGATTGCATCACGCCGGCGGTGTTGCAGCGCAACGTGCTGGAGAATCCCGGCTGGTACACGCAATACACGCCTTATCAGGCCGAAATCTCCCAGGGCCGGCTCGAAGCGTTGCTGAATTTTCAAACCATGGTCTGCGACCTCACGGGGCTGGAAATCGCCAACGCGTCGCTGCTGGACGAGGCCACGGCCTGCGCCGAGGCGATGATGATGGCCCACCGGCTCAAAGGTTCGGACACACGCCGCCGATTCCTGATCGCCGAAACGGCCCATCCGCAGAACATCGCTGTCGTTCAAACCCGCGCCCGGGCGCTGGACATCGAGGTGAGCGTGGGCAACCCGGAACGGTTCGAGCCCGACGAAACGGTTTTCGGCGTGCTGGTGCAGTATCCGGACACGTTCGGAGCCGTGTTGGATTACGCGCCGCTGATCGAACGGGCGCATGCGGCCGGGGCGCTGGCGACCGTGGCGACGGATCTGCTGGCGCTGACGTTGCTGCGACCGCCGGGCGAGTTCGGGGCCGACATCGCGGTTGGCAGCGCGCAGCGTTTTGGCGTGCCGATGGGTTACGGCGGACCGCACGCGGCGTTCTTTGCCACGCGCGACGCATTCAAGCGGCAGATGCCCGGCCGGCTGGTCGGCATCTCGCGCGATGCGCGCGGCCGGCCGGCGCTGCGGCTGGCGCTGCAAACGCGCGAACAGCACATCCGGCGCGAAAAGGCCACCAGCAACATCTGCACGGCTCAGGCGTTGCTGGCCAGCCTGGCGGCGCTGTACGCGGTCCATCACGGTCCCGACGGGCTCAAACGCATCGCGCGCCGCGTTCACCAGCTCACCGAGTTGCTCGCCGCCGGTCTGGAACAACTGGGCTGTCGGGTCGGCCCGACGTTGCGGTTCGACACACTGCGCGTCGAGGTGCCGGAAGAGCGTGTGACAGACGTTTTGGCGCGGGCGGCGGCGCATCGGATGAATTTCCGGCTCATTGACCGACGCACCGTCGGCATTTCCCTGGACGAGACGACCAGCGAGGCCGATGTGGAAGAGATCTGGCAGATTTTCAACGGCGACCGCGCGCCGGAGTTTCGACCCGAGGCGCTCCTGGCCCGCGTGCGCAGCCCCTGGTTGCGCAATGTCGCCGAAGCGGCGCGAGCCGGTTCGCAAGCGGGCGCGGGAGGCGAAGACGCGTTGGTGCGCCGGTCGGCATTTCTGCGGCATCCGGTGTTCCATCGCTATCATTCGGAGACCGAGATGCTGCGCTACCTCAAGCGGCTGGAATCGCGCGACCTGTCGCTGTGTCAGAGCATGATTCCGCTGGGCTCGTGCACGATGAAGCTCAACCCGGCGGCGGCGCTTCTGCCGCTGAGCTGGCCGGAGTTTGCGCGGTTGCATCCCTTTGCGCCGCCGGAGCAGGCGCGCGGTTACCACAAACTGTTCGAGGACCTGGAGCGCTGGCTCGCCGAGATTACCGGTCTGGCGGCCGTTTCGCTCCAACCCAACGCCGGTTCGCAGGGCGAGTACGCCGGGCTGTTGGTCATCCGTGCCTATCACGAATCCCGCGGCGAGGGACATCGCCGGGTGTGTCTGATTCCGACCTCGGCGCACGGCACCAATCCGGCCAGCGCGGTGATGGCGGGGCTGCGGGTGGTGGCGGTGGCCTGCGACCGGGCCGGCAACATTGATCTGGCCGATCTCAAAGCCAAGGCCCGGACCCATGCCGCCGAGCTGGCCGCGCTAATGGTCACCTATCCGAGCACCCACGGCGTGTTCGAGGAAACCATCCGCGAGGTGTGCCAGATTATCCACGCCCACGGCGGCCAGGTGTACATGGACGGAGCGAACATGAACGCGCAGGTGGGGTTGACCTCGCCGGGAGTCATCGGCGCCGATGTGTGTCATCTCAACCTGCACAAGACCTTCTGCATTCCGCACGGTGGGGGCGGGCCGGGCGTCGGCCCGATCGCGGTGGCCGAACATCTGGTGCCGTTCCTGCCCGGTCATCCGCTCGCCGGCCCGTTGCCCGGAAACGCCTCCCAAACGCCCGGCACGAACGCCGCCAGGCGCGTCGGACCGGTCAGCGCCGCGCCGTGGGGCAGTGCGAGCCTGTTGCCGATTGCCTGGATGTACATCGCGATGATGGGCGCCGAGGGACTGACCGAAGCGAGCCGGTACGCGATCCTCAACGCCAACTACATTTCGCGCCGTCTGGAGCCATATTTCCCCACGCTCTATCGCAATCGCGGTCTGGTGGCGCACGAGTGCATTCTGGATCTGCGGGCGTTCAAGAGCGTGACGGCCGAGGACGTGGCCAAGCGGTTGATGGATTACGGGTTTCACGCGCCGACTCTCTCCTGGCCGGTCGCTGGCACGCTCATGGTCGAGCCCACCGAGAGCGAATCGAAGTTCG